>LR026962.1:1222825-1585670 GCA_900498215.1 uncultured Paludibacter sp. | reverse complement strand
AATCCGCTTGGTCCGCCTAAAAAACCATATAATTTATTTTGAGGGTTGAGTTTTTTCAATCCGTCAAAAAGTCCGCAAATAACATTGTGTCCTCCGGGAGCTTGTCCTCCGGAAAGTATAACGCCCACATTCACAGCTTTATGTGTTTTTGGTTCGCCTTGTTCAAAGTTTAGTAAAGGCATTCCGTATGTATTAGGGAAGAGCTTTTTTATATCTTCCTGATCGGCAACGGATTCGGTNGNTTTTCCGGTTTTAATAATGACATTGCCTTGTAGTGCGATTGGTACTTTTGGTCGATAACTTGCCCGGGCTATTTGCAAGGGACTTTTAATCATTGGTTTCATAAAAATATATTTTTTGTAACTATTTGATAATCAAAACAATTTATTTTTTAATAAATTAATGCAAAAGTACTGAAAAAATATCATTTTATTGTATTTTTGAGAATTATATAAAAAGAGATTAACATTTTTTTTATAAAAAAACAGGGCTTATTTCCGTAAATATATCCACACTTGAGGAATAAAAAAAACAAAATGTACGTCAACGGATTTTTTATCTTTTAACGTACATTTTTGTATGTCAGCTTTCGCTGGAGATGCTATCTAAAATTATTCCTCGGAAAGTTTGAACTGATTTACTGTTCTTGGCAACCATACACGCATAGCTGCAGGTTCTCGGTTATCCCAAACATTATACGGAATAGCCGTAAAGGTTTTCTTTGTTGAAACGAAGGATAAACCATCTGAATTTGGACTTATCATAATTCCTTCCCCTTGAATAGTGTATGTTCCTGAAAAAATATTTTTGTCGTAAACGAGCTTTAAATCTGCATTATCCGGAATAATTGTACTGTTCAAATCGAATTTATTATCCGTACTTTCCAAACAATACAATATAGGACCACGTTCCAATGCTACTAATCCCCGATCGGCTTCCACATTTTCATTGGCAATGACACGTTTAATTTCCATCGGGAGAATGTAGCTGATTTTGTCTCCTTTTTTCCATATTCTGTCAATCACAGCATATCCATTTTCTACTATAGGTGTAATTTCTTTTCCGTTTACATTCAGTTTGAGATTATTTGTTTTCGGTTGGATATANGAATACAAATCACTCGGTACNGGTTGATTGANNGCCCAACCCGGAATACGCAGACGTACNGCNAATTTTCCTTTTTGTTTNGGATTNATTGTGAATTCAATATNTCCATCCCAAGGATAATTGCTTTTTTGNCTGATTTCTANACTTTGNTTTGNATNCAGTTTTATATTCGCAGAACTTTCCACAAACAAATTCACATACAGATTATTTTCTTTTTGAGCATAAATATAACCNGATACGGAAGGAATAAAACGGCTTAAATTGGTGGGGCAACACGAACAGTCAAACCACGCTTGGCGTANATAAGTTCCATCGGCGGCTAACGGATTGGGATAGAAAAACTTTGTCCCGTCCAANCTNACTCCTGAAAGTACATTGTTATACAAACTTCTTTCCAACACATCGATATATTTGGATTGNCCGTGNAGNTCAAACATTCTNAAATTCCAGTAAACATTGGCAATGGCGGCGCAAGTTTCATTATAAGCCGANTTGTTTGGCAANTCATAATTNNCTCCAAANCNTTCGCCGTCAGAACGCGCTCCAATTCCTCCGTTAATGTAATATTTTTTTGAAACCATATTTTCCCAAATGCTGTCAATGGCGCTTAAATACTCTTTATTTCCCGTCAGCGCTGCTACATCCGCTACACCCGAATACAAATAAGCAGCTCTCACAGCATGTCCAACGGCTTCTTTTTGTTGTGTAACAGGTTCGTGATCCTGCCAATAAGATCTGTTTTTGTCAATTCGTTTTCCACGGTTATCAATAAAGAATTTAGCTAAATCTAAATATTTTTTTTCTCCGGTAATTCTATACAATCGCACTAAACCCATTTCTACAATTTCGTGTCCGGGAGCATCGTTTCTTTTCCCGGGTCCAAATACTTGAGTCAGCAAATCGGCATTTTTCAAAGCGATATTTAATAAATTACGTTTTCCGGTAGCCAAATAATGTGCCGCCGCAGCTTCATAAAGATGTCCCGCATTATATAATTCGTGGCTTTGTTGCGATTCATTTACCCAGCGTTCTTTTCCAGCCCAACCAAATGGTTTTTCAGGATTTATGGTGCGTGCGGTGTATAAATAGCCATCGGGTTCTTGCGCCTTGGCGATGATTGTAATTAAACTATCCACATATTTATCTAAATGTACATCGGGATAAACGGATAGAGAAAAAGAAGCCCCTTCGATGGTTTTATAAATATCGGTATCGTCNAAAGTNAANGTGGTAAGAAATTTACCGGTTTTATTGGCGGCATTTACAAAATTNTGCANACGNCCGGTNGTTTCNCACTTNTGAAATGAACTTGGGATNGTTGCGGTGCGATTCGTCTCTACTCTTGAAGACCAAAACTNATCCGTTAGTTTTACATGATTAAAAGGAACNCCTTGATAAGGATAATCAGTTGTTTGTGCATTTGTGTGAAATGTCAAAGCAATGATGAAAATGGATGTTAGAATGATGTTTTTCATTTTATAAAATTTAATTCGAAACAAAAATAATCATTTTAATCGTTTGTCAGGGGTAATTATATTATCATAAAGGTGCACAAAATTATTTTTTTGCAAAAAACAGAGGTTNCAACTTTAAAAGCAATTATTTAAAACGAGAATTATTGCTATTTGTCGATAAAAACCGTCCTTTTGTCTAAATTAATTGTAGCAGAAAATTGTCNGATATAATTTTGAACCCAAATTAAAGGTAATTATGAAAACAATACAAAAAATCAAGACATTCATCATTTTTGCTACGTTGTTTCCTGTAAGTTTATTTGCACAAACACAACTTAAACAATGGGATTTGAGTGAATGTATCAATTACGCGTTGGAAAACAACATTCAAATTAAAAAAGCAAAAGTTGATTTGCAGACCAGCGAAGTTTCCACAAAAGAAGTAAAAGCACAACTTCTTCCAAACCTGTCGGCAAATATCGGACAAAATGTAGGCGTTTATCCATTTGGAACAAATTCTTGGAATTATACCGGAAATTATGGATTAAGCAGTAGTTTATTGTTGTTTGACGGTGGAAAAACTCAAAAAAGTATCGAACAGCAAAAACTGAACGAAGATATTGCAAGATATTCTATTTTGCAGTCGGAAAAAAGCATTCAAATGTCCATCTTGCAAACATACGCTAAAATATTATATGCCGACGAAGCTGTAAAAGTATATGAGGAAACGGTAAAAACATCCGAATATCAGTATAACAGAGGAAAAGAAATGCTAAAAGCGGGAAGTGTTTCAAGTGTAGATTTAGCACAATTGGAATCGCAGTTAAGCTCTGATAAATATCAGCTTGTCGTGGCTCAAAACACGTTAAGTACCTCCAAACTGGAATTGAAACAACTANTAGAATTAAATCCGGAAGATGAAATGGATTTAGTAATTCCATCTTTGACTTCNCTTGATGTACTCAAACCATTAACTTCCCTCCAATCTATTTATGAAACATCATTGGATGTGATGCCGCAAATTAAAGCGGAAAAAGCAGGAATACAAATAGCGCAATTAGATATAGAAAAAGCAAAAGCGAGTTTTTTGCCTAAGGTAAGTTTGAATGGCAGCGTTGGAACAGGGCATAATACGGAGTACAGCACATCGTTTGGAAGCCAGCTTAGTAACGGGTTAAACGCCGGAGTGGGCGTTTCTGTGAATATCCCGATTTTTACAAACCGACAAAATAAATCAACTTTGGAAAAAGCTAAATTGAGTGAACAAACTGCAAAGTTAAGCACGCAGGACGCAGAAAAGAGTTTGCTTAAAGAAATTGAAACCGTATATCAAGACGCTCTTTCTGCCCAAAGCCAATATCAGGCATCAACAGAAAAAGTGAAAGCATTGGAAAAGAGCTACAATTTAATCCAACAGCAATTCAATTTGGGTATGAAAAACACACTTGAACTGCTTACTGAAAAAAATAATTTATTGTCAGCTCGTCAAAGCCAGATGCAATCGAAATATGTGAGCATTGTAGATGTGCAGATATTAAATTTATATCAGGATATTCCATTGGAAATAAAATAAATAAGACAATAAATTTTAATTCTCTAAAAAATTATAAAATCAAAATAAAATGAAAAGAAAAAGGATAATCATCATTAGCATTGTAAGCATCATATTAATTTTAATATGTGTAAAATGTGTTGTCGGGGCAAAATCAGACAAGAAAATAAAAATAGAAACGGTACAGGCAGAAACAAATAAAATTGTTACTACCGTAACTGCCACCGGAACGATTGAACCTATAACGGAAGTAACTGTAGGTACACAAGTTTCAGGNAAAGTNTCAAAAATNTACGTAGATTANAATTCGGAAGTAAAAAANGGACAAGTTTTAGCCGAAATNGATAAAACAAATTTACAAACGGAATACAACACGCAATTATTGGCAGTTCAATCGTCCAAAGTAGAGTACGCATATCAAAAAAAGAATTTTGACCGCGCAAAAGAACTTCACGANCAAAATNTGATAAGNGAAACAGATTATGAAACAGCTAANTATTCGTATGAAAAAGCAGAATCGGCTTANAAACAAAANGTTTCCGGNTTGNANAAAGCCAAAACNAATTTGAGTTACGCCACCATTTATTCTCCNATTGANGGAGTTGTTCTGTCGCGTGCGGTAGAAGAAGGACAAACCGTTGCCGCAAGTTTTAGCACACCTACAATGTTTATTATTGCCCGCGACTTAACAAAAATGCAGGTAGTTGCCAATGTTGATGAAGCCGANATAGGAAANGTNAAANTAAATCANCACGTAACTTTCACTGTNGATGCTTATCCTGACGATGTNTTTGACGGAACCATNACACAAGTNAGANTAAATCCNACTACAACTTCCAATGTGGTTACTTATCAGGTAATTGTGAATGCGCCCAATCCCGATTTGAAATTAAAACCCGGACTTACAGCAAATATTACCATTTACACTTTGGAAAAAGATAATGTAAAAACAATTCCCAACAAAGCGTTGAGTTTTAAACCTGATACAACCACATTAATTCAAAACGGCTATACTATTGAAAATAATGTCCATCAAAAAGATTTCAAAAACGATGAAAAAGTCATTTGGATACAAAACGGCAATACGCTGAAAAAAACATTAATACAAATTGGTGAAACCGATGGAGTAAATACAGAATTAATATCCGGAATAAGCAATTCAGATTCAATTATTTTGGACGCAAGTAGTTTAACTCAAAGTAGTCAGGAAACTTCAGGTTCAAGTCCTTTTATGCCAAAGCGTCCCGGATCAAATAAAAAGAAATAATAAAATATTTTGAATAAAATATTCTTAATCAACCATTAAGTTGAAAGTAATGAGTAAAAAAATCATAGAAATAAATAATCTTAAACGAGATTTCCAAGTGGGAGAAGAAATTGTGCACGCGTTACGCGGGGTTTCGTTTAGTATTGAAGAAGGCGAATTTGTAACCATTATGGGTTCCAGCGGTTCCGGGAAATCAACGTTGCTCAATCAGCTCGGATGTTTGGATACTCCTACAGCAGGCGAATATCTTCTTGACGGACATTCTGTAGGTGAAATGGACAAAAATGAACGTTCTACAATCCGCAATCGAAAAATCGGTTTTGTATTTCAATCGTACAATTTGTTACCTAAAACTACCGCACTCGAAAATGTGGAACTTCCTTTGATTTACAATCCTGAGTATTCTTCTAAACAACGGAAAGAAAAAGCAACCCAAGCGCTTCAATCCGTTGGACTTGGCGACCGTATGTATCACAAGTCCAATCAAATGTCAGGAGGTCAAATGCAGCGTGTAGCTATCGCGCGCGCCTTGGTAAACGATCCGGTGTTGATTTTAGCGGATGAAGCTACCGGTAATCTTGATTCGCATACGGCTTACGAAATCATTGTTCTTTTTCAAGAACTTTACCGAAAAGGTCGTACCATTATTTTTGTTACACACAATCCTGAATTGGCTTCATTTTCGAGCAGAAATATTGTGCTAAAGGATGGTAAAATTATCAAGGATATGAAAAATGAAAAAATAGAATCGGCAAAAGTTGCTTTAGACGCACTTCCAAAACAGGAAGATTAACTTTTAGATTGGATTGTTTTATTTTAAAAGATAAACGAAAAATAGAAAATTATGAATACTGGAAATCTTATTAAAATATCGTTTCGTGCACTTAGCAACAATAAGTTACGTGCTTTTCTCACTATGTTGGGAATTATTATAGGCGTGGCATCTGTTATTACAATGCTTGCCATTGGTCAAGGATCTAAAGCCAGCATCCAAAGTCAAATTTCCGATATGGGTTCTAATATGATAATGATACAACCGGGAGCGGGAATGATGGGAGGTGTACGTATGAGCAGTGGTAATATGCAGTCTCTTAAAATGGAAGATTACACCGCTATCAAAAACAAGGTAAAAGAAATCTCATTAATTTCACCGTCTGTTTCAGGAAGCGGACAGTTTATTTACGGCTCTAATAATTATCCAAGTTCTATTTCGGGAGTAAATGCCGATTATCCCGATATTAGAAAACTTACTATTGAAGACGGCACGATGTTTAATGAACAGCAAATTCGTTCATCGGCAAAAGTTTGTGTAATAGGGCAGACCATTGTGAAAAATCTTTTTACAAACGGGGAAAATCCCATCGGAAAAGTGATACGTTTTAATAAAATACCGTTTACAGTTATCGGGGTTTTAAAAGCAAAAGGGTATAACAGTATGGGGATGGATCAGGACGATATTGTATTAGCGCCTTATACTACTATTCAAAAACGTATTTTAGCTATTACGTATATTCAAGGTATTTTTGCATCGGCAACTGATGAAAAAGTAACTAAAAATGCAACTGAAGAGATTAGTACTCTCTTGCGGACAAATCATAAACTGAAACCATCAGATGACGATGATTTCAACATTCGTACGCAGGAAGAAATAAGCAGTATGCTTACCTCTACTACAAACACAATGACGTTGTTACTTGCTTGTATTGCAGGAATTTCACTTATAGTAGGCGGTATTGGAATTATGAATATTATGTATGTTTCCGTAAAAGAAAGAACAAAGGAGATAGGTTTGCGTATGTCAATTGGCGCAAAAGGCAGAGATATTTTGATGCAGTTTTTAATTGAAGCCATCATTATCAGCGTAACAGGAGGAATTATCGGAATTATCTTGGGAGTAGGAATTTCAATGGTTGTAAAAATGGCAATATCGTGGCCTATTTCCATTCAGGCTTATTCTGTGGTTCTGTCGTTTATTGTTTGTACATTTACAGGTGTGTTTTTTGGATGGTACCCGGCAAAAAATGCTTCGGAACTCGATCCAATTGAAGCTTTAAGATACGAGTAATGTCTTCTTGTATGTCGTTTTTCTTGAATAAATTACTATATTTGCAACAAATCATTCACCAAAATGGATAGGAGTCAGAATAAAAAAATAGCCCAGATAGTAATGCATCTTTTGTTGTGGGGACTTTTCTTCAGCTTGCCATTTTTTACGTTTTGGAGAAATTCTTATAGTGACTTAGGGGTGAAAATTTTGCATCACGGAATTACAATCCTCTCTTTGATGATTGTTTTTTATCTCAATTTTTTTGTGTTCATTGAAAAAGTGTTGTATCGCAGGCAAGTTTGGAAGTTTGTGCTGTATAATCTTGTTCTGATAATAATTGTGGGATATTTGGTGCATTTATGTAAGATAAATTTACCTGAAATTCATATTGACCAAAAATTGACGCCTCCACCTACAATGGAATATCCGGCGGCTACGATATTATTCAAAGATATTTTTCCGCTCATTATTGCCATAGCGTTGAGTATGGCAATAAAAGTTACCGGAAAATGGTATGAATTAGACCTGCTAAATGAAGAAGGGGAAAAAAAACGCACCGAAGCTGAACTTCAGAATTTGCGTCAGCAACTCAATCCGCATTTTCTTTTTAACACGCTGAATAATATCTATTCGCTGATTGCAATCAGTCCTGAAAAAGCGCAATCGGTAGTACTTGATTTAAGTAAACTTTTACGCTATGTCTTATATGAAAATAACGATGAAAAAGTTCCGCTAAGCCACGAAATTCAGTTTCTTGTAAACTATGTGGAATTAATGCGTATCCGTCTTACTTCGGATGTAAAAGTAGATATGAATGTAGATTCGGTGCTTAACAGTAAACTAAAAATCGCTCCAATGTTATTTATTCCTATCGTAGAAAATGCATTTAAACACGGTATAAGTCCCGGCAAAAAATCATTCATCAGTATAGAAATACGTTTGGAAGAAGATAATAAATTAATATGCAAAATACTCAATAGTTATTTTCCGAAAAATGAAAATGATTACAGCGGTTCCGGTATAGGATTGGAAAATATTCGTCGCAGATTGGAAATAATCTATCCTGAGAAGTACGCGTTTATAAATACGGTAGAAAACGATGTGTACCAAACGGAATTAATCATTCAGCTTTGAAAAATTATGATACTCAATTGCTTCATTATTGATGATGAACCTTTGGCGTTAGCTTTACTTGAAAGCTACGTAAGTAAAACTCCCTTTCTCAAGCAGACAGGGAAATTTTCATCTGCATTGGAAGCAATGGATGCTGTGTTAAATATACCGCCCGATTTGATTTTTTTAGATATTCAAATGGCGGAATTAACAGGGATGGAATTCGCAAGATTAATTCCTGAGAAAACAAAAATAATTTTCACTACCGCTTTTCAGCAATATGCGCTCGAAAGTTATAAAGTTAGCGCTATTGATTATTTGCTTAAACCATTCAGTTATTCGGAATTTCTACAAGCTGCAAATAAGGCGTTGCGATGGTATCAACTTGGACAAAATACAACTGCTGACACTCAAAAAAGCATTTTTGTAAAAGCCGATTACAAATTACTGCAAGTTGATTTAGACAAAATATTATACATAGAAGGATTGAAAGATTATATAAAGATTTACACGGAAGAAAATGTTCATCCGATTATTTCACATATTTCAATGAAAGCTATGGAAGATATGCTTCCTACCAGTCGTTTTATGCGTGTCCACAAGTCATTTATCGTAAATAAAGAGAAAATAAAAGTTGTGGATAGAAACAGAATTGTATTTAATAAAGTATATATTCCTGTTTCAGAATCTTACAAAAAAACATTTCAATCATTTTTAGATGAAAAATTGATTTAAAAAGAGTTTTATTTATAGTTCGACAGCAAAAAATCCAACCTGAAATTTCAGATTGGATTTTCTTATTTCTAACTTCTTATTTCTAATTTTAATAAGCGTGGCTGTCTTTATCGTTTATTTCATCCAATGTAATGCGTTTCTTTTCAAGGGAACGCCAAGCAAAGAAAATATAAACAAGCACAATAGGTATAATTAAAGAAACAATTGACATTGCTGTAAGAGTAAATTCACTGGATGATGAATTTGCAATAGTCAGCGAACTGCTCATATCGCCAAAAGTAGAAGGATAATATGCGGTATTATTATATCCGGCAAGTAAAAGCAGCATCGTTACGGTAAGTACTGTTCCTACTCCCGAAAACCAAATACCTTTACGCCATTCGGGTTTAAGATATGACACAATAATTCCGTAAAGCACTAAAACAACACCAATAAGGAAAACCACCAAAACAATTGGCATTTGAAGTAAATTATTGAAATACTTCATAGATTCCAATGTTACTGCTTTGGTATCAGGATTTACGGCAAAACCTTTTCCAAAAAGAATCCAAATAACAAATGCTAAGAAGAAAATTACGAAAGGTATGGCATTCACTAGTAACGCTTTGGTGAAACGTTTTTCCAGTTCTTCATAATTTATACGATTTTTGAAAAAGAGAATTCCCAACGTACGAGCCAAGAAAAATACGGCGAGTCCTAAAAGCCAGTTACGTACGTCAAATAATGCTTCCAAACCGTGAAGCGGACTTTCCCACTGGCTGATAACAGGAGCAATAGACTCTGTAATATTCATTTTATTTACACTGAATAGGGAGCCCGTAAAAAACGTTGCAACAGCAGCTCCGATAAGGAAAGTTCCGGCTAATCCGTTGAAAAACAAAAATCCGCGATATGTATTTACTCCAAATAAATTTCCCGGTTTGTTTTGATATTCATACGATACAGCTTGCATTACGAAACAAAATAAAATCAGCATCCATACCCAATATGCTCCTCCAAAACTTGTAGAATAAAACAAAGGAAACGATGCGAAAAATGCACCTCCGAAAGTTACCAGGGTAGTAAATGTGAATTCCCATTTCTTTCCTATGGCATTTACAAGTAAACGACGTTCGTCTTCCGTTTTTCCTAATGAAAATAACAAGGTTTGTCCGCCCTGAACAAAAAGCAGGAAAGAAAGTAGTCCGGCTAAAAGCGAAACTAAAAACCACCAATAATGTTGAAGAAATGAATATGTTATCATAATAATATGTGTTTTTAAAGTTAATAATTAGGATTTATAACATCTCTTATTCAGCAGACGGACCTTTTTTAAATTGTTTGACCATTATTCTTAGTTCTGCAATTAACAATGCGGTAAACAGTATTAAAAACAGGAAGAAAGTGATTTGCACAGAATAAGTGTCCAGTTTAGATATGGCTGCTTTTAAAGGTAATATATCCTGAATAGCCCATGGCTGCCGTCCAACTTCTGCAACAACCCATCCTAATTGACTTGCTAAATATCCTAATGGAATGCAAATTACATTTATCCATAATACCCATTTGAATTGTTGTATTTTATCTTTATAGTCGAGGAAAATAACTACAGCAAAAAGTAGAATGAAGAAAAATCCCAATGCCACCATAATGTGGAAAGCGTAGAATGTAAGCGGTACGTTTGGAATTAAATCTTCAGGTTGGTCAAGATAGCCATACCCGAAATAGGCAAAATCTTGTTTTAGAGCTGCTTTGTTTTTTGCCATAGCTGCGGTATCATTTGCCATTTGAGCTTCTTTAAATGCTTTTAATGAGGCAATCGCAGCTTTTCCGCGTGTTTGTTTTTCCGCAAAAGAAAGCGCTTTTGTTCCATCAGGTAAATCGTATCCGCCATTAATAATGTCAGCAATTCCGGGTACAAATGCATCAAAATCACGGTAGCCCAAGAATGACAACATTTTAGGTACTTTTATGGCAAAAACATACGGGTCGGTGTTATCATCGTATTTTTGACCCGGCTTAAGCATCCCAACGGTTACTAAACCTGCTCCTTGTTGTCCTTTATAAAGTCCCTCCATAGCAGCCAGTTTCATTGGTTGTTGTTGTGCTACGTGATATCCGGAACCATCACCTGTAACAGCAGTAATTAACGCTGCAATTAAACCGAAAATAGCAGCAACCTTAATGCTTCGTTTGGCAAACTCAATTTCACGTTTTTTCAATAAATACCATGAACTTATCCCCACAACGAATAATGCACCGAGAATCCAACTTGAACTAACTGTGTGGAAAAATTTATTAATTGCTACCGGTGATTTTAGTAGAGCCCAAAAATCGACCATTTCGGTGCGGAAAGTGGCAGGATTAAATTCCATTCCTGTAGGATATTGCATCCAGGCATTTGCTACCAAAATCCAGAGGGCAGAAAGCGTAGCTCCAATAACCGTAAGCCAGGTTGAAGCTAAATGCCATCCTTTACTTACTTTATTCCAACCGAAAAACATAATGGAGATAAACGTAGCTTCCATAAAGAATGCCAATACGCCTTCAATAGCAAGTGGCGCTCCAAAAATATCACCTACCAACCAACTGTAATTCGACCAGTTTGTGCCGAATTGGAATTCGAGAATAATTCCGGTTGCAATTCCAATGGCGAAGTTAATACCGAAAATGGTCATCCAAAATTTGGTTGTTTTTTTCCATTCTTCTTTACCGGTTCGGTAATAAATGGATTCCATCAAGCAGATGATCAGACCAAGTCCCAAAGTGAGCGGAACAAAGAGCCAGTGATACATAGCGGTCATAGCAAATTGAGCCCGCGACCAATTAATTAAAGAAGCATCTAATAATTCCATAAAAATTTTGTTGTTTAAATTTGGTATTAAATTTTTATTAATTGTTTTGATTATTTGTCTTGTCTATCAATTCCATTTGAACGTGATTTGCCTTTTCGTCTTTAGTTTTGTATTTGCCAAGCAAATCGGGGAAAAAGAATATTTTAAGGACGGCAAACATAATAAAAAGTTTTACTAAAATTATAATCCAAAGGGTTTTACCTATGGTCATATTTTTAAATCCATCCTTGTAAAATACGTAAATATTTTTAAGAAAGCGAGGCGTAGTCATAAACTTATGGTATAGATAGCAACAAAAATACACATAATTTCCATATATGATTTCCTTTTTGCCGTAAACTTACTAAAATGTCTGAAAAATATATTTTTTAGTCTCTTTTTTGTAGATTTAAAAAGAAAAACCGAAATTCAAAAAGAATTTCGGTTAAACTTTGTTTTGTTTTGGTCCTGTTACAGCATTATTTTTTGCGTATATTTTCCGGCTCTGACAATATAAATCCCTTTGTTTAAATTTGTAAGCGAAATAGGATTTCCGTTATAAACCACGCTTTGCACTCTAGCTCCCAAAGCGCTGTAAATTTCTACAGTCGTTCCGTTTTCTATATTGGAGATATTTAAAACCTTACCGTTTAATATAAATCTTGGAGCAGAATTATTATCGGATGCACTTTGTTTTTGTTGATAAGTAGCTTCCGTGCTGTTTTTATCAAACACACTTGAATTTTTCTGTGCCAGTAGAACCAAAACTCCCAAAAGCGTCGAAAATACTATAAGAGTAAATTTTTTCATAGGCATGAAATCGTTATTAATGTTGTTTGAAAATCAACTACAAAGATAATGCAAAACTATCAGATTTGTTCTGCAAAATTAACAATATTATTGTGCGCCACTAAAAATATTTTACAAATAACTAATATTCAGATGATTAATTAAATTAAAAATTGTTTCTTTTTTTTGTTTTTCCGACTCACTCTTTTTAAGAATCATTTTGCATCTAAAATCACGGGAGTTCCGCTTTTCCCGTTTCCAACAATAATTAATTTTGAGTTTGGCGAATTTGAAATGGCTTTTATAAATTCATACTGGAGCTGTTTATCACTCAAGGTAGAAGTGATTATTTTCTGATAATCGGCAATTCCTTGCGCTTCCACACGTTTACGTTCGGCTTCTTGTTTTTCTTTTTGCAGTACAAAAGTCATTTTTTGCGCTTCTTGTTCCGCATTTATTTTAGATTCAATTGTTGCTTTTACCGAAGGAGGAAGTGTAATATTACGCACCAGAAGTTGCTCCAATATTAAACCGCGCGCTCTGAAATCTTTTTCGATACTTTTGAAAATTCGGTCCTGAAATTCATCTCGTTTTGATGAATACAGTGCAACAGCTTCATAATAAACAGCGTTGTCGCGTATTTTTGTGCGGCATATAGGACGCACAATGACAATTTCGTAATCTGTTCCAATTTGCTGTAAAATACGCGGCGCTTCGGTTGGAATAACACGGTACAGCACAGTTAAATCAATTACTACTTCCAAACCATCGGCAGAAAGAACACGAATAGCATCATCGCCTTGTTTGGTGCCTTCGTCCGTCACGCCCGACATAGTGTAGTTTTGCGTTTTGATATTAAACGGAACCACTTCTACTAAAGGATTTTTTATGTTAAGCCCGCTCGTAAGAACTCTGTCGCTTACTTTCCCGAAAAGTTTCTGTACGCCGATTTCACCCGGTTCAATTTGCACAATAGAAGCAAATAACAAAGCCAAAATAAAAATGGCAACGCCGGCTATTTTTACAATATTGCCGTATCTTTTAAATTGATTGTTTTGACGACTTAAATTCACTCCGGCAATAAATGCAACAATTCCAAGAATAATGAGAAATAACATAATGGTAAGATTTTGAAGTTTTGATACAAATATAAGGAAAGAAATTGAAATTTAATTCTTTATACTGAATTTTAAAGATATTTCTTTATTCCGGTTTGTCCAATTGGGGGATTTTTCCAACCACTTTTTCACTTCACTTTCCATTTCAGGACAATTTGTTTTTACTGTTTTTATTTCAGTCGGACGTCCGTATTCATTGAGTTTGAATGTGGCTTTAATGTCTATTTTTTGTTCAGGACAGATATTTTTATCGTAGTTTTGTTTGAAGTAATCTATGAATTCTTTCTCGCCGTAATGATATTTTTTGGCGAAAATACTTTTTTTCGTTCCATAACCAATGGTAACAACTTCATTTAATGCCATCTCGTTTGGATAAAGCTGAACATCACCCAAATTTTTATTCAATGCAAGTTCTTTGTTTTCATATCCAATGTAAGAAGCTACAAGCAAACTGTCTTTTTCCCCTTGTGGTAAAACAAAGAAAAACTCTCCATTTGTATTTGTTGTAGTTCCGTAATGAGTATTTTTCAAAGTCACATTTGCTCCTATAATAGGTTCTCTGTTTTCGTCAATTAACCTTCCTTTTACTATTTTTATAGGAGAATTATTAGAGAGAGAACTTGTTCCTCTTATACGGATATTATTTTGATTTTTTGCAACATCTATTCCCGCAATTCTACCAGATAGACTTGAATTATACTTCATAGAATCATTTTTTAACAAAGAAGCATTCTCATATTGCTGAATGCTGATTCCCGCCACTTTCCCTTGTAAAGAATTCGTGTTTATCTGTTTATTTGCAGAAGAAAGATATCCATATAAATCATTAGTAGAATCAAGCCGAGAATCAAATCCTAATTCTTTGCTTTTTAAAGAAGTCATCGAGTTTACATAATCCAAATTGGAGCGTTTTTCTGTATTGAAGCCTATAGCTGTAACTTCTTCCAAGGTATCTTCTGTTTCTGCCGGTGGAGAAGCTTTTATTTCAGGCTTCTTTTTAATGCTTTGTTTGGTGGTTTTCTTAATGTTATCTGAAACCAACCTTGTATCTTTTGGCGGTTGTTGCAAAATAATTGTATCCGGTTTCAATTTTGTTTCTTTTGTTGCCACTACCGGAGTGTTGATTAACTCATCCGGTTGCAACCATTTGAAAAATTGAAATCCTAAAAACAAAGCAATAATTGCAACTGTAGCCCAAGCGTAAATACGGAGATTATTTTTTTTAGGTTTCTTTTCTTTTCCAATACGTTTTTCAAGCTCTTCAATTACAGGCAAATGCTCTCCTTGCACAGTATCAAAACCATCCAATGCGTCTTGCAGAAAAGCATTGTTCATCGCTTTCCGTTCCAATTCATTGGCTTCTTTACCGTGCCTTTTACCTTGTATGTAATCTTTTAGGTTCATCTTTTTGTGTTACGCAAAGCGCTAAGTAAATAAAAAACTGCGTTTTAGCGTCTTTGTGAGAAATTTAGTTGCCATTTAATACTCTCAAAATACAATTCTTCAAATTTCGTTTTCCGTTTTGAATATAGCTTTTTACTTTTTCAAGTGTAAATCCTGTTTCATCTGCAATATCGGCGTACGATTTATTTTCAAAATAAAAAAGGTCGATGCTTTTTCGTTGTTCCTTATTCAATTCATTTAAACAAAAACTCAAGGCTCTTTCTTCTTTTTCCGATCTTTCTCCATCTATTAGAGTAAAATTTTCCTCATTTTCCATAATGATGTGGTCAATATTTAAGAAAACGTTCTTGTTTTCTTTTCTCAGTTTTCCCAAACAATGATTTTTAGCTACCGAATACAACCAAGTATGAAAATTCTTGATTTCATACTGAAAAATTTTTTTACTCACCTCTTCATAAATATCCATTACAGCGTCTTGAGCATCATCTTTATTCCCCAAATATTTCAAACACAAACCATATACTAAAGGAATGTAACGCTTGTAAAGCTCGGCAAAATATTCGGAACGGCTCTCTTTCTTATAAAAATCAAGTAATTCTTCGTTCGATAAATTTGATATTTTGCCTTTGTCTTTCAATGAAAAATGTTTAAAAACAAGTTTGACCTCACCCTAAATCCCTGCCTGCCGCAGGCAAGTCTCTCTCGAGTGAGAGGAACTTTTCACAAAATTAAAAAATATTTTATTCTGTTTTATGGAATTTTTGAAAGAATTGCATCAAATAAGTAAAAACGCAAAAACTAACGTCTTCTTCCAAAAAACATTCATCAATTAAAAATAAATTATTATGAAAACAAGAATGAAAAAAATGAACTTGATGCTTCTATTTACAGCATTTTCAGCAGGAATTATGGCACAAGAAATAAATGTGCACGGAACAGTGTTTAGTAAAACCGACCACCAACCAATTATTGGAGCTTCGGTAAGTGAAAAAGGAACAACAAACGGTGTTGTTTCCGATGTAAATGGACAATACAAAATAAGAGTAAAAAAAAACAAGAAGCTGGAATTTTCTTACATTGGTTTTGTAAAACAAACAATTAAAGTGAAATCAGATACATTATTAAATATTTATTTAGAAGAAGCAAAAACATTAGACGAAGTGGTTGTAATAGGATATGGAACCACAGAGAAAAAAGATCTCACAGGTTCGGTTGCGACTGTAGGTTACAATAATGCTCTTTCGGGTAAAGTTGCGGGAATTCGAATCAGAGGATACAGTTCTTTTGTTCCTCAATATTACTCAACTACAAACACTGAAGAATATGGGAAATTCAGCGAAAACCGCTTTAAATCGGCAAAAGATGAACCGCTTTCCACTTTTTCGTTGGATGTGGATGCTGCATCGTATAGCAATATCCGCAGAATGATTAATAACGGACAAAAACCCGAAAAAGATGCAGTGCGTGTGGAAGAAATGATTAATTATTTCAGTTACAATTATTCTCAACCGACAGGAGAACATCCGGTAAATATCCTGACGGAAACAACGACTTGTCCTTGGCAAACAAAACATCAACTGGTGCGTATCGGAGTAAAAGCCAAAGAAATTCCATCTGAAAATCTTCCGGTGAGCAATTTTGTTTTTTTGTTGGATGTTTCGGGCTCTATGAATCAAGCCAATAAATTGCCGTTGGTAAAATCTTCCATCAAATTACTGGTAAATAATTTACGCGAAAAAGACCGCGTGGCAATTGTGGTTTATGCAGGAGCGGCTGGCGTTGTTCTTGAATCAACAAAAGGAACCGATAAACAAAAAATTATTGAAGCAATTGATAATTTACAAGCAGGCGGGTCAACTGCAGGAGGCGCAGGAATTCAATTAGCATACAAAATTGCCGAAAAGAATTTGATAAAAGAAGGAAACAACCGCATTATTCTTTGTACCGACGGCGATTTTAATGTGGGAGTTTCGGACGAAAAAGGATTAGAAAATTTGGTGGAAGAAAAACGTAAATCGGGCGTTTTCCTTACCGTTTTAGGTTACGGAATGGGAAATTATAAAGACAACAAACTTCAAATTTTGGCTGAGAAAGGAAACGGAAATCACGCTTATATTGATAATTTGCAAGAAGCAAACAAGGTATTGGTGAATGAATTTGGAAGCACGATGTACACCGTTGCAAAAGATGTAAAAATTCAGGTTGAATTCAATCCGAAATATGTAAACGCATATCGTTTAGTGGGTTATGAAAGCCGTTTGTTGAACAAAGAAGATTTTAACGACGACACCAAAGACGCGGGAGAATTGGGCTCGGGACATACGGTGACAGCTATTTATGAAATAATTCCCGTTGGAGTTGAAAACACGTACGGAGGTGTGGATAAATTAAAATATCAGAAAGAATCATCAAAAGAAAAATTGGATTTGAATAACTCCAACGAGCTTTTGACCGTAAAATTACGTTATAAAAAACCCAATGAAAATACAAGTGAAAAATTGGAACTTCCTGTGATGGCAAATGTTTCAAAAACAAACGCTTCAGCCGATTTGAATTTTCAAATGGCAGTAGCTATGTTTGGTCAGTTGTTGAGAAATTCCGATTTCAAAGGCGATGCAACGTATGACAAGGTGATTGAATTGGCAAAAAAAGGATTGGACGAAGACAAATACGGTTATCGCAGGGAATTTATTCGTTTGGTGGAAAGTGTAAGCCAGCTAGAAAAGTGAAATCTAAATAGAGTATTCAAATCCCCCTAATCCTCTTTGGAGAAAGGGGATTTTTTTGTGAAAATTGTTTTTAATGCTTCAGCGGACGTTGTTTTATCATTCCTCCTTTGGTATCTTTTACGGGATGCATTACAATAAACGCTTTCGGTTCAATTTTTTCAATTTCTGAGGTTAATTTGCTTATTTCCAAACGTGTAACAACTGTATAAAGAATTTCCATTTTGCGTTTTTCACCTTCAACAGCATAACCGCCGCTTCCATTATACACTGTAACGCCCCGTCCCAATTTTTTGATAATCATACACCGGATTTCTTCGCTTTCTGCAGCTATGATGGTTACTCCAATATATTCTTCAATACCTTCTACAATGAAATCGAGTGTTTTGGAAGCCGCAATATAAGTAATCATAGAATACATTGCTTTTTCAATGCCTAAAAAATAAGCGGCAGTAGAGAAAATAATGATGTTGATTATCAAAATAATGTCTCCTATAGTGGTTTTCAATTTTCTACTAAGAAAAACCGCTAATATCTCCGTACCGTCAATAACTGCTCCTCCACGAACAGCCAGCCCAATTCCTGCACCTAAAAAGAAACCTCCAAAAACAGCCACCAACAAATTATCATTGGTAACATTCGGAAACCGTATAAGTGCCAAAACAACAGATAGACCCGTAATGGCAAGAGACGTTTTAATGGCAAAGACTTTTCCCATTACTTTATAACCGAGAATAATAAACGGGATATTAATAACTAATATTAAAAAGTAAAAGGGAATCTTTGTTAAGATAGAAAGAAGGAGCGAAATTCCTGTTGCTCCGCCATCTATAAAATGGTTGGTAAGTAAAAAGCCTTTGAAACCAAACGCTGCGGAAAAAACTCCTAATATGATGAGTACAAAGTTCTTGAAAAAGCTTTTGTTTTTTTCGCTATTAAATATGTATTGCACGAATTCTATTTTATTTTATAATGATTATTTATGGCAAAATTACTTATTTTTTTTAATTGTTAAGGGCAAATTAAAAATAATCTTTTTTTGTATCTTTGTGCTCTGTTTTGGTAAATGGTTAAATAGTTGATTGGTTAATTCGTATTACGTTTTTTTCAAATAATCAACCATTCAACTATTTGACAATTCAGCTATTTAACAATTCAACCTATCAACTAAATGACTTTTCTGCGTACTACTGTAACTGCTGCATTGCCTTATGCAAACGGTCCTGTTCATATAGGACATTTGGCGGGCGTTTATGTTCCTGCCGATATTTATGTTCGTTATCTCCGTTTGAAGGGGGAAGAAGTGCTATTTGTCGGAGGTTCTGACGAGCACGGCGTGCCGATTACCATTAAAGCCCGAAAAGAAGGTGTTACACCGCAGGATATTGTGGATCGTTATCACGGAATTATCAAAAAATCGTTTGACGATTTCGGGATTTCGTTTGATATATATTCACGTACCACATCCAAAACTCATTATCAATTGGCGTCCGATTTTTTTAAGACGTTGTATGAAAACGGAAAATTCATCGAGAGAACATCCGAACAGTATTACGATACGGAAGCCGGACAGTTTTTGGCAGACAGATATATTACAGGGAAATGTCCTCATTGCGGTAATGAAAATGCTTACGGCGACCAATGCGAATCGTGTGGAACTTCATTAAGTCCTACCGATTTAATTAATCCAAAATCGGCAATCAGTGGCAGTATCCCTGAAATGCGCGAAACAAAACACTGGTATCTTCCGCTCGATCAATATCAAAATTGGCTTTCAGAATGGATTTTGGAAGGACACAAAGAGTGGAAACCAAACGTGTACGGGCAATGCAAAAGCTGGCTCGATATGGGACTTCAACCACGCGCGGTAAGTCGCGATTTGGATTGGGGAATTCCAGTTCCCGTGGAAGGCGCCGAAGGAAAAGTGCTGTATGTGTGGTTTGACGCGCCGATTGGCTATATTTCAAACACCAAAGAACTTTGCGATGCACAACCTGAAACATACGGAAATTGGGAAAAATGGTGGAAAGATCCTGAAACCCGTTTGTTGCATTTTATCGGGAAAGATAATATTGTGTTTCACTGCATTGTTTTCCCGGCGATGCTGAAAGCGGAAGGAAGTTATATTNTTCCTGAAAATGTTCCGGCTAACGAATTTTTGAATTTGGAAAGTGATAAAATCTCCACTTCACGAAATTGGGCGGTTTGGTTGCACGAATACTTGGAAGATTTTCCCGGAAAGCAAGACGTGTTGCGTTATGTGCTTACTGCCAACGCTCCCGAAACTAAAGACAATGACTTTACGTGGAAAGATTTTCAGGCGCGCAATAATAATGAACTGGTTGCTATTTACGGAAATTTTATCAATCGTGCACTTGTTTTGACGCAAAAATATTTTGACGGAAAAGTTCCTGCTCTGGGAGAATTAAACCAATACGATAAACAAACATTAGCAGATTTTGCCGATGTAAAAAAACAGGTAGAAACACTGCTTGATACGTTCCATTTTCGTGACGCGCAAAAAGAAGCGATGAATTTGGCACGCATCGGAAACAAATATTTAGCGGAAACGGAACCTTGGAAAGTGGCAAAAACAGATATGGCTCGTACAGCAACCATTTTGAACGTGAGTTTGCAGATTGCAGCTAATTTAGCTATTGCTTTTGAACCGTTTTTGCCTTTTTCTTCTGAAAAATTACGTCAAATGCTGGCAATGGAAACCTTCCGTTGGGTAGATTTAGGAAAAATGGATTTGCTTGCCGAAGGACATCAGTTAGGAACAGCAGAACTTCTTTTTGAAAAAATAGAAGACGCACAGATTGAAATGCAAGTTCAAAAATTATTGGATACCAAAAAAGCGAACGAACTTTCAGCATATCAACCGAATACGGTAAAAGAAAACGTTGCTTTTGAAGATTTTCAGAGATTGGATATTCGTGTGGGAACAGTGTTGGAATGTCAAAAAGTACCGAAAGCGGATAAATTACTTCAATTCCGAATTGATGATGGTTTGGGCGGGCGTACGATTTTGTCGGGAATTGCAGCGTATTATCCAAATCCGGAAGAATTAGTTGGAACGCAGGTTTGCTTTATAGCCAACTTTGCCCCGAGAAAACTTCGCGGTATTGACAGCGAAGGAATGATACTTTCAGCAGAAAATCCCGACGGAACATTAACGCTGGTGCAACCAAAAGTGAAACTGACGAACGGTTCTTGTGTCGTTTAGCAGATTTCATTTCTAAATAAACCGAACGAGCACAAAGCGACACAGAGAAAAAAGTGTAACTTTGTGCTTGTTGTTTTAAATAATTTTGAATTTTTATGTTTCTTGTTCTCCTTTGTGGATTGAAATTATGAATTATTCTGATATTTCCATACAGCGATTGAAAAATCAGCAAATTGTCCAATCCTGTTTTTCTTCCTCCAAACAACTTGTGGAATGGATGGGAGCAATACAAGCGCAGGATTTACCCATGGCGTTGTTGGCAATTGCTTTACGAACAAAGAATAGTTCCGTAAAATCCATTGAAAAAACGTTTAACGACGGTGAAATAATCCGAACTCACTTGATGCGCCCGACGTGGCATATCGTGTCAAAAGATGATATTTATTGGATGCTGGATTTGACAGCTCATTCGATTAAAAGAATGATTGGAGGACGACACAATCAATTGGAATTAAGCAAAGAGATTTTGAGTAAAGCCAATAGATTATTAGAGAAAAATTTACAAGGAAGTGAACTTACCCGAGAAAAAATAGCTAAAATCTTCAGCGAAAATAATATCCGTACCGATGAAAATAGATTATCCCATTTTTTAATGAATGCTGAATTGGAGCAGCTTATTTGCAGCAATTCATTGAAAGGTCGTTGGCAAACTTATGCTTTACTGGAGGAAAAAGTGCCCGATAAGAAACGACTTTCGCGTGAAGAATCCATTTTGAAACTTACCGAACGATTTTTCTTTAGCCACGCTCCTGCAACCATTGCCGATTTTGCATGGTGGAGTTTTTTGCCTGTAAAAGATATTCGTTGGGCATTAGAGGATTTAAAAAGCAAATTTGATTCTGAAAAAATAGAAGAAGAAACATATTATTTTCCTCCTGAAACGAAGGAAAATAAAACTCAAAAATCGTCCATTCATTTGCTGCCTGCTTACGATGAATTTTTGATAAGTTATAAAACAAAACACATCAGCATCGCAAATTTACATCAAAGAAAAGCGGCTTCTGTGAATGGAATCTTTTTTCCAATTATAGTTGAAAACGGACAAATTATAGGAACGTGGAAAAAAGTAACATCCAAGAAAAACATGGAAATAGAAACAACTTTTTTTAATGAAAATGAAATTGATTTGAATAATGAAACACAGGAATTATTGAAATTATTTATCTAAATTTGTAAAAGGAAAACATTATCTTAAAATATTACTTTTATCAATACCACATCAATTTTTATGAAAAAGAAAGCGTTTATTACAGCCATTGCCGCAATCGTTTTGTTGTTTAGTTTTAATATACAACTTATAGCGGGTAACATAAATATAAAAGGCAGCGTAATATCTTCGGGAAAAGGAATCGGCAACGTGATGATTACCGATGGGAAAAATGTCGTGTCGACTGATGAAAAAGGAAATTATAAAATGATAACGACAACAGAAAGTGATTTTATTTACTATTCGTTACCAAAAGGTTATAACTCTCCTGTAATGGATGGAGTACCTGTTTTTTATTCTACTCTGCAAAAAGATAAAAAAGAACAAATCGTAAATTTTGAAATATATAAATCTGCGGTTTCTCAACAAAAACACGCATTTATTCTTTGGGCAGACCCACAAGTTGCAGAAAAAAGCGAGTTTGAATTACTCGAAAAAGTAAAACAAGATGTACAATCTACCATAGCGAAACTTCAACCAAAAATGCCGGTTCACGCAATATCTGCAGGAGATTTGGTTTTTGATAAATTGCCTTATTTTCAGGATTATAAAAACGTATTGAAAGGTTTAAACATTCCATTTTATCAGGTTATAGGAAATCATGATATGGATTATAACGAACGTTCAAATGAACTTTCAGATAAATCCTACTCATTGTCATTCGGACCTTCTCATTACTCTTTCAATGTAGGAAATATACACTATGTAGTACTGAAAGATGTTTTTTATTACGGTTTCACTTATCGATATATTGGTTATATTGATGAAGCTCAACTTTTGTGGTTGGAAAAAGATCTTGAGTTTGTGAAGCCGGGAAGTACAGTGGTTTTAACTGTTCATATACCTACAACTTACGGAGAAACAAAAGAACCACTGAATTATAATTATTCTATGTCAAATCAAGTGATGAATAAAAAAGCATTATTTAATATCTTGAAACCCTACAATACGCATATTCTTGCAGGTCACAGTCATACCCAATGGAATACGGTTTTGACGCCAAATATTTTAGAACACGTACATGCTGCTGCGTGTGCTGCGTGGTGGCAAGGAGAAATTTGTACCGATGGTTCTCCTAAAGGTTATACTGTATATTTGGTGGATAATGACAATTTGTCGTGGTATTTCAAAGGGGTTAGTCTTGATAAATCGGAACAATTTAGGGTATACAATACGGGAACAGATTCGGAAATACCGGACTATTTTATAGCAAATGTGTATAATTATGATCCTCAATGGAAAGTTTCATGGTACGAAGACGGAGTTTACAGAGGAGAAATGCAACAATATTGGGGAAAAGACCCGCTCGCTGCAATTACTTATAAACCGGGTGAAAATAAAAAATACTCATGGTTAAGTATTGGCGAAACAAATCACTTATTTAAAGCTAAACCCGAAAAAGCTGAATCGGAAATTACTGTGGTGGTAAAAGACAGATTTGGGAATGTTTATAAAAAAGAAATCCAAAATATAAAATGAACATCGAAGATCTACGTGAATATTGTCTCTCATTAAAAGGAGCGGAAGAAACTTTTCCGTTTGATGATGTTACGCTGGTGATGAAAGTAGGAGGGAAGATGTTTGCACTTATTCCTTTGGATGAAGTAAACGCTTCGATATCATTAAAATGCGACCCTGATTTAGCAATTGAACTGCGTGAAAGATATAACTGTGTTCAACCCGGTTATCATTTTAATAAAAACCATTGGAACACAGTCTATATTTCGTCTGAAATTACTTCGAGCCAAATCCAAGAATGGATAAATCTTTCTTACAATTTGGTGAAAATCTCATTGCCGAAGCGGTTAAAAGAAAAATTAGAATAAATACGTTAAATTAACGGAAAATAATCTGGCTGTAGATTTATCAAGTTGATAGTTATTGATGTCGGAAAAACTTTTGCTGGCATCTTTTTTCTTTAAAGCTCTACTCCAGTTTAGCCCAAGCTGTATTTTTTTAAGAGCTTCAACACCCAATCCTAACGTGTATCCGTAATCAATTCTATCCATTACATCATCAAAGGATTGTTTTTTTTCATAATTTAATGCTTCTACTACAGTTTTTCCATTTAGAGCATAATCACCATAAATTCCTGCGAGCCCAAACACTCCAATAGGTCCAATATTAATTCTATACCTTAAATTAAGAGGGATATTTATACAATTGATTTCTTTATATGCTTCTGTCAAATTACCAGTAAGAGTTGTTGTCGTGTCTATTTGATATACGCTCCCTTTTTGCGAAAGCAATGCGCCTACTTCAAAACCAAGTCCTTTAGTATAGGTTTGATATACCAATCCTACTTGATAACCGGTTAAATTACTTGACTTGAAACTATTCTTTATATCTTCCTGATTAAAAGAATTAATTTCACTTGCCATATTCACGCCTACGCGAATACCAAATTGTGCTTTTGCTGAAAATGATAGCAAAACACTTGCCACAATAAGTAATAAGATTCTATTTTTCATATACAAAGTTGAATTAATTTGATATTAGAACGCACAAATATAATAAATTATTTTTTTGCCATACGTTTTCTCTCATTTTCATCCAAATAAATTTTCCGTAAACGTATACTTTGAGGCGTAACCTCTACATACTCATCCTCTTTAATATATTCCAACGCTTCTTCTAAACTGAAAATAATGGGCGGAGCAAGTTTGGCTTTATCATCAGCTCCCGAAGCGCGCATATTGGTTAGTTTTTTCGATTTGGTAACATTTACTACCATATCTCCTTCTTTGGAACTTTCACCAACAACCTGCCCTGCATATACTTCAGTTTGAGGATGAATGAAGAATTTCCCACGATCTTGTAATTTGTCCAATGCATAAGCATACGCTGTACCAGTTTCCATAGCAATAATCGAGCCATTGTTGCGTTTTTCAATTTCACCTTTGTAGGGTTGATATTCAAGAAAACGATGCGACATAATCGCTTCACCTGCCGACGCTGTCAATACGCTGTTTCTCAGTCCGATGATTCCACGCGAAGGAATTAAAAATTCCAATTGAACACGATCGCCGACCATTTCCATACTTACCATTTCACCTTTTCGCATTGCCGTCATTTCTATAATTTTTCCCGAACAATCTTCCGGTAAATTAATGGTCATTTGTTCAACCGGTTCGCATTTCACACCATCAATTTCTTTGAAAATAACTTGCGGTTGACCAACCTGAAGCTCATAACCTTCGCGACGCATTGTTTCTATCAAAATAGATAAATGCAAAACGCCTCGTCCGTAAACGTGCCAAATATCGGAATCAATGTTTTTTTCCACTCTCAATGCTAAATTCTTATCTAATTCTTTCATCAAACGTTCATGAATATGGCGCGAAGTAACGTATTTTCCTTCTTTTCCAAAAAAAGGAGAATCATTATTTGTAAAAGTCATACTCATTGTAGGTTCATCAATGGCAATTGGTTTTAATGGTTCGGGGTTTTGCAAGTCAGCAACAGTATCTCCTATTTCAAAACCGTCAATTCCTACCAAAGCACAAATATCGCCCGATTTTACCTCTGTTGCTTTCGTGCGTCCCAAACCTGTAAACGTGTGGAGTTCTTTGATTTTTGATTTTATCACTCGTCCGTCTCGTTTGCAGAGGGCGACATCCATTCCTTCTCTTAGTGTTCCTCTGTGAACGCGTCCGATAGCAATGCGTCCCACATACGAAGAATAATCTAAAGAGGTGATTAACATTTGAGGTGTTCCTTCCAGCTGAATTGGAGCGGGAATATATTCAATGATGGCATCCAGCAAAGGTTTAATATTGTCTGTAGGCGTTTTCCAATCTTCAGACATCCAGTTTTGTTTTGCTGAACCGTAAACGGTGTGGAAATCAAGTTGTTCTTCTGTTGCATCCAAATGATACATTAAATCGAACACCATTTCATGAACCTCATCCGGACGGCAGTTTGGTTTATCTACTTTATTTATCACCACAATGGGTTTTAATCCCATTTGTAATGCTTTTTGAAGCACAAATCGCGTTTGTGGCATCGGTCCTTCAAAAGCGTCTACCAATAACAAAACTCCGTCTGCCATATTCAAAACACGTTCTACTTCGCCTCCAAAATCGGCGTGTCCCGGTGTGTCTATCACATTAATTTTAACTCCGTTATATTCGATGGAAACATTTTTAGCTAAAATGGTTATTCCGCGTTCACGTTCCAAATCGTTGCTATCCATAATCAATTCGCCGGCATTTTCATTTTCCCTGAAAAGATGTCCGGCAAATAACATTTTATCTACAAGCGTAGTTTTTCCGTGGTCAACGTGGGCGATAATAGCTATGTTTCTAATTTTTTGCATAAATGATTAAGTTTTAGTTAAAAATAAAAGAGAAAACTTCCCCAGTTTTCTCTTTTATTCTTTCCGTGGTACCACCAGGAATCGAACCGGGGACACAAGGATTTTCAGTCCTTTGCTCTACCAACTGAGCTATGGTACCATTTGTTTTTTGCGAGTGCAAAGATACACTAAAATTTCGATTCGACAAAATTTTTGATATTTTTTCTTTTTGTTCAGATTATAATTCTCTTATTATAAAAAGATTAATACTCAAATCTTCCAAATTCACTCTCTATTACAACTTGTTTTTTGTCTGCAAATTGGCAATAACCCACAATTTGAGCATCGATATTAAACGAACGTGAAATATCAATCACTTCTTGTGCAAATTCTTTCGGTAAATAAATTTCCATTCTGTGTCCCATGTTAAATACTTTGTACATCTCTTTCCAATCGGTGTTGGATTGTTGCTGAATTAATCTAAATAGTGGCGGAACTGGGAAAAGATTGTTTTTGACTACTTTCAGATTATCAATAAAATGGAGAATTTTTGTTTGTGCGCCACCCGAACAATGTACCATTCCGTGAATATGCGGACGAAGTTTTTCCAAAATAGTTTTTATCACAGGCGCGTATGTGCGGGTAGGAGAGAGAACTAATTTTCCTGCATCAATGTTTAGACCTTCGATTTTGTCGGTTAATTTGCACCCGCCGGAATACGCTAATTTTTTAGGTATATCGTTGTTGTAACTTTCGGGATATTTTTCTGCCAGATAATTTGCAAAAACATCGTGGCGGGCAGAAGTAAGTCCGTTACTTCCCATACCTCCGTTGTATTCCTTTTCGTAAGTAGCTTTCCCTGATGAAGATAGCCCTACAATTACATCGTCAGCCTGAATATTCGCATTGTCAATAACATCGGAAAGTTTCATCCGACAGGTAACGGTGCTGTCCACTATAATTGTCCGCACCAAATCGCCTACATCAGCAGTTTCGCCGCCCGTAGGGTAAATATTCACTCCCATTTCACGTAATTCTTCTACCAATTCGTTTGTTCCATTTATGATGGCAGAAATCACTTCACCGGGAATGAGATTTTTATTTCTTCCAATGGTAGATGAAAGTAAGATATTATCGGTTGCGCCTACACAAATCAAATCATCAATATTCATAATCAACGCATCTTGCGCAATTCCTTTCCATACGGATAAATCTCCTGTTTCGCGCCAATAAATGTAAGCCAATGATGATTTTGTGCCGGCGCCGTCAGCATGCATAATGTTGCAGTATTCCGGGTCATTTCCTAAAAAATCAGGAATAATTTTGCAGAATGCTTTGGGAAAAATCCCTTTGTCGATATTTTTTATGGCATTGTGCACATCTTCTTTCGATGCGGAGACTCCACGTTGATTGTATCTTTCGTTATTCATTGGAATAAAAATTAAGACACAAAATTAATCAAAATAAACAAAAACGTCAAACAAATCCATGTCTGACGTTTCATGTTGTAAATTAGAAATAACTACAAATAGCAAATCGCACTCCTAAGAGACTAATTCATCTTCCGCTTTCCTGAATCATTTTTTTGAGTTTAGCATTGAATTTCTTTTCAGATAATAATTTTTCCAACGTCAAATGCATGCGGTAACACCAAAAATTTCGCGGATCTGCCGGAATATTAATGCGTTCTGCATTCGGATCTTTTAGTCGAAGTTTAGTATTGGTTGCCATCCAATCTTGCCAGGGAAGTATTACTAACATTGCTGTTGAATCTAAATGTTGCTTTACGATTCGTTCTGCAATTTCTGCGCTACAGTGTTCCGGAGCGGGACCTGAAATTCCCAATGCACGATTGTAAAAACGCTGTATGATAGCCGGATTTTCTTCCCACCAAGCGCGTATTGGATTCATATCGTGTGTAGAAGTGGTGCAAACCGATAAATAAGGAGCATCGGCAGGCATAGCGAATTCCACATTCGGTTTTTTCGGCATTCGTTGAATTTCCAAACTAATCATCTCCAATTGTCTCATTACTTCCGGCACTGTTGATGGAACCATTCCCAAATCCTCGCCGCAAACCAACATATTTGTAGCTGAAATAAGTGCAGGAAGTTTTTTTAACGCTTGTTCTTTCCAAAATTCGTTATGGCGATGATAAAAATATTCTATATAAATGCTATCCAATATCTTACGCGTATGGTCAGGCAAATCTCTAAAGCTATAAGAGCTATGCATAGAAATACGGGGATGAAACATGTTTTCTCGTCTGTTGTCTTTTACAAAAATTACCTGGCAATGTAATTCATAAAGTCCATCGCGAATAGCTATTTCTTTATTCGTAAAATTATACCCCAGCGATGAAAAATGTGCTTCAATTTTCTTTTGCGTATCAAATTCAGGCTTGAATTTAAAACTTTGCCAGCCGTTAATCACTAAATATTCCCGCATTACATCTTCGGCATATTTCCCAAAAATGGCTCTTATAACGTGCTCTTTTAAATATGGTTTCAGAAAACGTTCTTCATCCCACCAAAGCCCTTTATGTTGAAGCTCGTGTGTAGAATAAGGTAATGCAGGATTAAAACTGCCAGTTAATGCCCAGACGTCTTTTTCAGGAATTTCCCAAATGCGGAAAAATCCTAAAATATGATCAATTCGGTACGCATCGAAATATTCCACAAATTTCTGAAAACGTTTTTTCCACCATTGATAGCCGTCCTTTTCCATTTCTTCCCAATTGTAGGTAGGAAATCCCCAGTTTTGTCCCGTTACCGAAAAATCATCGGGAGGCGCTCCTGCCTGCATATTCGTGTTGAAAAGCTGCGGTTCTACCCACGCATCTACGCTTCGAGGACTTACACCTATAGGAACATCACTTTTTATTGCTATTCCGTTTTTGTGGGCATAATTTCGCACTTCGGTAAGTTGTATGTGTAGATGATACTGAAGAAAATAATAAAATGCAATTTCTTTATAGTGAGGGCTTTCTGAGCTTGAAAATTCTTCAATTTCTTCCTTATGATATGTTTTATATTTTTTCCATTTCCCAAACTCAGGAGTTTTATTTATATCTCTTAAGTAAGAAAATGCGGCATACGGTACTAACCATACTTTATTTTTTTCAAAAAAAAGTTTGTAATCTTCCGATTCAAAAATATTAGCGCTTTCTTGTGCAAAAATGGCTTTGAAGTATTTCCATTTCTCATTCAGAACATTCTGATAATCGGAAAATTTATTTTTATTCAGTAACTCTTTTTTCTCTTTAAAATATTCGATTATTTTTTTGTCTTTTAATGTTCCCATTTGCTCCATCCGAAGATAAATAGGATGTAATGCATATACCGAAACAGCGTTGTACGGGTAAGAATCGTAATTGGTGTGATAAAGAATGGTGTCATTTATAGGGAGTGTTTGAATGATACGCTGTCCGGTTTGTTTTGCCCAGTCAATAAGTTTAATCATATCTAAAAACTCACCGGTGCCAAAACCTTCTTCACTTCGGAGGGAAAACATTGGCAAAGCTACACCTGCTGTCTTGAAAGAAGGAATAGTACGGATAAGGTTTTCATCTGTAACAACGGTGTCTGTGTTTTTTTCAACAGATTTTATCAACCTGTTTGGTCCGCCACCCCAAGCCAGAACTTCATCGGTTTTTGTGTCAACTATCAGATACTTATATTCTAATGGAAATTTTATTTCTTTAGAATTCAATTTAATAGACCAAATTGGAAATTCACTCTCGTCTAAGCGTATTTTTTTATTTACATCCCAATTTCCTAACATGGGTTGATTACCAATAATTGCGAAATGCCTGTCGGATTCCATTTGTGGACAATGTAACTGTAGCGTTAAATCCGATGATTCTGTTTTTTTGTGTACAGGAGCTTTTTTTCTTTTGAAAAAACAATCGGTAAAAGCTACTGTATTAAAAACACTTTCTCCATTAAAATCACGCCAATAATCAATAAAATGAGTGTCGTTTTCAATAGACAGCGTATGAAATTTACGCAAGCCGTTACATTCAAGCTGAACGGTACCGTTTGTGTTTTTTATTACATAACGATAAGCCGATGGAATATACTCTGAGGGATACTTAACGCTTATTTTCCATTTGTCATCAGTAACACACTTCATTGCGTATTCATGAAGTTGATTTTGTTCGTCAAAAATTTGAATGTGTAATGCTTGTCCCCAAACAGCACGGTAATTTAATAGAAAATATAACTGCATTTTATATGTTTTTTTTACAAAAATACGAAAATATTACACATACAGTTTTAAAAACCTTAAAACTGTATTTAATAAAATCTAAAACGTTTGCAAAAAATAAAAACCTTCTATAAAAATACAGAAGGTTTTTGAGGTACCTAGCAGATTCGAACTGCTGTATGCGGTTTTGCAGACCGATGCCTAACCACTCGGCCAAGGTACCGAGTTAATTTTTGGACTGCAAAGATAAGTATTATTTCATGTTTTGCCAAAATTTAGCCGAAATTAATTTTCTTCTTTTTCATCAGGAGGCGGTGGAGGCATATTTCGAAGTAATTTGCGCTTGAACATCCGTTCCGCTCTATAATAATTAAATAATGTTTCAGGTTTTAGTATTTTTTTTAGTCTCAAATGATATGCGCGTAACAACAAAGCTTGTTTTATTTCAAAATTCACGTATTTATTGTTCAATGAATTATAATCAATGTCGGCTTTCCTTTTGTTTTTATTGAAATCCATTATGGCATCTCTGCGTTCTTGGTGAATTTTCCAAACAGCTTGTTCGTATTCCAAAAATATAGGTTTTACAGCACTCATTTCTTCAGGGGTTAGTTTCACTTGTCCTGTTATAGCTTTCCATTTGTGTTCATGCATTTCCGTTACATTCGGGAACTGACGCATTTTTCGTTGCGCCTGTACCGAAAAACAAGATAAAAGTAATAATACAAAAAAAAGAGTTTTTATATTTTTCATAGGTGCGTGCATTTTATTTATTTTCGTTTGCCAAATAATAATCCATCATAGAGCTTTCGTCTACTTGCGATAGCACGTATGATTCATAGTTTTCGGCATAAGTTGTATTTTTTTCATTCTGTAAATGAATATAATAAGTTCCGCCAAAAACAACCAATCCGGTAAAAATGGCAGCAGCGTACATCCACGATTTTATTTTTTTAAACTGAATAGTTTTTGGAGCAGCTATTTTTTTGTCCATTTCCAGTGCAAAATCTTCAAAATAGTTTTCAGGTACCGAAAAAGGTGGATTTTTATCTATTTTCTTCAACAATATGGGGTTATTTTCTTTCATACCTCTTTGACTAATACTAAATGTTATGGTTTAAAAAATATCTGATTTTTAACATTTTATTCTTCTAAATTTGTATCTGCTGCTTNTGTTATTCGCTTCGCAGCACCTATTTTTCTTCTAAAAGTATATTTTCAATTTTTTTGCTTGCATGATGATACGACGCTTTTAGCGCTCCTACAGAAGTTTCAAGTATTTGGCTCATTTGTTCGTAACTCATATCCTCATAAAATCGCANATTAAACACCAATCGTTGTTTTTCAGGTAACGAAAGTATTGCTTTTTGCAGTTTGAGCTGCACTTCATCCCCATTAAAATAAACATCACTTTGNAGGTTCTGTAGCATATTCTCTTCTACTTCTCCTATGGATAATGTGTTATTCTTTTTTGATGAGAGAAAAGTTAACGTTTCATTTGTCGCAATACGATATAACCACGTAGAAAGTTGCGAATCTCCTCTGAAACTATCCAAACTATTCCATGCTTTCATAAATGTGTTTTGGAGTAAATCATTCGCATCGTCGTGATTGAGTACCATTTTCCGGATATGCCAATAAAGACGTTCTTGATAAGAACGCACTACTGTGGAAAAAGCGCTTGTTTTTTCTTTTCCTTTGAGATGCTGAATAAAGATTTCGGAATTTTCCAAAAGAGATTGATTTGTTTATGAGACTTAAACTCCGATAAAAGGTTTAAAAATTATTCGCCACTTTTATTGAAATCCTCAGCAAACACCGACAATTTTACCCGTTTAAATACCCAGTGTCTTTGTAGAAGATAATTTCCGATGGAAACAACAAAATAGATAAATAACAGCCAGATTTTAAAGTCAATTTTGGAGAAAAACATTGTAAGGAAGTGAACTCCTGTTGCTTTCAATAAAATACTTTGCAACACTACCAAAATAAATCGTCCAAACTGAACAAAAAATTTGTGTTTGTATATGCTTCCTTTTGATTTAAAAGCCCAAGTTTTNTTGATAGTAAAATTAACTACAGCTCCAATTGTTTCTCCAAAACCAACTGCAATCAACGATTGAATGTAGGAAATGTCGTGGGCGTGAAGCGCATGATGAAGAAATATCTCCCGCAGAAAAACCGTAACAAGATAACTTGCTACGCCTCCTGCAAATGCTGAAAGTTGCGCTTTTGCAAAAGTGAAAATTTTTTCCAGCATAGAGTGAAAATTTATTTATTTTGTTCTGCCTGTTTGGCTTCTTTTGCCAATTTTTCTTGCTTATCTCTTAAATCTGCTATTTTAAGCAGGTTTATTGTGTCTAATACATTAAAAATAAATAAAACTGTACAAGCAATAACAGAAGTTACTAATAAAGAATTAGGAATAATCACTTCCAATATTAAAAATAATCCGATAATTATNCTCACTTCTGTAGGACCTAAAATGCCTGAATCGATTGAATAAGAATCTGTAATCTTATAACGGTGAATGGCAATAATCATCGACCATCCGTAAAGTACTACAAATGCATAAGCTGCAAATTCCCAAGCTCCTGTCATATAAACCATAAAACCCAGTCCCATTAGAATTGTNCCTAACCAATCTACAATCAAATCCAATGTAAATCCAAACCATTTTCTAGGTTTATTTCTATAATATGCTAATCTTCCATCCAGCGAATCTCCAATCCAATTAATAAAAAGCCCGGCAATAGAAAGCAGCAGATAAGCGGCGCTGAAATAATGAGCTAAAATAAAACTTAAACAGGTAATAACGCTTCCGAAAAAACCGAAACCGGTCAGCATATTTGAAGTAACCCATCCAGGAACTATTTTTACAAGGTAACTTAACGCATTTTGTTCAAGGATTTTTAGAATATTTGTGCGTTCTCTGTCGTGAAAGAGAATATCTTTCAACGTTTTGTTCTCATTGTTTTTGTTTTCCATAACCTTGTAGTATTTATGTAATATGTGCAAAAGTAATTATTTTATGTAAATAAACAAAAAAATACAATTATACTAAGAAATTGTTTTTTTAATGTGGCTATGTGTTGAGTTATAATTCTATTTCTATTTTTAAANTTTTATGTTGATTTTTTTTAAATTTGCAACAAAATAAGTATGTAATGAGTAATTCTGAAAGAAAAGTAGATAAAAAACAAAAAACGTATTTTGGCTTTCACCCAAATATATTTTTTACCGGAATTGTCAGTTTTCTTACAGATACTTCCATAAAGATGGTTTATTCTGTAATGCCTATGTTTTTACTTTCCATTGGAGCTTCAAAAACAAGTATTTCTCTTATTGAAGGAATTGCAGAAAGTACAGCATCACTCATCAAAACATTTTCAGGGTATTGGAGCGATAAAATCGGGAAAAATAAACCGTTTCTTTTTATTGGTTATGGAATTTCAACATTCATTATTCCGCTTTATTCTTTTGTGATTTCGCCCGTTCAGGTTTTATATCTACGTTTTATAGAACGTGTTGGGAAAGGTATTCGCACCGCTCCTCGCGATAGTTTGGTGGCAGGTTCGGTAGAAAATGGACAGACGGGAAAAAGTTTTGGTCTGCACAAAGCAATGGATAACAGCGGAGCTATTCTGGGTCCTTTATTAGCATTTGTGCTGTTGATGTATTTTCCAGGTAATTTTCGCTTGGTATTTCTTTTGGCGGCAATACCTGCTTTTTTAGGTATTTTTGCCGTTGCTTTTGGGATAAAAGAAGCAAAAAAGGACAATAAATATTTACTGAAACAGTTTCGATTTTCTGATTTTCCTAAAAAATATTATTTGTTTTTGGCTATCGTTTTTATTTTTACACTTGGAAATTCCACCGATGCATTGCTTATGATTAAAGCGAACGAAGTAGGTGTAAAAGTTACTTTTATTCCATTGGTGTATTTGATTGCAAATGTCGTATCTGTTTTATTTTCTATCCCGATAGGTTCTTTCTCAGACAAAATAGGACGGGAAAGAATACTGATAATCGGCTATTTAATATATGCAATTGTATATTATGGTTTTGGCGTAACCGGAAAAGTTAGCGTTATTGTAGCTCTGTTTGCCTTGTATGGTTTTTATTCAGCATCAACCGATGGCATTCAGAAAGCGTTTGTTTCCGATTTAATTGGTAAAAATAAGAAAGGCACAGGATTGGGAATTTACAATGCATTATTAGGGATTACTTTGCTGCCAGCAAGTATTATTGCCGGATGGCTTTATGATAAAATTAATTCACATGTTCCGTTTTATTTCGGTGCATCAACAGCATTATTATCGGCGGTATTAATGGTGATTTTTCTAATGATTAATAAAGAAAAAAGAATTTCTGTAGAATGAATGTGAAAAATTATTTTGTCAAATTAAAAATTTGACGTACATTTGCACCCGCTAATGCCCAGATGGCGGAATTGGTAGACGCGCTGGTCTCAAACACCAGTGGATTCACTTCCATGCCGGTTCGATCCCGGCTCTGGGTACANAAAAGAAGGCGTTCGATAAATTCGAACGCCTTCTTTTTTATTACATCGAATAGATTAAATCCAACGAACATAACAGAAATCTTGACGGTGCGGCAAAAGTTCATTTTTAGGGAACATACGGAAACCGTATTTGAATGTTCCGGCGCGGTCAAGTTGATAATCAATATTGAAGTAAAGTTTTGAACCTTCTGTTTTTACTAACTTCAATTCTTCCACATCGTTTAGCTCGTTTTCGTTGTTTTTGGTTGTTTTTACAGCAATCAATTCAATTCCTATGCCCTTTTCGTTGGGTTGTTTCACGTCAATAACAATATTTATGTTATAATCTTCACCTACTTGAGGGTTATGTATAAGTTTCTCGGGAATATTTATGCTTACTACTTGGATATTGTTCCAATTATTTACCATAGATTCTTTCCAAGCCGCAATTTCTTTAGCTTTTTCAAAGTCTTTTGCCGATAATAAAGCTGTTCTTTTTGCTTGTTTATCGTAGAATCTATCAAAATAATCGTCCATCATTCGTTTTGTGGTAAATCTTGGAGTGATTTGAGCAATGGAGTTTTTAATAAACTGAATCCATTCAGGTGAATATCCTTTAGTGTTTTTTGCAAAGTAAAGCGGAACGATTTCATCTTCCAACATATTGTAAATAGTGATTGCATCCAATTTATCCTGATATTCCTGATTTTGGTAAGTTCTTTTGTCTGTAATTGCCCATCCGGCATTTTTCACATAACCTTCGTACCACCATCCGTCAAGAACAGAGAAGTTTAAAACTCCATTCATTTGAGCTTTTTCTCCGGATGTTCCGGAAGCTTCCTGAGGTCGGGTTGGAGTGTTCAGCCAAATATCCACGCCTGAAATCAAACGTTTTGCTAAGCGCATATCGTAATTTTCGAGGAAAATAATCTTTCCTAAAAACTGAGGCATACGTGAAATCTCTACAATGCGTTTAATTAATGATTGTCCGGCGCCATCAGCAGGGTGAGCTTTTCCTGTATATAAGAATTGAACAGGATGAAGAGGGTTGTTTACAATTTTTTCTAATCTGTCCAAATCGCTAAACAAAAGATGAGCGCGTTTATATGTGGCAAATCGACGACCAAAACCAATAATCAAAGCATTTGGATTAATTGATTCCAAAATAGAAACAATACGCGAAGGATCTCCTTGATTTTTTAACCAATTATCTCGGAATTGTCCACGAATATATTCTACCAGCTTGTTTTTTAGCGACATACGCAAATTCCATATTTCCTGATCGGGTACTTGATAAATTTTTTCCCAGATTTTCATATTGGATTGATCTTTATAAAATTCCCGAGTAAAATATTTCTCGTACAACGCTTTCCATTCTGAGGAAGTCCACGTTGGCAAATGTACGCCATTAGTTACATAACTCACATGTAATTCGGAAGGGAAATATCCTTTCCAAATAGGGCTGAACATGTGTTTGGAAACTTCTCCATGAAGCCAGCTAACGCCATTTACTTCCTGGTTTGTGTTGCAAGCAAATGTACTCATATTGAATTTTTCGCTATGGTCGTTAACATTTGTACGCCCCATACCAATAAATTCATTCCAGGAAATTTGAAGTTTTGCCGGATAATCACTCATATATTTACTAAAAAGTGTTTCATCAAAACTATCGTGTCCGGCTGGAACCGGCGTGTGAACCGTATAAAGCGAACTTGCACGCACCACTTCTAATGCTTGATTGAATGTTAAGTGTTCTTCGTTAATTAAATCTACCAAACGTTGAACATTAATTAAAGCGGCGTGTCCTTCATTACAGTGGTAAATTTGTTTTTTGATGCCTAACTTTTTAAGTGCAAGCATTCCTCCTATGCCTAACAGAATTTCCTGTTTGATACGATTTTCCCAATCTCCTCCATAAAGTTGATGTGTAATAGAACGGTCGTATTCTGAATTCATATCGTTATCTGTATCAAGAAGATAAAGCGGAACTCTTCCGACGCTTACTTTCCATAGGTTAGCATAAACAATACGTCCGGGATAAGGAACTTCTATTACAATCGGATGATTATTTTCGTCCAACATTTGCTTTATAGGAAGAATGTTGAAATTTTGCGGTTCGTAAACAGATATTTGTTCTCCATCTATAGATAAAGATTGGGTAAAATATCCATAACGATAAAGAAAGCCAATGGCAACCATATCAACATTACTGTCGCTGGCTTCTTTTAAGTAATCTCCGGCTAAAACTCCAAGCCCTCCGGAGTATATTTTAAGAATTTCAGTAAGTCCGTATTCCATGCTAAAATAAGCAATGGTAGGACGTTTTTTATCAAATGGCTCGTTTGTGTATGCTTTGAATTCATCATATACTGTATTTACTTTGGCTGTAAATTCAGCGTCTTTGCCAAGTGCTACTAATTTATCATAGCTCAAGATATTCAATAATTGTACAGGATTAGATTCTGCTTCTTTCCATGCGTCTTTATCTATTTCTCTGAATAGTTTTTTTGCATTACTGCTCCAAGACCACCAAATATTTTGTGACAGTTCGTCTAATTTGCTTAAACTTTCCGGAAGGTTCGATTTTACTATGATTTCTTTCCAAGCGGGCTCATTTACTTCGTTAACTTTTAATTTCATAATTGTAAAAGTGTTAATAAATCTGTTTTTATGTGCAAAAACCAGTAAAAAACTATGCTCTATAACATAGTTTTACCTTGCAAAAATACAAAATCTTTTGTTTTGGGAAGTTATAAAGATGTTAAAAACTTGAAATTTAAATTTCAAACGTATGCGGAAATCTAAATTTGTATTCAATTAATTGATTGTCAGGATTTTATTTCTTTTTTTGAAGGGCTATGTGATAAGCGTTGTCGTAATACTGAATAAATTCATCCCAAAGGGCTTTTTGTGAAATTTTCAGCGCTGTATTTCTGCATTCTTTTATTTCGGGTTTAGTTTTATTTATGTATCTAAACAAAACATTTCCAATAGATTCAATTACTTGAGAGGTGTTGTAATCCGAGCGATGCACAACGGCTGTTCCTTTTTCATTCTCAAAATTATCCAGCATCCACTGTCCGAAGCCGGATAAATCTGTTGTAATGGTTGGTACCGAGAATGCTACACTTTCAAGTGGTGTATAACCCCAGGGCTCATAATAAGAAGGAAAAACGGAAATATCCATTCCTATAAGTAAATCCCAATAGGTCATATTGAAAACTCCATCGCTTCCATTTAAATATGAAGGGACGAAAATAATTTTTACTTTTTCATCTTTTTCGTTGGTGAAATGGAACCAACGTAACGCGGATATTATATTATCATATTGATAATCATATAGTTCGTGAGTTGTATGTTTGTTCCAATAATCAATGCGAGCTTCAGGGTTTTGTAATTTTTCCATCAAATCAGCTCTTGCCCCTTGTATGTGAGCAGGAACCATAATAAAAGCTACAACTTCTTTCTTTAATTCCTTGCGTAACGATAAGTTCTTCAGCGATTCTATAAAAATATCTATTCCTTTATTCTTATATTCGTATCTTCCGGCTGTGCTTACGAAAAGAGTGTCTTCTTTTAATTTATATCCAAAAAGTATTTCTGCAACCATTTGCAAACGATTGCGAGCGGCTTTTCTTTTTTCATCAAATTTTTCTCCTTTAGGTACAAAGCTATCTTCAAAGCCATTGGGTGTAATAATATCAGGAGTTTTTTCCAATAATTGTTTGCACTCTATTCCGGTGATTTTACTAACAGTGGTAAAACAATCAGCAGCGTGTGCTGCGATTTTTTCTGTGGAGTGTTTTGAAACTACGTTTAACTCAAATGCCATTTGATCTCCATTATACTCATTCAAATAATCATATAGTGGTTTGTGATTGCCTGCGATAGAACGTCCGATGGTGGTAGCGTGTGTGGTAAAGACGGTTGCAATTTCGGGCACTTTTTCTTTTACGTAATAAATTCCAAAAGTTGTCATCCACTCATTAAAATGCGCGATTACGTTGTTCTTTTTCGATAAATTAAAGTATCTGTAATAACTTTCTATAATCATTCCTGTGGAATATCCAAACATTGAAGATTCGTCGTAATCACCATAAGCGGCAATGGAATTTACGCCGAATTTTTCCCACACGTGACTGTAAATTTCATTTTTTCGATAATAAAGCGGTGTAAAATCGATAAGAATAGAAACCGGATTTCCGTGAATTTTCCATCTCCCAATGCGAATCTTTAAACCTGTTTCCTGAATAAAATGGTTTTTCCAATCAGACAATAAGTGATCGTCTTGCTGAAAATAAGGCGACTCTTTTTCTTTCCAAACATCAGGTCCTATAAAAATAAGATTGTCTTTTAATTCTTTTTCCAATGTTTCTGCTTTTGTGGAAAGAACGGTATAAATTCCGCCTACCATATTGCAAACTTCCCAGCTTGCTTCAAAAATATATTCAGGTTTAAGTAACTCCATTTTTTGATTAAATACGTTATTTTATAAAAAGATTACAAAGATAATTTTTTTAAAGGGATGATAAATTGAAAGTAATATGCTTTTGTCATTTTTATGTAAAAAAAACTATTTTTTGTCTTTTTAGTTCCACCATTTCAGTTTGTCAGATTCTTGTTCTTCCTCAGGAATTTCAGCGGAATAAACCGCGCATCTAAAAACGTAGAGTAAACATCTGTCTTGTTTGAATCCCGAAAATTTATTAGATAAATTGTATAATTCCTCCGGATTTTTTTCGCGTAAATCATCCATACAAAATATACCGATGTTTCTCAAGTTTTTTCGATGGAATTTCCGATTCCGGGAATGCTTTTTAAATCGTTTGCGGAATTTTTCATTTTTAGAAAGCAAAATAAACGTACAGTGCAAATTTACGATAATTTTAGTTGCAACAGATCTATTAAAAAATAATATTTTAAGGAAATTCAATAGCTGATAATTTATATTTTTTTCGTATATTTGTATGTTTTTTTGAAAAGATATAAATAGAACCATAAGGCAAAGAAAATAAGGAAATTAGAATGAGCGAAGAAATATTAAAAAACGGGAATGAAGAATATGGTGCAAGCAGTATTCAAGTGCTTGAGGGTTTGGAAGCGGTGCGTAAACGTCCTGCTATGTACATTGGTGATGTTGGTTTGAAAGGATTGCATCATTTAGTATATGAAGTTGTGGATAACTCTATTGATGAAGCGTTAGCCGGATTTTGTGATAAAATTGATGTCACGATAAACGAAGATAATTCCATAACTGTATTTGATAACGGTCGAGGTATTCCTGTTGATATGCACGAAAAAGAAGGAAAATCGGCATTGGAAGTAGTAATGACAGTGTTACACGCCGGAGGAAAATTTAATAAAGACAGTTACAAAGTTTCAGGAGGATTACACGGAGTGGGAGTTTCTTGTGTGAATGCGCTTTCCACGTATGTACGTGTAGAAGTTTCTCGTAATGAAAAGTTATACGTGCAGGAATATTCATGTGGTATTCCTAAATTTGATGTAAAAGAAATTGGAGTATCGGAATCAACAGGTACTAAAACAACATTTTTGCCGGATACGTCCATTTTTATTGAACACGTTTATAAATATGATATTCTTGCAAACCGTTTGCGTGAATTAGCATATTTGAATGCGGGAATTACGCTTACGCTTACCGATAAGCGCGAAAAAGAAGATACCGGAGAATATAAGTCCGAAATTTTTTATTCCAAAGAAGGACTGAAGGAATTTGTGGAATACATTGATGAAAGCCGCGAAAATCTGATTGAAAATATCATTCATATCTCTACCGATAAAACTGGAATTCCGGTAGAAATAGCCATGACATACAATACTTCCTACAACGAAAATATCCACTCGTATGTAAACAACATTAATACGATTGAAGGTGGAACACATTTAGCAGGTTTCCGCCGTGGATTAACTCGTACGCTGAAAAAATATGCGGAAGATAATAAGCTGCTTGAAAAAATGGAAAAAGCCAAAATTGAAATCAGCGGCGACGACTTTCGTGAAGGTTTGACAGCCGTTATTTCCATTAAAGTAGCAGAGCCGCAGTTTGAAGGACAAACCAAAACCAAGCTTGGAAACAATGAAGTAATGGGCTCAGTAGAAGTTGCTGTGAGTGAGGCGCTTGGAAATTATCTGGAAGAAAATCCACGCGATGCACGCACCATTGTAGATAAAGTGGTATTGGCAGCAACGGCACGTCACGCAGCACGCAAAGCACGCGAAATGGTACAGCGTAAATCGCCGCTTTCAGGTGGAGGACTTCCGGGAAAATTATCCGACTGTTCAAGCAAAGATCCGGAAAGGTGTGAATTATTTCTTGTGGAGGGAGATTCTGCAGGTGGAACAGCAAAAACAGGTCGCAGCCGCGAGTTCCAGGCAATTCTTCCGTTGAGAGGAAAAATTCTCAACGTGGAAAAAGCGATGCACCATAAAGTACTTGAAAGCGAAGAGATTAAGAATATATATACTGCATTAGGTGTAACTATTGGAACAGAAGAAGACAGCAAGGCGTTAAATATCAGCAAATTACGTTATCATAAAATCATTATTATGACCGATGCCGACGTGGATGGAAGTCACATTGCAACTTTGATTATGACTTTCTTTTTCCGTCATATGAAAGAATTGATTGAACAAGGATATTTGTATATTGCTACGCCGCCTCTTTATTTGTGTAAAAAAGGTAAAGTGGAGCAATATTGCTGGAACGACCAACAGCGGTTGGAATTTATTGAAAAATACGGTGGAGGAAGCGAATCGGGAATTCATACGCAACGTTATAAAGGTCTTGGTGAAATGAACGCCGAACAACTTTGGGATACCACGATGGATCCTGACCAACGTACATTGCGACAGGTAACCATAGAAAACGCAGCTACAGCCGACCATATTTTTTCTATGCTGATGGGCGATGATGTTGCTCCTCGTCGTCAGTTTATTGAACAAAATGCTACTTATGCCAATATTGACGCCTAAGTAGTCTGTAATCAGTAATTTTTGTTTCGTCGTTGCGTTTTTCATAATTTTTATAATAGAAATATAAAAAAATCGTTTTTTACTTAGTAGAAAGTTTTTTGATTTCTAATCTTTAATTTTGCTAAATGAAAATTTGTGTCTTTTGTTCTTCGAGTAGCGATATTTCTGATGATTATAAAAAATCGGCATTTCGATTGGGAAAAACATTAGTAGAACAAGGACACACGCTTGTGTACGGAGGAGCTACTGGAGGTTTGATGGATGCAGTAGCAGAAGGAGCTCAAGCAGGGAAAGGCGAAATTATCGGCGTAATTCCTGAAGCTATTATCAAGAATAGAAGGTTAAGTAACTTACCTACGAAACTGATAAAAGTTCCTGATATGAACGAGCGTAAAAAGCAATTGCAGGAATTATCAGATGTATTTGTGGCGCTTCCCGGTAGTTTTGGAACTCTTGACGAGATGTTTTCTGTAATAGCGTCAGGAATGGTTGGCGAACATAATAAACTTTTGATTTGTGTAAACGAAAACCGATTTTATGATGCGCTCATTTCGCATATAGAATTTATGCAAACGCAGTGTTCAACGGCTAAAAGTCAGAATTATCAACCGATTTTTGTTCAATCGGTGGAAGAATGTTTGGAAAGAATAAAAAATCTTGATATATAAATTTTTCTTTATCAAAATAATTATCCAAGTTAGTGTTTGATAGTTATTTACAAATAATTTGTGCTAACTGCTAACTACTATCTGTTAACTGTTAACTGAATATGAATTTATTCTGGAAAAAGCTTTTTGGAGGTATTCTTTCCACATCCAAGTACGAAAAAAACGAGAAATCACTGGTGCGCGATATGAAGCGTTATGATGAAATTGGCAGATCTGCCGAACTGGAAGAATATCGCCAATTATTTCACGTCATAAAATCGGCTGATTTTAAAGAAAAAAAGAAAATCCTTCAAAATCGTAAATATAAAGATACGGAAGAATATCGTATCAACAGAAAATATCATAAACTTCAAAACGATGCCAAAATCAAGTTGTATTTTGACACACTTCATTCAGAGCAATTAAAACAATATCTTCAATTCAAAACCACATCGGAATATGAAGATTTGGGCGATAAAAAGAAAGTTTCACAATCGGCTCATTTACAGAAATTAAAGAACTTTGAACGTTCAAAAGAATATCAAAATTACACCCGTTTTCACGATTCTTTTATTATTAAAGAATACGAAGAATTAAAGAAAAAAACGGCATCGCCCGAATTTAAAAAAGAAAATGAATTTTGGGCAAATGAGCATCGCTGGAAAACGGTTCCTGAATATAAACAAGAACAGCGTTACTACGAGTTGGCTAAAAATCCCGATATTGTTTTCTTTGAAAATACCAAACCCGAGAAATTTAATCAGCATAGAAAACTGGTAAAAAGTTTTGCCGATAATTTTGATTGGAATACATTGGATAAGTCACGTTGGTCATTCGGATTTCATGCGGGGAAAAAAGATTTGAAAGAGGATTATTCTTTTGATAATGAGCATCAAGCGAACAACGGAGGTAGAAATGTAAACGTACATAATGGAATTCTGAACATTGAAACGCGTCACGAAAAAGTAAAAGCTGCCGCTTGGAACGAAAAGAAAGGATTTATAGAAAAAGATTTCAATTATACTTCCGATATTATTCAAACAGCAACCGAATTCAAACAAAAATACGGACTTTTCCGTGCAAAAGTACGTTGTACTGGGAAAATTCATCACGCATTTTGGTTGAACGGAAATAATAAACTGCCGCACATCAACATTTTTCATTTCAACGGAAAAGCAATTACGGCAGGAAATGCCCACTCCAATGTAATGGACGAAGTGAAAATTACAGGTTTACCTCACAGTCAATATTACATTTACAGTTTGATTTGGACTCCGAAAGAATTAATTTGGTTTATAAACGATTTTGAAGTGTATAGAACTACCTCAAATGTACCGCAAGAACCAATGTATTTGGGATTTAACTCCTTTATACCACAAAAACAAAAACCATCAACAGGGAATTTGTATATAGATTGGGTAAGGGTTTTTGCTTTGGAAAAATAATATAAACAGCTTATTTAAAAGCAGAAGACAAACTTTAGATAAGTTTGTCTTTTGCTTTGTTTTATGCTGAAATAATAAAATCTCATTAACATTAAATTTCGGAAACTTTTATTTTCCTCTTTTTACTCCAAAGCACACATCGTAATAAGTTACAACAGCAATTTCCGGTTTGTTTCTTAAAATATTCTTATTTACAATGAAATTTCCATTACTTCAAATTCCATAGCTCCCGAAGGAACATTTACAGTCGCTTTTTCACCTACTTTTTTGCCTAATAAACCTTTAGCAATAGGTGTGGTTACAGAAAGTTTTGCTTCTTTTAAATTGGCTTCACTTTCCGAAACAATTTGGTAAGACATAATTTGTCCCGTTTTTGTGTTTTTAATTTTTACACGCGTTAAGATTTGTACCTCATCAGTAGATATTTTCGATTCGTCAATCATTCGCGCTGAACCGATAACATCTTTCAACTCCGCAATTTTCATTTCCAGCAATCCTTGAGCTTCTTTCGCAGCATCATACTCTGCATTTTCAGATAAATCACCCTTATCACGTGCTTCTGCAATCATCTTTGATATTGCCGGACGTTGTACATTTTCAAGTTCACTTAGCTCTTCGGTTAATTTTTTATAACCTTCTGCGGTCATATAAGTTACTGCCATATTGGTAAGTAATTTTAAGTTATGTAAAACAAAAAAGAATTCCGACAATTTTTCGTCGGAACTCTTAGTATTTATTCAAAATGGTAAATGCAAAGATAATGGATTTTTTTTACAATCAATCAAATTTTAAGTTAAAAATTATTTCTCATAAAAAGCAATGGGTAACTTCACAGCCACCCATTGTTTCATTTTAACCTAAACCTTAATTATGAAAAATTTATCTGTTTGTTTACAATTGCAAATATAATATGTGTTTTCTTTTTTTCAAAGTTTTTTTGTGAAAATTTTACGAAAAAATCATTTTTTATTAAAATTGTTGTTTTTTTGAACATATAAATGATTGATTTATAATTTTTTGTTTTACTTTGAAAAAAATGCAAAAAAAGAATATCTTTCTATTTTTACCGTAAAAAATGTAACTTTGCAGCCATATTCAGAATTATAATTTTATGAAAGAAAACGAAACGGTTGCTTCAACGGACTCTAAATCCGCTTTGAACGACAAAAAACTCTTTATTGAGACTTACGGCTGTCAAATGAATGTGGCTGACAGCGAAGTAGTTGCGTCCATTATGCAGATGGATGGATTTGAACTGACGGATAAAATTACGGAAGCGGATGCTATTTTTGTAAATACGTGTTCCATACGTGATAATGCCGAACAAAAAGTAGTGCAGCGTTTGAAATATTTTCAATCGTTGAAACGAAAAAACAAGAAATTGGTTGTGGGTGTGATAGGTTGTATGGCGGAACGTGTAAAAGATGAGCTACTCACTGAACACGGAGTAAATATTGTTGTTGGTCCGGATGCCTATCTGGATATTCCCAACCTTATTGGACACGTAGAAAAAGGAGAAAAAGCCATTAATGTAGAACTTTCCACCACAGAAACGTATCGCGATGTACTTCCGTCACGTATAGGCAATCCAATTTCAGGATTTATTTCCATTATGCGCGGATGCAACAATTTTTGTTCGTATTGTATTGTGCCCTACACACGTGGACGCGAACGCAGTCGTGATGTGGAGAGTATTTTAAATGAACTGCGCGATTTACAATCAAAAAACTTTAAAGAAGTAACACTTTTAGGACAAAATGTAAATTCTTACCGCTTTGAGAAAGACGGTAAAATAATAGAATTCCCGGATTTATTGCAGATTGTAGCGGAAAACGCTCCTGAAATCCGTTTTCGTTTCACTACTTCGCACCCGAAAGATATGAGCGATAGAACGCTGGAAATGATTGCGAAATATCCCAATCTTTGCAAATTTATTCATCTTCCTGTGCAAAGCGGCAGCAATCGTATTTTGAAGTTGATGAACCGTAAATATACGCGTGAATATTATTTGGACAGAATTGCAGCTATTCGGAAAATTTTACCCGATGCTTCCATTGGAACCGATGTTTTTTGCGGATTTCACAGCGAAACCGAAGAAGATCATCAAATGACACTTTCATTGATGCGTGAAGTAGGTTTTGATATGGCATTTATGTTTAAATATTCGGAGCGTCCGGGAACGATGGCGGCAAAAAACCTGCCGGATGATATTTCGGAAGAGATAAAAATCCGTCGTTTGAATGAAATCATCGCTTTGCAAAATGAACTTTCAAATATCAGTAACCAAAACGATATTGGTAAAACGTTTGATGTTTTGGTGGAAGGATTTTCAAAACGCTCAAAAGAACAACTTTTCGGACGAACCTCACAAAACAAAGTGGTTATTTTCCCTCGCGCAGGACGCAGAATTGGCGAAACCATCAAAGTGAAAATTACCGGTGCGAGCTCTGCAACTATGTTTGGAGATGTTGTGGAATAAAAAATATAAAAATCTTATTTACTTGTTAACTTGCATACAATTGTCAAATGAAATTATACGAAATCTTTCAAAAGCATCCCGTAATAAGTACTGACAGCCGCAATTGTCCCGAAGGATGTACCTTTTTTGCTTTAAAAGGCGAAAACTTTAATGCCAATGCATTTGCACTTTCAGCGTTGGAAAAAGGTGCTTCTTTTGCCGTCGTGGATGAAAAAGAATATGCCGTGGATGAACGTTTTATCTTGGTGGAAAATGTGTTGGAAACGTTGCAATCGTTAGCCCGTTATCATCGCCGGCAGTTGAAAACCACTATTATAGGTATTACGGGAACAAACGGGAAAACTACAACCAAAGAGCTCATTGCGAGCGTGTTGAAAGAAAAATATAATACGCATTTCACGCAAGGGAATTTAAATAACCACATCGGAGTTCCGCTCACGCTTCTGCAGTTGAAACCCGAACATGAAATGGCTGTGATTGAAATGGGCGCAAATCATCCGGGAGAAATTAAATTATTATCCGAAATAGCTTTACCTGATTATGGAATAATTACAAACGTGGGAAAAGCGCATTTGGAAGGTTTCGGATCGTTTGAAGGAGTGATGAAAACCAAAGCGGAATTATACGATTATATTTTTGCTGAGGGAGAAAAGATTTTTCTTAATACAGGGAATGATTATTTGGTTTCGATGGCAAAAAAATCGGGTTTTAAAACTGAAGATAAAATTATTGCTTACAAAATTTTGTCAAACTTTGAAACTTTGACAAAGTTAGCTTCCGAACAAGCCACAGGAAGAATTTTGTCGTGCAGTCCGTTACTAAAATTAGAATGCTCGGTAAAAAATGAAACTTTCGATATTCAAACCAATTTAATTGGAACGTATAATGCAGAAAATGTGCTGGCTGCAGCAGCCATCGGAAATTATTTTGGCGTTGATAATCAATTGATAAAAAACGCATTGGAAAAATATACTCCTCGAAATAATCGTTCGCAACTTACCGTTACAGAAAATAACAAACTTGTAGTAGATGCTTATAATGCAAATCCTACAAGCATGCGCGCCGCAATTCTTAATTTCTCACAAATGGAAGTGAAGGATAAAACATTAATTTTAGGCGATATGCTTGAACTTGGAGAACAATCGGCAGAAGAACATCAAAAAATTGTTGATTTGTTAAAAGAAAACCAACTTTCTGACGTTATTTTAGTTGGTAAAGATTTCAAAAATACGAAAAATACATTTACTTGTTATGACAGTGTGGAGGATTTAAAGGAAATATTACAAAAAAAACCAATTAAAAATCGCTTCATCCTTGTAAAAGGTTCACATGGAATTCATCTGGAAAAATTAATTGAAAATTTATAATTATCTTATCATTATGGAAAAGAAAAAATTAAATCCGATGCTTATTGTATTGGGAATATTGGTTTTAGGACTTGCTGTTGGCGTTATTTATTTTGCTAAAAAATCATCAGAAAAAGATAATCAGATGAAAGAAATGGTAGAGGCGATGAATTTCGAAAAACAGCAATTGGAAAAAGAATACAGTGAAATAGCCGTAGAATTTGACGGATACACGATGAATATTAAAAATGATTCGCTTCTGCATCTTTTTAATCAGGAAAAAATGAAAGTAACTCAACTTTTAGACGAGTTGAAATCTACCAAAGCAACCAATGCCAAACGAATTACGGAGCTCAAACAGCAACTTTCCAATGCGCGTAGAATAATGATAAAATATGTTAGTCAAATCGATTCGTTGAATACACTCAATAAAAGTTTGATTACCGAAAACATACAAGTAAAGAATCAATATAATACCGCAACACGCACTAATGAACTGCTTGAGATAGAAAAATCGGCATTGCAAGAAACTGTAAATAAAGCTTCTGTGATGAATATCAGCAATTTTAGCGTTACGCCTTTGGATGCCAAAAATCGCCGTACCAACCGCAACAGCAGAACAAAAAATTTGCAGCTAAATTACACTATCAGCAAAAATGTAACAACAAAATCAGGCTTGAAAACAGTTTATTTGCAACTGATAGATCCAAATGGCAATTTAATGTCAAAAAGTCCCGATGCTTTTTTTGTTTATAATGATAAAGAGATTGGATATTCAATTAGTAAAGATTTTAATTATAGTTCTGATAATCAAAGCGATGTGATGTTCTGGCAGGTAGAACAACCGCTGCAAATCGGAACATACAAAGCCAATTTCTTTATTGATGGAAATAGAGTAGGTTCTTATACATTTTCACTCGATAAAAAATAGTATTTTTACAGTCTGAAAATAAATTCGAGTAGATTTGCTATTTATGTCCGATTTTTCAAAACAATTCACAAAAGACGCAAAGAAAATAGCGTTTGATAAACAACATCGTAACACGATAAAATTCAACATATCACGTTATGATGCTGCTGTATCCAAAGGAATGATGCGTTATGCAAATGTGGATGAAGCGAAAAACCGTGCAGCTTTCATTAAGCGAGATGTTTTAAAAAACTGGGATAAATATTTACTTGAATTTGAAGAAAATATTACTGCAAACGGCGCAGAAGTGTTGTGGGCTGAAAATGCAACAGAAGCAACCGTTTTTATAAGAAAAATTCTTACTGAAAACGATGCAAAATTACTGGTGAAAAGCAAATCGATGACCACCGAAGAGATTGAACTCAATCACACGGCGGAAAGTTTGGGCTGCGAATCGGTGGAAACAGATTTAGGCGAGTTTATTGTGCAAGTTGCGGGAGAGCGTCCTTATCATATTGTTACGCCTGCTATGCACAAATCCAAAGGCGATATTGCTAAACTTTTTAATGAAAAATTTGGAACTTCGATAGAAAGTACGCCTGAAGAATTAACGGAATACGTTCGTCAGGTATTACGAAAAAAATATACATTAGCCGAAATAGGCGTTACCGGAGCTAATTTTTTAATTGCAGATATCGGCGGAATTTCAGTTACCGAGAACGAAGGAAACGGATTGATGACAACAGCGTTTCCTAAAATTCACATTGTAATTGCCGGAATTGAAAAAATTATTCCCAAGTTCAGTCAACTCGGACTTTTTTATCCGTTACTTGCAGCACACGGAACTGGACAACAAATGACGGCATATAATTCGGTTTTTACTGCTCCAAGAAAGAATAACGAAACGGACGGCGCTGAAAAAATGTACGTGATTCTACTCGATAACGGAAGAACAAATATTTTTGCTGATGACGAAGCTTATGAATCGCTTTCGTGTATTCGTTGCGGAGCGTGTTTAAATGGTTGTCCGGTTTACAAAACCATTGGCGGATATACTTACGATACCACTTACAGCGGTCCGATTGGTTCAGTGATTACGCCTTTTTTACGCGGTTTCAAAGATTTCGGTCATTTGAGTTTTGCATCCACGCTGTGCGGAAAATGTAATGAAGTGTGCCCCGTTCGTATTCCCCTGACGGAAATTTTGCTTTCAAACCGAAGAAAAACGGTAGAAAAAGGATTGCGTCCTGCAGTGGAAAAAACGGCTATCAAAGGATTTGAATTAATAAGTTCAGATAGAAAAAGTTTTGATTTTTTTCCATCATTAATAAAAAATGCGGGTTTAACTCCTTTTAATTATTTCGGATGGGGACCAAAAAGAAAAATGCCTATATTTGCAAAGAAATCTTTCTCTGAGAAATACAGAGAAAAGAAATAGAACAAAACCGAATAAACATTGTTTTTTTACTATAAATTAATTATTACAAGATGAAATTCTCTCACAAAAAGAATCTGATTTTTATTATTACGCTTGCGTTATTTTCCTATTTTTTTACAAGTTGTATTAAAGAAGACAATTGGGTAGATTGGAAAGTAATGAACGAGCAGTGGTATGAAGCACACAAAAATGATCCCGGATTTACTGTTACTTCTTCCGGACTTTGCTACAAAGTAATTCGATTGGGAAATCCTTCCGATAGAAAACCAAACCTGTACAGCACTATTGTAGCTACTTATACCGGAAAACTGTATAATGATTCTATTTTTGATAAGGGAGAAGAAGTTCCCTTAACATTATCATATCTTGTTGAGGGTTGGCAAGAAATGTTGGTAAAAATGCACACTGGAGATATTTATGAAATTTATGTTCCTTGGAATTTAGGTTACGGAAAAGATGGTTCCGGAACTTCAATTCCTCCGTATTCTACTTTAAAATTTAGAATAGAATTGGTCGATTCCTATTAAAAAATGAAACGTTATGGTATAATATTCTTCTTCACAATACTTCTGTTTTCAATAGAAGCACAAGCACCTTATACCGTAAATTCAATTTCAAATCCCGACAGCATAAAAAGTTATGTTGTTAATCCGGATGGAATTCTTTCACAAAACGCTGTTTACGAAATTAATGCAAAAGCAGATTCATTGGTAAAAGCCAACGTGGCTACCATTGTTGTTGCTGCGGTAAACTCCATTGGATACGAAGTTCCCGATGAATTTGCCAATAAGTTGTATGATAAATGGGGAATTGGAATAGGTAAAACCGGCAACGGCGTTTTATTGTTGATGGTGAAAGATCAACGAAAAGTAGTAATTCGCACGGGATATGGTTCCGAAGGTGCTTTAACCGATTATGAAAGTAAAAGAATAATAGAAGAAACAATTTTACCATATTTTCGTCAGGGAGATTTTGATGGCGGAATGATTGCCGGTACCGAGAGAATCATCTCTGAAGTAAAAAACGAACCTCAACCCGATATATACAAGCAAAAAGTCGACTGGAAATCTTTAATTCCTTATGCGCTTGCCGCTTATATCTTTTTCACGCTTCTTTGCTGGCTTTGGTTACGAAACAGCATAAAAAATATATTCAAGAACCAAGTTTACAGTACGAATCTTTCCCGCTACAAAGCTATTAGACAAACAACTACTGCCACTACGGCTGTATTTGTTTGGGTGTTACCCGTTTTAGGATTGATTTTCTTACTTTTTATAGGAAAAGCAATCTACATTTTATTTTTATTTCCTTTACCTCTTACAGCTATTCCATCTTATTTTTTCGGAAGATATCAAGCAAAAAAAGCCCGATATGCTCCTATTCCTTGCAATGAATGCCATCACGAAATGCATTTGTTAAGCGAACAAGAAGAAGATAAATACTTACAACTTTCCCAACAGTTTGAAGAACAGTTAAATGCCGTAAATTACGATGTTTTTNTGTGCGATAACTGTAAAAATGAAGCAGTTTTTGCTGAAGATAAATTCAGTAAATATACACATTGTCCTAAATGTAACACGAAAGCGTTTATTTTGGCAGATAAAAGAACCGTTGTCGCGCCAAGTTATTTAAATTCAGGTACCGAAAAATTAACTTATAAATGCAAATTCTGCGGATTTGAGCAAAATGAAAACCGTAAACTTCCGAGATTAAACAGAACAGGTGGAATTTACGGAGGAGCAATTGGCGGCGGTGTTGGCGGGAGTATTTTCAGCGGGCGCGGCGGTTTTGGCGGCGGCGGTGGATTTAGCGGCGGTTTTGGTGGAGGAATGACAGGCGGTGGAGGCGCTTCCGGCGGATGGTAAAAATATTTTGAATACCAAATAAATAATAATTAAAAATTGAAATTATGAAAAAACTTAGTCCTATCATTATTATTATAGCTCTTTTGGCTATTCTTTTCTTTTGGGGAATGGGAGCATACAATGGTTTGGTAAATAATCGTGAAGATGTAAAAGGTCAATGGTCAAAAGTTGAAAATCAATACAAACGCCGTGCAGACCTTATTCCAAATTTAGTAGAAACAGTAAAAGGATATGCTACACATGAAAGCAGTACGTTGGAAGCGGTGGTTAATGCACGTGCTCAGGCGACTCAAATGAAAATTGACCCGGCAAATCTAACTCCGGAAAAGTTGCAAGAGTACCAAAAAATGCAGGGCGCTGTAGGTGCAGCGTTAGGACGTTTAATTGCATTGCAGGAAAATTATCCTGATTTAAAGGCAAATCAAAACTTTTTAGCACTTCAAAATCAATTGGAAGAAACAGAAAATCGTATTTCAATAGAACGTACCAGATTCATTGATGAAGCAAAAAAATATGATAAAAAAATTAAAAATATTCCATATAATATAATAGCAAGTTTATTTGGATTTAAAGAAATTCCATATTTTGAAGCAGAAGAAGGAAGCGAAAAAGCTCCTGAAGTGAAATTTTGAGAACAATGAATAAATCAACACTTAAACTTATGACATATACACCTTCTACCGACCGATATGCAAAATCGGTCGGTTATAATTTTTGTGGAAAAAGCGGTTTGTTGTTACCACGTATTTCACTTGGTTTATGGCACAACTTCGGTGATATTGACAATGCCGATGAAGCTGTAAAGATGCTTACTTATGCTTTTGATAAAGGTATTACTCATTTCGATTTGGCAAATAATTATGGTGTTCCAGCAGGAAGCGCCGAGACAAACTTTGGAAAAGTGTTGAAAAATCAATTTGCTTCTCATCGTGATGAATTAGTTATCAGTACAAAAGCTGGGCATTTAATGTGGGATGGACCTTATGGCGATGGCGGTTCACGTAAGTATTTGATGGCAAGTTTAGACCAAAGTTTAAAACGTATGGGACTGGATTATGTGGATATATTTTACTCCCACCGTTACGACCCGAATACGCCGATTGAAGAAACAATGACTGCTTTGAGCGACATTGTAAAACAAGGAAAAGCGCTTTATGTTGGAATTTCAAAATATCCAACAGAAAAAGCCCGTGAAGCATTCCGGATTTTAAAAGAAAAAGGAACACCATGTTTAATATATCAGGATAGGTACAGTTTGTTTACCCGCGAGGTAGAAAAATCACATTTTCCATTGTTGGACGAAAAAGGAGTTGGATTTATTGCTTTTTCTCCTTTGGCGCAAGGAATGTTGTCCGACAAATATTTAAAAGGAATTCCAGAAAATTCGCGTGCAGCGCTCCCGCAGGGTTTTTTACAAAAAACACAAATTACGCAGGAATTGGTAAAACGAGTGGAAAAACTGAATGTTTTTGCAAAAAAACGCGGGCAAACATTGGCTCAAATGGCTTTGGCTTGGTGTTTCCATAATCCTCATGTAAATTCGGTTATTGTTGGAACAAGTTCTGTAAAACAATTGGAAGAAAATATCCAAGCGCTTGAAAATACTCGCTTTACAGATGAAGAATTGTGGTTGATAGGAGAAATTTAGTTTGTTTATTTCACGCAATCCCGATAGAAATCGGGACGCAAAGGCGCAAAGAATGAAAGAATTATTATGACCGAGAATGAACTCTCTAGAATAATCGTTGACGTAGCTTTTCAAATTCACACAAAATTAGGCCCTGGTTTGTTTGAATCTGTTTACGAAGAAATAATGTGTTTTGAACTTTCAAAATTAGGACTAAATGTAGAAAGGCAAAAGGCAATACCTGTAGTTTGGAATGATTNAAAAATGGATTTGGGATTTAGAGCTGATTTGATAATTGAGAATAAAGTAATTGTTGAATTAAAATCAATAGAGACCATAGCTCCTGTTCATCATAAGCAAGTATTGACATATTTACGTCTTACAAATATTAAATTAGGTCTGCTTATAAACTTTAATGAATCATTGATCAAAAACGGAATAACCAGAATAGTGAATAATTTATAACTTAGCGACTTGGCGTCTTTGCGAGAAAATGAATAAAAAAATACGTGCACCGAGAAATAAGACGATTACTTTAACTGACGAAGAAAGAATTTTTTTTGAGAAAAATCTTTTTATTCCAAAGAAAAAAGAATTGGATGAGAGGGAAATTTTAAATAAAATTATTTTGGGCGACACATTGCAAGTAATTGATTTACTTCCCGATGAGTTTGCCGATTTAATTATTATCGACCCGCCGTATAACTTAAGAAAAGATTTTCACGGATTTACTTTTAAATCATCTGACGAGCAAAATTATTTACAATATTTACGTTCTTGGTTTCCGCAAGTAGCTAAAAAATTAAAACCAAACGGTTCTGCTTATCTTTGCGGCGACTGGAAGTGTACAGCAGCGTTGCAAACGGTAATGAATGAACATTTAACCGTTATAAACCGCATTACTTGGCAGCGCGAAAAAGGACGCGGAGCGAAAAAAAACTGGAAAAACGGAATGGAAGATATTTGGTTTGGAGTGAAAAATCCAAAAGAATATTATTTCGATGTGGAAGCGGTAAAAATAAAACGACGTGTAATTGCGCCGTATAAAATTGACGGAAAGCCAAAGGATTGGGAAGAAACCGAAGATGGCAATTTTCGTATGACTTATCCTTCCAATTTTTGGGACGATATAAGCGTTCCGTACTGGTCAATGCCGGAAAACACCGATCATCCCACACAAAAGCCCGAAAAACTTATAGCAAAACTTATTTTGGCAAGTTGTCCTCAAAACGGAATTGTTTTTGATCCCTTTTTGGGCTCGGGAACAAGCGCGGTAACTGCAAAAAAACTGGGTAGAAACTATGTAGGCATAGAAATGAACAAAGAATATGCGCTTTGGGCAGAAAAACGGATACAAAATGCAGAATTTTCAGGTTCTATTCAGGGATACGATGAGGGCGTTTTTTGGGAAAGAAACAGTGGAAAATGAAAAATAAAACTCTTATAATGAAATATATTCAATTTTTTATAATATCATTATTCTTTTTATTTGCATTTACAATTGTTGCGCAGAAAAAAACTGTTCGACAATTAGACCCTTATCAGAAAATAGATAAGACTGTTTTGCAATTACCCGATTCTTTATCTAAAACATCAAAAGATATTGCCGCATATATTGCATCTAAGTTTGAAGAACCAAATGATAGAGCAAGGGCAGCTTTTGTTTGGATTGCATCCAATATTCAATATGATATAAAAAACATGCTTGCAGTGGATTTTGATGGGGATAAAAATGAAATCGTTAATAAAGTTCTCAAAAATCGCAAAGGTATTTGTATGCATTATGCGGAATTATATAGTAGTGTTTCTAATCAACTGGGAATTAAAACTTATGTTATTGTTGGCTATACAAAACCTAAAAATTTCACGGATTATTTACCACACGCGTGGTGTGCGAGTTTTTTAGATAATGATTGGTACTTGTTTGATCCTACTTGGGGCTCAGGTTATATTCAAAATGCTACATATGTGAAAAAACTTAACAATTATTATTTTAAACTTAAACCGGAGCAAATTATCATATCACATATTCCGTTTGATCCTATGTGGGAATTTCTTAATTATCCCGTTACTAATCAGGAGTTCTATGAAGGAAAAACATTTTTAAATAAACAAAAACCTTACTTTAACTATGTAGATACGTTGATAAATTATGAAAAGAAATCTGATTTAGAAAAACTAATAGACTCAAATAGGAGGATAGAAGAAAATGGTATCAAAAATTATCTTATTATCAATCAGTTACAATACAATAAACATCAAATCGAATACTATAAAAATAAAATTACTGTTGAAAACTTTAATTTGGCAGTAGGTTTTTATAACGAGGCGGTAAATGGCTTAAACTCTTTCATTAATTACAGAAATAATCAATTTAACCCTAAAAAAACAGATGATGAAATTAAAGGAATGATTAAAGAACCGGAGAATTCATTAGAAAAATCGAGAAATAAATTAAAAGAAATTAAAAATCTTGACAGTCAAAATGTAGAGAATATTTCCCAGTTGTTGAAATCAATAGAAGAGGCTACAAAAAAAGTGAATGAACAAAAAATTTTTTTAGATAAATATTTCAAAACGCCAAAATTGTTAAGAAAATCATTATTTTATAAATACTCTTGGATGGGAGTTCCAATAAATTAATTCTCAAATGTTTAAAGCTCTGAAACAACATAATCGTTTAAATGAAAGTACATTTCTGATTCTTTTATCTTTATTTTGCTTTTTTAGTTCTATTTTCAGATTTATTTATTCAGATTCTAAACTCTTTCTTTTTCTGAATTGGAATTTATTTTTGGCATTTTTACCGTGGTTTCTTACAAGTATCGCCATCATTTATCCAAATTTACAGAAAAAAAGGTTTTTTGTTGCTGTTTTATTGTTGGTGTGGTTGTTGTTTTTTCCGAACGCTCCTTATATTCTTACGGATTTATTTCATTTGCGTTTGTATACCTCCGTCCCAATATGGTTTGACTTAATATTAATACTTTCCTTTGCTTGGGGAGGTTTGCTTTTTGGTTTTTTAAGTCTTTGGGACATTGAAAATATCTTGAGTAAGTTTATAAATAAAAAATGGATAATTGCTTCCGTTTCAGTATTTTTACTTTTTTTGGGAAGTTTTGGAATTTACATCGGAAGATACTTGCGTTGGAATAGTTGGGACATTATTACTGAACCATTTAAATTGATATATGATATTGGAGATAGAATTGTTAATCCTTTTTCTCATCCACGTACGTGGGGGATGACAATTTTTATGGGAATTTTCCTGAATATTTTGTATTGGTCTTTTAAAATGATAAAAAGTAGAGAATGAATAGGTTAAATATAAATATTGTATTATTTTTTATATTGTTTGTTTCATTTGTTTTCCAATCTTGTGAAAATGAAAAAGCATCTCCTATTCCGAATTCAACGGTCGATTTACGTTTGAATTTATCCACGATTTATTCAACTTTTAAAGGTTCTATTAACGATACCCTCGTTTTTGACCCTTACGATAATGTAAATAACGAACAAACCGGTTATGGCGTATATTATGTGGGTTACAGCGGGATTTTAGTTTATACCGATTTAGAAGGAAAATACCTCGCTTTTGATTTATGTTGTCCGTATGAGGTGGATAGACATACTCGTATTTATCCTAATGAAAACGGAGAAGCTGTTTGTAAAGTTTGTGGTTCAAAATTTATTTTGTACTATGGCGGAGCCGTGTCAAAAGGTCCTTCAAAATATCCGCTAAAATCTTATCAGGCAAATTTCCAAAGCACTTCGAGCGGGGATTTTTTAATTATTAGAAACTGATTTCTACCACTTGTTTTTCACAAATAAACAACTTACTGCTGTAAAAACCACATAAAAAGGGTAAACCAGCGAGAAAATAAACGAGTTGAGAAAAACATTTTTTAATCCGAAGAAATCTTTTATTTTCCAAAACATCATTGTNTCNACGGTAAGTTTTGCCAGAAATAGCAATAAAAGNANCGAAGGATAATAATCTTTGAAAAGAGCNAGTACAGCCGTTCCNAATAAAGCAAAACTTGTTAAGAAAACGAACNATGCGGTTACTAACAGTTCTTTATCTTTGTACATCGCTTTTTTCCCCGCCCAACGTTTTCGTTGATGCAGAAATTTCTTTACNCTTTTACTTGGCGGAGTTTGAACCGTNGCGTTTTTAGATTTCAGAAAACGAATNACGCCGTTTTGTTTTTTTACTGCTTGCAGCAGGTAAATNTCATCTCCNGAGAGTTCTTTAAAATGNAATTTNTTCTCATTTTTTAACCAAACCGATTTTTTGAAAGACAAATTCGCNCCGTTACACAACATAGGCATTCCTGTTTTTGAAGCTCCCGCCCCCGATGCTATTATTGAGGCAAATTCAAACTGCTGAAATTTTTCTAAAAAACCGTTTGAGTNGCTAATCTTTACCGGGCAAATCAGCAAATCGGTTGGATATTTTTCTTGATACGCNACAATATTTAAAAGCCAATTTTCGTNGGGAATTACATCGGCGTCNANNGTTATAATCAACTCATTTTTTGCTGTTTGTAGCGCTGTNCTGATAGCTTCTTTTTTNCCTTTTCCTTTGTTNTCTATCAACTTCACACCNAAAAATCCTTTTNCCACCATTTCNTTTATTATTTCTGCACTTTTATCGGTGGAATTATCATCAACTAAAATCCATTCAAAATTTTGATATGTTTGTTTGTCCAAAGCGTTAGCAAGGGGAGCAAGATTTTTTTCTTCGTTTTTGAACGCTGTAATAATTGTTACAGGGATTTGTGATGGCATTTTATCCGTCTCGAAAACCTGTGTTTCATCCCATCCTTTGATAAAACGACTTATCAAAAGTATATATAAAACAACTACAGCTATGGCAAAAACAGCGAACATTTTTAAAATTAGAAGTTAGAAATTAGAAGTTAGAAATCGGAAGTAAAAATTGAATTTGTTTTCAATGCAAAAGTACGGTTTTTGTGTTGTTTCTCAATGAAAAAGAAAAAATCGCTGCAAATTTTATTTTACAGCGATTTTATTGTATGATGTTTTTTTCAGATTCCTTATAATGCTTTAATTTCTCTCAATACATCGTTGGTGGCGTGAACAGCTTCTGCGCTTTTATCAAACAAAGCTTGTTCTTCTGCATTCAATTTGTAATCAAGGATTTTTTCCACACCATTTTCACCGATTACTACAGGAACGCCTATACAAAGGTCGTTGTGTCCATATTCTCCTTCAAGTAATACGCTGCAAGGAATAACTTTCTTTTTGTCGTGAATAATTGATTTTACAAGATAAGCCACAGCTGCACCCGGAGCATACCAAGCAGAGGTACCAAGTAATCCTGTAAGAGTTGCACCACCTACCATAGTACTTTTGATTGTTTTATCCAATGTTTCTTTGTCCAGAATATCTGTGATTTGACGACCTTTATAGGAAGCAAATCTTGTTAAAGGAATCATTGTAGTATCGCCGTGTCCGCCAATTACCATACAGTGTACTTCATTTTGGTTTGCTTCCAACTCTTGGCTAAGATAATATTTAAAACGAGATGTATCTAAAGCGCCTCCCATTCCTATTACGCGATTTTTNGGAATTCCCAACGCTTTCAATGCTAAATAAGTCATAGTATCCATAGGATTACTTACAATCACAAAAATGGCATTTGGAGAATATTTTAGTGCATTTTCAGCCACGTNTTTTACAATATTTGCGTTTACTCCGATTAATTCTTCGCGAGTCATACCCGGTTTACGCGGAATACCTGAAGTAATTACAATAACATCTGAATTTGCTGTTTTTTCATAATCATTTGTACAACCAACTATGGTTGAATCAAATCCTAATAATGAGGCAGTCTGCATAATATCAATAGCTTTTCCCTCTGAAATACCTTCTTTGACATCAAGCAAAACAACGTGGTCTGCAACTTCGTTAAAAACAATTACATTAGCACAACTGGCGCCAACATTTCCGGCGCCTACTACAGTTACTTTTGACATAATAATTTTATTTTTAGTGATTTAGAAATTCTTTTCGTTATGGAATAATAAAACGCTTTATATATTCTTTTCGTTCATTTTTGCGGGTGCAAAGATACAAAATAATTCGCCAATTAAAGAAAAATTTCTTTAATTACTGAGTGCTTTATATTAAAAGTTTGTGAAATTCTCAATTATTTACCTCTACGTGTTCCGCTTTAATTTCTTCTGAAAGAAAAATAGAAGCCGAAGAAGAAAATTTTTCGGGATTTTCGGTAGTAAGGTATCGACAAGTTCCATTCTTTGAACATTTTTCGTCTATCTCAGGATGGCGGTGAAGATAATCCTTCAAACTTTTTGCTTCTAATTCTCCTTGCGAAATCACCTTTACGTTTTCCGGCAATGCGTTTTGAATTTGTTCCGAAATCAACGGATAATGTGTACAACCCAAGATTACCGTATCGATCTGATTATCGGAACTCATTAGTTCATTGACATATTTGCGAATAAAAAAATCAGTTCCTTCTGTTTTGTGTTCGTTGTTTTCAATCAATGGAACCAAAAGCGGACATGCTTCAGATGTTACTTTGATTTCCGGGAAAATTTTGTGTATTTCAATGGGATAAGAATCGGATTGTACCGTTCCGGCTGTAGCAAGCAAACCTACGTGATTTGTTTTGGTTAGGTTTCCAATTTCTTCTACCGTAGGACGAATTACACCTAATACACGCCGATTTGGGTCGATTTTGGGTAAATCGTTTTGCTGAATAGTACGCAACGCTTTTGCTGACGCTGTATTACATGCCAAAATAACCAAATGACAACCTTGACTAAACAAATATTTTACACATTCCAGTGTAAACTTATATACCACTTCAAACGAACGTGTTCCGTAAGGTGTGCGTGCATTATCTCCCAGATATAAATAATCGTATTCCGGTAATTCTTTTCGGATTTGCTCTAAAATGGTCAANCCNCCGTAACCTGAATCAAAAATACCAATTGCCCCTTTTTTATCCATACCATATTAATTCTTTGTTCGTTCCTACGTCCAAATTTTTTAATCAAACATTTGTCCCGCGTTGTTGCTTAACTGAACCATTTTATCATATTCGTCAGGTGTTAAATCCATAAAGTAGTAATTTTGCGGATTCATTATTTGACCTCTATAGTGTACTTCATAGTGTAAATGAGGTCCTGTAGATTTTCCGGTACTTCCAACCATTCCGATTACTTCGCCGCGTTTCACACTTTGTCCTGCGCGTACCTGAAACGATGACATATGTCCGTAAAGTGTTTCGTAACCGTAACCGTGGTTTATTTTTACACAATTCCCAAATCCTTGTTCCCAGCCGGCGCTTGTTACAACTCCGTTGGCGGTAGCGTAAATATCTGTTCCGATTGGTGCGGTAAAATCCATCCCTTCGTGAAAACGGCGTGTATGGTAAATAGGATCAATACGATAACCGTAACCCGAAGCCACACGTGTTAAATCTTTATTGGCAACCGGTTGAATTGCAGGAAGACATTCCAACATTTTCTCTTTGTTTTGTGCCAACACAACTAAATCATCATACGATTTTGATTGGATATAAAGCTGTTTTTTTAGTTCGTCTAATTTTTTTGTAGTTGTTGCAACAATTTCAGAATTAGTCATATTCAGCAATTGTTTATAATACTCTGTTTTGTTGCTGGTATTGGTACGAATCTCGTAAGGTATGGGTTCCGCCTGAAAAACAACACGATAAAGATTATCATCTCTTTGCTGAAGATCGGTAAGTATAGTTTGAATATCATTTATTTGCCCGCGTAAAGCTTTGTATTGCCCTTCCATACGGTTTTTCTCGAGCAATGCTTGCTTTTCGCCGGGAGATTTAATAAGCGACACAAATATGAGGAAAAAGGCAATCCCCATTAAAATACCAGAAAGTAAATGAATTAAAATACGCCTTAACCGATATGCTAAACTTAACTGAATTTCTTCGTAATCAAGCGTATCCGGATTAAAATAAAACTTCTTTTTAGCTTTTCTGAAAGGTTTTAAAAGCCGTTGAAATTTTTCCCGCAAAAAATGAAAAAACGTCTTTATTTTAGACATTTAGTTTTTTATTTATTCTCAAAAAGAGAAAATTTTAATACTGAAATTGATGCAAAAGTAATAAATTTGACGTATTTTTGCAGATTAATTAAGAAAAAAAAGCCCCCTCACCCCCAAAGGGGGGATTTTTATTTAATTATTAACATTTAAAACTCCGTTAGGGGCTGGGGGAGATATTAAAATATGATGACTTCTAAAGAAATTCGCCAATCTTTTCTTGATTTTTTTGCTTCAAAAGACCACAAAATTGTTCCTTCGGCACCAATGGTAATTAAAGATGACCCGACTTTGATGTTTACCAATGCCGGAATGAATCAATTCAAAAATATTATTCTCGGAAATGATCCTATAAAATATCCTCGTGTTGCCGATTCGCAAAAATGTCTTCGCGTAAGCGGGAAACACAACGATTTGGAAGAAGTTGGACACGACACATACCACCACACGATGTTCGAAATGCTCGGGAACTGGTCGTTTGGAGATTATTTCAAAAAAGAAGCCATCGAATGGGCGTGGGAATATCTTACAGAATGGTTGAAATTAGACAAAGACCGTTTGTATGCTACCGTTTTTGAAGGTTCTCCCTCTGAAAATTTGGGTAGAGACGATGAAGCTGCACAAATTTGGGCGCAATTTCTTCCCGCTGAAAGAATTATCAACGGAAATAAAAAAGATAACTTTTGGGAAATGGGAGACACCGGACCTTGCGGACCCTGCTCTGAAATCCATATTGATATTCGTTCTGATGAAGAACGCTCAAAAGTGGACGGATTAAGTTTGATAAACCAAAGCCATCCGCAAGTAATTGAGATTTGGAACAACGTATTTATGCAATACAATCGTAAGGCGGACGGATCGTTGGAAGAACTTCCAGCAAAAGTAATTGACACGGGGATGGGTTTTGAGCGCCTTTGTATGTCGGTGCAAGGAAAAATATCCAATTACGATACCGATATTTTTCAACCGATTATAAAAGAGATCGGGAAAATTACCAACCGTACTTACGGTGAAAACGAAAAAACCGATGTAGCAATGCGTGTGATTGCCGATCATATCCGTACCATTGCATTTTCCATTACCGACGGTCAACTTCCTTCCAATGCGAAAGCGGGATATGTAATACGCAGAATTTTGCGTCGCGCTGTGCGTTACGGATATACTTTCCTCGAACAGCGTCACGCTTTTATGTATAAATTAATTGATGTGCTTTGCGATGTGATGGGAGGAGCTTATCCTGAACTGATTGCGCAAAAAACATTGATTGAAAAGGTAATAAAAGAAGAGGAAGAATCGTTTTTGCGTACACTTGAAACAGGAATCAAATTGCTGGATAAATTGATTGACGAAGCCAAAAAAGGAAGAAAAACAGAAATTTCAGGTGTAGATACATTTACGCTTTACGATACGTTTGGATTTCCGTTGGATTTAACTGAACTTATTCTGCGCGAAAACGGAATGACTGCTGATATTGAAGGATTTAACTCCGAAATGCAAAAACAAAAAGAACGTGCACGGAATGCAGCAGCCGTTGAAACAGGAGATTGGATTACGGTACGTGAAGGCGAAAGCGTGTTTGTTGGTTACGATAAAACTGAAACAGAAACGGAAATTCTCCGTTACAGAAAAGTAAGTCAGAAAAATAAATCGTTCTATCAAATTGTACTTTCCGAAACTCCTTTTTATGCAGAAATGGGAGGTCAGGTTGGAGATAAAGGAAGCCTCTCCCTAAATCCCTCTCCTGTGGAGAGGGACTTTGAAGAAGGCGATGCAGTTCTAATCTTCGATACTAAAAAAGAAAATAATCTTTCAGTACATTTGACAAATGCACTTCCAAAAGATGTAACGGCTACTTTTACGGCTAAAATTGATACTGAAAAACGTCAGTCAACGGCAAATAATCATACGGCAACTCACTTATTACACGAAGCGTTACGCGAAGTCCTTGGCACTCACGTGGAGCAAAAAGGTTCGTATGTAAGTCCTGAAAGTTTGCGTTTCGACTTTTCGCATTTCCAAAAAATGACCAGAGAAGAAATTCGTGAGGTGGAAGCGATTGCAAATCGTAAAATCCGTGAAAATTATCCGTTGGAGGAAATGCGTGAAACACCCATTGCAAAAGCACAGGAAATGGGAGCAATGGCGTTGTTTGGTGAAAAATACGGTGAAACCGTGCGTGTTATCCGTTTTGGAACTTCCACTGAACTTTGCGGAGGCACACACGTAAAAGCCACAGGAAATATCGGGATGGTAAAGATTATTTCAGAAAGTTCCATTGCTGCGGGAGTGCGACGCATTGAAGCCATTACGGGAAAAGCGGTGGAAGATTTATTGAATAAAACACAAGATACGGTAAACGATGCAAAAGAAATGTTCAATAATGTTCCCGATTTGAATAAAGCCATTCAAAAAACGTTGGATGAAAACAGCGAACTGCGTAAACAAGTGGAAAGTTTTATGCACGAGCGGATTATGAATTTACGCGATAAATTGATTGCCGAAGCAAAAGAAGAAAACGGCGTGAAAGTAATCCGTTTCCGCGCGGAACTTCCTACGGATGCGGTTAAAACATTGGCTTTCCAGATAAAAAATAAACTAACTGAGAATGCCGTTGAAAGCGTCAATCTCAGTTTAATGGTTGCCATTGGAAGCGTTTATGAGGGAAAACCATCGTTAACTGTTCTTCTTTCGGACGATTTAGTTGCGCAAGGTCACAATGCCGTAAATATTACGCGTGAAGCAGCAAAACTTATTCAGGGCGGCGGTGGAGGACAACCTCACTTTGCAACCGCCGGCGGTAAAAATGCGGATGGTTTGGATAAAGCGATGGAATTGATGAAGTTGTAAATAAAATGTTATATTTCTTAAAGCATCGTTGAAAAGCGGTGCTTTTTTATTTCTATAAAATTCATTCAAACATAAAATGTTGTATATTTGTTGATGAAAACAAATTGTCACTAATTAATATAGACACAATATGGCAGACATTAAAAATGATAAATATACTAAGTCTCGATTTAATGCATACTTAGGAAATTATATGAATTTTGGAAGTTATCTCAGCTCTTATGAAAATGCATTTAACACCTTAATCGACAGTGTAAATACTTCAGGATTTCATGTTGATTACTTAGCATATCCAATTTTGTTTACAGCAAGACACTCATTGGAACTTGGATTCAAAGCTAATATTAGATATTTTGCAAAATATTCTAAGAAGTCAAATTTCGTAAATACTGATAGTCATAATCTTATAGATTTATTTTCTGCATTTAAAATTCATGTTCGAGAATCTATAATAAATCTCAAAAAAAAATATCAAATTGATGTAGAAAAAGATGATATTAAAGACTTTGAAAGTTATTGTAAAATGGTAGATGATTTGGTTGACAAATTTGATGTTCTTGATAAAGGTTCGTTTTGTTTTAGATATCCTGTTGATAAATCAAATAAAAGAGTCTTTCAGCCAACTGATATAGTTAATATCTTGGATATAAAAGAATTGTTTGATAAAGCAATGATTTTACTAAATCATACAGCTGATATATTTTCAAAATATACGGATTACGCTGATTATATTGAACAATCATATGAAGAAGAAATGAGAAGTACATATGGTTATTAAAAAAATAACAGATATAAGATTCATTCTAATGTCAAGTTAGACATTTAACTATCTGGGAATTCCGGATAGTTCAACTGTCGTAAATTTTGCGATAGTTCGGATTAAAAGAGATATTGAATATTATAATTTGACATCATAATTGCTGCGGAAAATCAAGTGTTTTCAAAACAAAATATTTTATTTTTCTTTGCAAAATTATGCCAACTTCGAAGTTAAAAAAAACAAAACAAACACACTATGAAACACAATCTAATTAAACTCTTAATGCTTATGATTTCTTTTGGGGGAAGTTTAGAAGCCGAAGCTCAGGATTGGGCAAATTTACAACGTTATCAACACGAGAATGATTCTGTTATGTTACTAACTGCACCCAAAGACAGAGTGGTTTTTATGGGAAATTCCATTACGCAAGGCTGGAAAGAAACACATCCGGAATTTTTTTCTCAAAATCCATATTTAGACAGAGGAATCAGCGGACAAACCACGCCACAAATGCTGGTGCGTTTTCGTCAAGACGTAATCAGCTTAAAACCAAAAGTAGTTGTAATTCTTGCCGGTACAAACGACATTGCAGGAAATACCGGACCTTCCACACTGGAAATGATTATGGATAATATCGCATCTATGGCAGAATTGGCAAAATCGAATGGAATTCAACCTGTTCTTTGTTCCGTGCTTCCTGCGTACGATTATTCTTGGAAAAAAGGAATGGAACCAAATATCAAAATTCCAAAATTGAATGAAATGATAAAAACGTATGCTAAAAAGATGAAGTTTACGTATGTGGATTATTTCACTCCAATGGCGGAACCAAATAACGCGATGAAAGCAGACTTGACTTACGATGGCGTTCATTGTACTTCAAAAGGTTATTTTATAATGGAAAGCATCATTGTTCCTGCAATTCAAAAAGCATTGAAAAAGAAAAAATAAACAGAAAATAAATAATCGAAAGCATCGTTGAAAAGCGGTGCTTTTTTGTTTTTTATAGGATTAATAATAAAATTTATTAGTAAATTTGTATGTTCATAACATAGCGTAAAATGAAAAAACAACTATTACTTTCTTTACTCTTATTTACGTTCGCAAATTTTATTGTTGCACAGGAAATAAAGTACAAAACACAAGAAAACATTCCGTATTATAGCGATTCTTTATGCAAAACGGATAGTTATTTGCAAAAAATGTGCTTGTTAGATATTTATTATCCTGAAAATAAAAAAGATTTTGCTACTGTAGTATGGTTTCACGGAGGTGGACTTACTTCCGGAGAAAAAGAAATTCCCGAAAGATTGAAAAATCAGGGTTTTTGTGTGATAGGAGTAGGGTATAGATTGAGTCCAAAAGTAAAAGCATCAATGTGCATTGAAGATGCAGCAGCAGCAGTGGCGTGGGTTTTTAGAAATATTCAAAAATACGGTGGAAACAGTTCCTTGATTTTTGTTTCGGGACACTCAGCAGGAGGATATCTCACAGCTATGATAGGATTGGATAAAAAATGGTTGGAATTTTACGGCATTGACGCTAACATAATAGCAGGTCTTATTCCTTTCAGCGGACAAATGATTACTCACTTCACTGTTAGAAAAGAATTGGGCATACCAGAAATGCAACCTCTTGTAAATGAATTTGCTCCTTTATTTTATGTAAGGGCGGATGCGCCGCCGCTAACTTTAATTACCGGCGACCGCGAATTGGAAATGCTTGGCAGGTATGAAGAAAATGCGTATATGATGCGAATGATGAAAATATCAGGACATACGGAAACAAAACTGTATGAGTTGCAAGGTTATGGACATAATATGACAGAACCCGCTTTTCCTCTGTTAATCAACGAAGTAAATAGAATTTCGAAAAAAATAAAATTAAAAAAATAGTGAGATAAAATAAATTTATTCTGATAAATTGTGAGTGTTTTTTTTCCTCTAAAAATAAAATTTACAAGTTTTTAATTTACCACTACGTTTTCCGGCAATTTATACATATCCGGTAAGTCTTTGCTAAACAAACTTTGGTTCGCATTATACATTTCTACGAAGTCAGGAGCGGAAGCGTGTCCTTGAAATACGGAGAAAAAATGCATTCCGCTTTCATTGGGGTCGTATTTGTTTCTCCACATAACAACCATACTTATTTTGCGCTCTTTTAATGGCGTTAATATGTTGTTTGTCCAAAAATTAATAATAGGAGTGCCATCCGAATATTTTATTCCTTCAACGCCTGTTTCTGTAACTCCGCAAGGTTTACTTTTCTCTTGCGATAAAATTTCCAGATTACGTAAATTAGTCATAAATGCCGTTGTGTTTAATCCGTGGTAACAATCCATTCCTAGAAAATCAACATAATCGTCGCCGGGATAAGCATATAAATAATCCTGTCGGGTTTGAACGGCATCTAATTGAGGTGAAATAGCATAAATAAACTGATGTACTTTTTTCACATCACGTAAATAATTTACGGTAAACTTCCACAAAACGATAAATTCACCTTTGGATGTGGTTTGTGTTCCCCACCACGACCATGATTTGTTGTGTTCGTGAAAAGGTCTGAAAATAATAGGAATTAACTTTCCGTTTTGAGTTTTCAAACTGACTGCAAAATCAGCTAAACGATCGAGCCAAGATTTAAAACGAAGATTTGTGACGCTTCCTTCATTAAGTACCTCTTTTACAGTATTGATATTGGAATTATCCCAAGCATCGCCATTGGTTAAAGGATTGTTTAAATGACAGCAAGCTAAAATAACTTCCCCTCGATTTCCAGCTTCAATAATGCATCTTTTTTTAATGTCGTTATTTAAATTGTTCAAATAACGGTCGTCCATTACTTCCGCCAAATCTACACTAAATACAGCAGGATAATCTCCACAAACATCTTTCGTATCAGAACGTCCCAATTCATTAAACCATTTTCTGCCATACCACAAATCATCATGATGTCCAAACATAAATCCTCTTTTTTGTAGTTGCCAAAGTTGGGCATACAACGCTTTTGTCTCTGTAGTGGAATTTTTGTCAACAATTGTCAGTGTATCATTTTGAGGCGGCTGAATCGTTGGTTCTTCACCTTTGCAGGAGGCAAAAAATATAAAAAACAAAAAGATAAAGTAAAATAGGATAGGTTTTATTTTATTTATAGATAAATTTTTCATCTGTTTATTTTAATCCAAATTTGTAATTAATGCAAAACTTTGTGCTTTCAGTTCAAAAGAGAAATCTTTTTTAATATTGATTCCAGTTTTTACAGGAATCGGTAAATTGTCTTTATCAACAGGTCTGTTGTTTTCTTCGTAAATATACATTTTTCCGTTTTTCACGGAACGCGGTAGTTTCAAATTTATTTTCTTATCGGTATCTCCAAAATTTACTGCTGCAAAAGTAATTTTACCATTGAATTCCGCTACGGAAAATCGAATGTTTTTATCTTCAAGAGTATTAAACTTAAGTAAATTGCATCCTTGTGGAAAATACCTACACATCAGCGACCAAGTATAATACCAAGGGCGGATATTTTCCTCTTCGGGCATTTTAAAAAGTTCCTCACCAAGAATATTCCACATCCCCCAAAGTTTTATGTCTTTTGGAACGCCGGAATCGCCGTTACTGTGCATCGCATCATCCAGCATCCAAGCCGCTACACCCGAAAATCCATTGTTCATCACTTCCATACATAATAAAGGCATATCCAGTCCATAAAAGAAATCGTACACAAACATATTTGCATCTGTTCCTTTTGTGTAAGGATGTGTTTTCGCCCGTTTATTGTATTCTTCCATTAATTTGGCATCGGGTGCGCGCCAGTATTTGTATCCGGCTTCGCCTAACACTATCCTTTTATTTGATGGAATGCATTTCTTATATTTTAAAAGTTCTGCAGGAAATTCGCCATTGCGTAGTTGTGCTTGTCCGGGATAAGCATGTACATCATAAATTCCGATTAAATTATCCATATCTTTGGCAGATTGTGAAACCCAACCGGGTGCATCGTATAAAGAAGCGTTGTTTTTATAATCCATTACCACGTCGGGAGCCGCTAATTTTACTTTTTCAAAAAGTCCGGGATATGTTTTCATTTTCTCGGTAAATTTAAATGCCATCTTTTTCCAGATTTCGTAATTGCCATTGGTTGAAGCCCAATAACCATCCGGCTCATTGAAAATAACAAAATATTTGATACACGAAAAGCCCAAATCATTTACCAAGTAATTTAGATAATCCACAGACATTTCTACCCATTTATCATCTTCATTCATTGACCAATCCGGAGGATTGTATTCTCCATAAATTACAGTAATATTATTCTCGGTACAGTAACGGAGCAATTTGGAGAGTGAAGATAGATTCCGTGTTTTATCGTATTTTCCGGTTGATTTGTTGTAATATTTATACGGACTGTTTATCATACATCGTACATAAGGCATTTTCATAAAATTTACCCGTTTGAAAAGTTTTTCCCAGTCAGCATCGGAAAGAGGAGTTCCCCACGCTTCTGCCTCATCGTAGGGATCCCATTCCACGCCATTGCCTAAATAATTGGCATTGAGAATTTCTGAACTGATATTTACGGATACATTATTTCCCATTGATGCAGAATCATTTTTCTTTATAGTTTTACAACCAAAAAAAATAACACAAAAACTTATACTGTATAAAAAATAATTTGCAAGATGTTTCATCATAATTAGTCGAAAATGCGAATCACGAGTTGAAAATGAATTAAATAAATTTCTTATAAATGTTTTTGGTAACGTATATTTATCGTTTTGTAACGAGTATCCAATATCTGCGAGGATTTTTTACAAATTTATCATAATCTTTGTAAATATTCGTCCAGTCATCTACGCCTGTCAAATTACATGCAAATGCGTTGTTCGGTATATCCAGTTTTTTATTGTTTGGGAATGTTTCTGTTCTTGGTCCAAGAAATTCCATTAAATAAGTTTCATTTGATGAAATATCTGTAAATTCTACAGTTCCCTTTGAATAATCACGTTTCCATATACTTTTACCCGTAGGAATTTTTCTGTAAAGATTATTTACATCAACGTCTACTCCCGGATTTTCAGGATTTACTTTGCCCAAAAATACAAAATTAGCATATTTTTCATCTGCTCCGGCATTATTTTCGACCGTTCCATACGAGTTTCCTTCTTGTGAAATACTATCCAACTTGAACTCCAAATAATTATCATACTCAACAGCAGGTCCTGTTTGAGCAGACCAACACCATTCTTTAGCCAGCATATCAAACACGGCTGTTCCACTATATTCAGGAGATGTTCCCCCGTAAACTACCAGTTTATCAATATCCCAAGTGCCTATCAATGATTCCTCGAACGAAGTATAAGATATGGTATAAGTTCTGGTTTCGCCGAGAGTTGATGTTATATCAATAGTTGTAGTTTTGGATGCATTATCAAAATTTACTGTTTCACCTTTTTTTACAGAGGAGTTAGCTTGGTAGGATGTAACAATACTTTCCAGTTTTACTTTTGACATATCTATGGGACTGTAAAGATTCAAAACAACATTCACAGTGCCTGTGGTAGGGTCGCTATTAACAATCTCAGCTTTGCCTATTTGGTTTTGGAATCTTATCTCCATTATTGATCTTTCGTGGTTCCACCCACCATTGGTTATATCTCTCAATGGATCTTTTATACACGATTGCAAAATAGTGACAAAAAGTGTAAGTAATAAAAAATGATATAATTTCATAGTCGTAGTTGTTATTTAATTAAACTTCCATTTAAATCTATTTCCACTTGCGGAATAGGATAAAAAGCAGCTTCTTCTTCGGTTAAATCCTTTGCATCAGGAACATCAGTTGTTACTCGGTTCCAGCGTCGCAAATCATATAAGTGGTCACCTTCATATGCCATTTCCCAAGTTCGTTCCTTATAAACTTCTTTTCTGAAATCATCTTTACTTAAGCCGGTTGTCAAATTAGATAAACCAGCCCTGTTTCTGATAAAGTTCACTAATTCATACGATTTTGCTGTTGGTCCTGCCGCTTCGGCATAAATTAAAGCAACATCCGAAAAACGAATAAGAAATGGACGTGTGCTTGTTTTATCTCCAATAAATTTAGGGTCAATGTATTTTCTGGAAAACGGATAAGTTATTTTCCCGGGGTATGAAGCTGTTACATTTCCGTCTTTATCATACACTTTGGTTACAATTAGTTGTGTTTTACGCTTGTCATTTGAATTAAAACTTTCGTAGAATGGAGTAGTGGTTTGATATACGCTCCATCCATCGTGTGTAGGGATAAATGTGCCATTACCATTATCCAAATAAACTGTAGCTCCCCCAATGTAGGGAATAAACATTTTTGAGATTTTAGAATATTCCCCTTCGGTAGAACCGGTTCTATCCATCGACATTAGAAAGATATGTTCCGGTCCGTGATTTTTTTCAACGTCGTATATATCCAATAGCGAATTGTCAAATTTATAGGTTGTTTGATCGTTGATAACTTTTCCTGCGTAATAACTTGCGCTATCGTACATTTGATTAAAATCACGTCTCATATCTCTGTATAAAGGCACATTATGTTCTTTTGCCGATGCCATAAAAAGATATGCTTTTGCTGCCAATGATTGTGCCGCTACTTTATCTGTTCTTCCTGTTTTAGGAGTGGAATATATAGCCATTAATTCTTCAGCTTTTTTGCAGTCTGATATAATTAGATCATAAACAGCATCCATATTTTCGAACAAGGGAGCAGAAGTTTGATTTAACGTTTCTACTGTTTCCGTATGAACAGGAACAAGTCCAAACACACGTACAAGATTGAAATAATTCCATGCTCTTAAAAAATAAGCTTCACCCATATATTGATTTTTAAGCGCTTGATCATAGTTTCCTTTCGGTACATATTTAATAACCGCATTTGCCCTGTTTATGCTAATAAATGCATAGCTGAAAAACTGATACAAAATAGAGTTTGTTTTGAAAGTTGAAACATCCCAATAATCTAAATTATTTAAATCCTCCGAGTCTCTTTTGGGTATGATATTTTCTGTTGGTATTTCTCCCAAATTAAAAACACATCTCGAATATTCAAGAAAAGTTAGTGCATTATAGGCATAACAAAGTGCCGATTCAGCATCAGCTGCCGTATTAAAGAAGTTTTGTTCGGAATAAAAACCGTACGGTTCTTCTTGTAAACTGCAAGAGGAAAGAGCTAACACACAGCTGAGTATTATAAATTTTATTTTTGTTTTCATTTTCAATTCGTTTTTAGAAGTTTAAGTCAAGTCCGATTGTCCATTTTCTTAATCTAGGATAACCTCCCCTATATAATCCGTCCACATTTACTTCTGGATCATATCCCTTGAATTTTGTAAAAGTGTACAAATTAGAGCCGTTCAGATATATTCTTGCGCTGTTCAACAATATTTTTCTATGCATTGGTATATTATAACCTAATGTAAAGTTTTGTACTCGAACATAAGAACCGTCTTGTATCCACCAATCGGATATTTCTAATTGGCGTCCGTCTCGTAGAGAAGGATATTTATTTGTGGGATTGTCGGGCGTCCAACGTAGCGGTTGGTTATTAGCTTGGTCGAAAGCTTTCGGGTTTAATATCTCCTGTCCAAATACACCATTAAAGAATATACTTGCATCCAGATTTTTCCATCTTACACCTAAGTTCAAACTGGATGTAAAATCGGGATTGGGACTTCCTAAAAAGGTTTTGTCTTTTTCATCAATAACACCGTCTTTGTATATATCAACGTACTTAAATTCGCCAGGATTGGCTTCTTTGCCTGTTAGTCCAGAATCAATACCTTCTTGCAAAGTCTGTATTATTCCGTCGGTTTTACGTCCGTAGAAAGAAAGTATTGGTTGTCCAACAGCAAGTACATTCGCATATTGACGATATTGGTCTAAATAATTCCCAACATACTCAAACTGTGTTCCGGTGAGTGGATCAATATTTGCCCCGGTAGTTAACTGATTTCCAAGACTGATAATTTTATTCTTATTTTGACCAAATATAAATGTTGCATTGATATTCCAATCTTTTGTTTTATAAATATTTGCGTCAACAGTCAATTCATATCCTCGGTTTTGAACGGAGCCGTCATTTACCCATATTTTACTGTATCCACTTGAAGGAGTAAGGTTGCTTTCGCGAAGCAAATCATTTGTAATTTTATTGTAAACATCAAAAGTTATATTTAACTTGTTTTTTAATAATCCGATGTCCACTCCTACATCAAGTTGCGAAGTGCTTTCCCATTTGAGCTTAGGGTTGGGAATACCCGCCCAAATTCTATAAATATAATTCATCGCGGTTACATAACCAGGGCCGATAGCTGTAATCCAACCATTATCGTTATAATAATTTTCATTACCATATCTGCTGAGCGTTCGATATGCAGGTATTCCTTGATTACCTGAAATACCATAACTCAATCGGAATTTAAGTTCATCAAAAACGTTTATACTTTTGATAAAATTTTCGTTATGCGCTTTCCAACTTACTGCTCCGGACGGAAACATCCCCCATTTGTTATTTTTTCCAAATTTGGAAGCTCCATCGGCACGTGCTGTAAAGGTAGCAAGATATTTATCGTCGAATCCATAGTTACAACGAAGCATTAATGAATAAAGCGTATTAACAGCATAAGCATTCCCTATCTCATTTTTTTGAGGATTTCCGGCAGCCATATTTTCATTTTGTAAAACTTCGTTTAAAAAATCTTTTGCTATCAGGTAAGATGAGCGTTCGGAATATCTTTCAAAGGAATGACCGGCAGTAATATCCACCGCATTTTTACCGAATATGTTTTTATAATTAGCATATTGTTCAGAAACAAAATTCTGATTCGACCAATTGGATATTTTACCATATCCGTTATTGAAAGTTCCTTCGGTAGTGTATTTTTTTGGCAAGTAAACATCTCCCGTTGAATCTCCAAATTTGTAGTTTGTTTGGCTGGTAAATTTTAATCCTTTGATGATTTCCCATTCCAACGCTAACGATGAAATAATATCAAGCATATCGCTGGTATTTTTCCTTAAATTAGTAAGAGCTATTGGATGGCTAAAGTCTTGACTACTTGTGAGATAATAATTACCGTCTTTGTCGTAAACCGGTAAAATTGGGTTTCTGTAATAAGCAAGATCACTATTGGAATTTCGAAATCCCCGATAAAGCACATTATTAAATTTGATTTTGAAATTATTGAATAAGTTATGGTCAATTGTCAAGTTATAGCCTACTTTCTTGTAAGTGTCTTTAATGTAAACTCCATTATCGGTATAGAAATTGGCACTTAAACTAATAAGTGTCTTTTCGTTTCCACCGGCTACGCTTATTGTTGTGTTGTTTGATATAGGTATTTTTCTAAACACTAATTCATCCCAGCGTGTATTCGTTGTCCACGTAGTTTGTAGCTCTTCAATTGAAGGATAATAGGTGCCTGTGGGAGCAACCTCACCTACATAAAGAGGATCAAGTCCCGCATTAATTTTTGCTTCGTTGCTCAACATAGCCATTAATACCGGATCGCGCCAAAGATTCAATTTAGATGTAAATTGAGAAGTCGTTATTTGTTGACGGATGGTGACAGTAGTTTTATTCATTCGCGGTTTTTTAGTAGTAATTATAATTACACCATTTGCTCCACGTGAACCGTAAATAGCGCAAGCAGAAGCATCTTTCAATACTTCAATTGAAACTATGTCTTCAGGATTAATTTGTTTCATATCGCCGGCATCGCCAAACGGGAAGCCATCTACTACTAAGAGAGGAGAATTGGACGCACGTAACGAACTACTCCCACGTACACGTACTACGGATGCTGCTCCCGGTTCTTGCGAAGAATTATAAATTTGTATTCCCGCAACGCGTCCTTGCAAAAGTCCTTCGAATGAATTGGCCGGAATAGTCTTCAATTGTTCTGTATTTACACTTGCGATAGAACCTGTAAGATCTCCTCTTTTAGTTGTTCCATAACCGATTACAACTACTTCGTCCATTGATTTCACATTTTCTTTTAGTGTGACATTTATTATTTTTTGTCCTGATACGGGAACAATTATTGTTTCCATTCCCACATACGAGAATTCAAGTTTGGCATTATTAGGAACATTTGCAAGTTGAAATCTTCCCTCCATATTTGTATTCGTGCCGTATGACGTCCCTGAAATTTTAACGGAAACACCCATAAGTGGTTCTCCGTTAATATCGGAAACAGTACCGGAAACATTCATTTCATTTTGAGCTATTGCTATTTGTAAACAGGCAATAAGCAAAATAAATATTAACCCTAATTTTTTAAGGATAATATTAAATGTTTTTCTTTTACAATGTTGTTTCATGATATCAAAAAGTTAATTTTTCTGTTGTTTTTTAATTTAGTATCCTTAGTTTTCACAAAGTAAAAAATCTAAGAGTTCCTCTACTTTGCAAGTCGCTACACCTACATATTTATCGGCTCCTCCGTAATAAACATAAAGTGTTCCATCTAAAATTACATTTCCCGTAGGGAAGACACATCCTTTGTAATATCCGTTTATTTCAAAATCAAATTCCGGCTCTAAAATGCATTCTTTTGTTCGGGCAAGTATTTTTAACGGATTGTTCAAATCTAATAACATGGCTCCAACACGATAATAACCCAGCCCGCCTTTTTCAACTCCATGGTATAATACCAGCCAACCTTTATCCGTTTTAAGGGGTGGTGTGCTACCTCCTATTTTTTCTTCCCATGTGTTTTCTCTTCCGGTAAGTAATAAATGACTTTCTTTATCTTCCCAATTCAAAATGTCATCTGAAAATTTAATCCAAATAGAAGGATATTGTACGCCATACTTTTCACCTATATACTCCTTGGGACGGTGCAATAAAACATATTTTCCATTGATTTTTTCAGGAAAAAGAATAACATCACGGTCGTCTAATACGGGAGAAGTTAATCTGCCTAATCGTCTGAAAGTTTTAAAATCTTGTGTTACGGCTAATCCTGAATTTCCCAAGTTTTTTTTAATAGCTACAGGAGCATTGTTTCCACATTCCGGAAGCAAAATTTCATCGTGACCAAAGTTCCAATACTGTCCCGGAGAAAATGGGCGATAAGCATAAGTTATATAAAAATCGTTATCAAATTTTACAATACGCGCATCTTCCACACCACCGCCATCTGGACCATTTTCACTTGGTCCAAAAACAGGTTCGTCCGATTCTCGTTTAAAATGAAATCCATCTTTACTGGTAGCTAAACCAAAATGAATAGTATGTTCCTCATCGTTTCCTGCTGCACGGTAAAGCATATAAAATGTACCGTCATCGTATATAACTCCCGGATTACAAGTTACTAAACTTTCCCAGTCGTTTTTTTTGTTTGGAGAAAGAATAGGGTTGTTTTCAAATTTCTTTAATTTCATATATTTAAGTTGATACAGTCCAATTTTTAATTGTCTTTTTATGAATTATTATGTAGGTCACGCAATTATCTAAATATTATCCAAATTATTGTACACATAACTAATAAGGTTATTGCCCAAATGCGATAATTATTATACCAAGCCGCAGTTTTCAGTTCAATGGTTTCTTTTTTGAAATTTTCAATAGAAAAAGTGGTTTCTTTCAATTTATCTTCACCGGGCTTCGGGAAGAAAAGACTGGCAATGTATATGACTATTAGGCTGAAACCAAATAGGAATGGCACTATCAAAAGAAAATGTAAATTACCGAAAATTGCTTTTTTGAAAAATATCATTGAAAAGGCAATTGCTAATCCCGTCATTAGCGCAATAAAAGTCCCGGTTCCGTTTACACGTTTGTTGAAAATACCGATAACAAATGCAGCAACAATAGGCGGCGCAATATATGAAAGCATTTCTTGATAATATTTCAATAAAGAACCAAATTTTCCAATTTGCGGAGCCCAAATAGCCGCCGTAAGAATCACTATTAAAGACGTAATTTTACCTATTCTTACAAGTTTTATTGAATCGGCATTCTTATCTATTTTAGTATAAAAGTCCATTGTAAATAGTGTAGCAGTCGAATTTAAAATAGCGCTTAATGCGGCAGTCAAAGCAGATATGAGTGCGGCTAATAAAATTCCAAGAAGTCCAACCGGCATTAGTTTCAACACCATTGTAGGGTAAACCATGTCGGGTTTTTCCAATCCGGGAAATAAATTCTTTGAAATTAAACCGGGAATAGCAATAATAAACAAAGTGGTCAAAGTAAGAAAGCCGGTAAGAATTACACCTTTTCGTCCTTCGTCCAGCGATTTTGCACTTAACACACGCTGAACCAACGTTTGATTATTTGCCCAGAAATAAATACCCAATATTGGCATACCAACTATCAAACCTAGCCAAGGTGTGGCATTATCTGTAAGTGGTCTGATAAGCTTAGTCAACATATCATCGCTGTTGAAAAGATTGTAGAAATAGTCGCCACCCAGATGAAAGCACATATATGTGAGGATAGTTGAACCTATAATAAGTACCATTGCCTGTATCAATTCTGTATTGATAACAGAGGAAAGTCCACCCGGAATAGCATACGAAGCGGCAATAATTGCAAATATAAATATGATAAGCTGTAAATCGACAGCAGGAAAGATGAGTTTAATGATAAGAGCGGCAGCATATAAAGCTCCGGCTGCATCTAAAAATACATTTCCAATAATACAAATAGCCGAAAAATAATAACGTGAACGGGAGTCAAAACGTCGTTCGAGAAATTCCGGAATAGTAAAAATATTTGATTTGATATAAAGAGGCAGAAGAAATACAGCAAAAAATACCATTACTACTACACCTGTAAGATTATAATTGAAAACGGCAAGTCCAGTATGGTAAGCATCGCCCGATTGCCCTATGAGTGTCGTACTTGATATACTTGCTGCAAATAACGATAGCCCTACAATCCACCAAGGCATTGACCTGCCCGCAAGAAAATATGATTTTGAATCTTTACTGTTTCCTTTTTTTAATCCCCACCATACAATAAAAGCTAAATAAACAATAACGATTATTAGATCTACAGTATCTATTGAAAAATTATTCATAATTTTCTGTGTTTTTTATGGGTGAATTTTGACAAGACAAAAGTAACCATATAGTTTTTCTTTTTTTGTATATATTTATGTTTATTAATTGTACTTTTTTGAACGATATTTTTTAAATTATTGATTAATTATTCGTAAATTTGCCGCATTAAAAATTAATTTTGTCTTATGAAAGATATACAAAGAGAAATTACGCCCATTTCGGCAGAAGACCTTTTTATTGTTCTAAATTATCCGAATGCTAAATTTGATTATCCCGTACATTATCATCCCGATTTTGAAATTAATTTGGTTATAAACGATAGGGGGAAGCGAATTGTAGGTGATTCTATTGAATATTTTGATGAATTGGATCTGGTTATGATAGGTTCTAACCTGTCTCATGCATGGCGTGGTGAAATTGTAAACGGAAATCACGTGGTTACTATTCAATTTTCTGATGAGTTGCTTAATTTTCCGGTATTGCAAAAGCGTATGTTTTCATCTATTAAGCAATTGCTTATAGAATCGCAACGCGGGCTTATTTTCTCTAAAGAAACAAAGCTGGTCATGAAAGAGAGAATTTTAATGCTGACAAAAATGCAGGGATTTCACAGTGTGCTGGAGTTTTTATCTATATTATATGATCTTTCAACTTCTGAAAGACAAGTACTTGTTAGCAATATCTATGATACAAAGGATACGGTGCGTAATTCTAAAAGTCGTCGTATCGCCAAAGTGTGCAGTTATATTGAGGAGAATATGGAAAATGAAATAAAACTGGCGGATGTTGCCTCGTTGGTAAGCATGTCTGAATCGGCTTTCAGTCATTTTTTTAAAAAGAGAACAAATACAAGTTTTATTGTGTATGTTAATAATTTACGTATTGCAAAGGCATGTCAAATGTTGTCTGAAACTACTCATTCTGTCGCGGAAATATGTTACTCTTGTGGATTTAATAATTTGTCAAATTTCATCCGTATATTTAAGAAGAAAAAGGGAATGACCCCAAATGAATATCGAAACTTCTTGAAACAGATGTTAATAAAGTATTGATTTTAAAGGAAAAGGAAGCGTCCCGTCAAGAACGCTTCCTTTTCCTTTTCCAATAATAGCACACCTTTTTTAATTTATGAAAATCTTTTTCACGCCATGGATGTTTTCTCCTGTAACTCGTACCAAATATATTCCGTTTTTTAAATGAGAAATATTTATATCTGAGTCTCCTTGTATGTTTTCTCTGTGAATTAATGACCCCGTGGTGCTAAACAACTCTACCGTTGATGCATTTTTTGCTTTTATTCTCAATAGTTTAGATGAGGAAAGATATGAAATCATTGAGTCATCAAAAATGTTTTCGGTACCTGATGTGTTATTGTTTACCAATATAACATCGTCAATATAAAAAGTGAAAGCGGGTTTGTTCTGCCAGGCTTCAGCGCCCAATATAAACTTTTGATATTGATTTGCTTCAATACTTGATAAGTCCGCCGTAATGATTTGCCATTCGTTAGGTGTTGTGTAGTTTAGATTTGGGAGCTGTTTTTTTATTGTGTTATCATCTTTATTTTCTACGGTAACCCATGTGAATTTTACAGTTTGAGCAGCGTACATTCTAAATTTAATTTTATTATGAGTTGCGGGATCAAACTGGGCTTGAGCGGTGATGGATATGCCGCCTCCGTTATTAGCGGGAACCGATACTAAACCGCCATTTCCAATTCCATCGGGATTGGAAGCTATGCCTATTGTATTGCTGCTCCACCCGCCCATAGGAGCCATAACATTATCAAAATCTGTTATAACCACATCTTTTGTGTAGTCTGGTACGTATTTTTCAATAAACGTAACATTGTCTATGTATAAGTCAAAAGATGGTTTGTTGTCATACGCAGCCACTTTTAAATTAACCATAGCGTAAGTACCGGCTGTGCCTGGAGTTAAGTATGCTAATGATATATACACATCCTGCCACGCACCATTTCCGGTATATTTATATGTGTGATTCCAATCAGCAGACCCTGTCCAATCTGCTTTCAGATATTCCGGTACGAAACGATAATTTGTTTCGGTAGATTTTACGGTAATTTTAAGATAAGCATACTGATTGGCGTCAAAGTTTGCAGGAAGAGAAAAAATGATGTATTGTCCTTGATTATTTGCAGGAACTGTAACTTTTCCTGCGCCGTCCACAACACTCCACTCGCTTCCCCAGCCACCGGAGGTTCCCAGTGTGCAAGTAACATCTTCAAAATTTGTTAATAATAAGTTTCCTGCGGAAAGACTTAAAGTACTTAACAATAAAAATAAAAGGGTAATTCTTTTCTTCATCGGGTTTAATTTAAAAGGTTATAAATAATTTTTATACAAACTAATGATGCAAAGTTACAAACCTCTATTTTTTTTGTTTTCAAAATTCAGTCAATTAATTATACTTTTTTGAATGTTTTTTATAAATAATTTTGTTTAAAAAAACAGAATATATTCATTTATAGAAATTTTAAAGATACTTTATTAATAGTATTTTGTTTTCTATAAGCTAAAAGCGGTAAAATATATATGGCTAATATTTTTTTAGGAAGGGGTGTTTTTATAAAATAAAAATCAAAAAAGTCCGCTGTAATTTTTACAACGGACTTTTTTATGTTCCACCATCCTGAAAAAGTCCCGCTCCAAAGGAGCGGGATTTAGAATGAGGTTTTAATCTTTCAACTTAGCGCTTAAAAACTCTCTGTTTAAACGTGCGATATGAGAGATAGAAACGTTCTTAGGACATTCAGCTTCACAAGCTCCCGTATTTGTACAGTTACCAAAGCCAAGTTCGTCCATTTTGGCAACCATTACTTTTGCGCGGCGTGCAGCTTCTACTCGTCCTTGAGGCAATAATGCCAACTGGCTTACTTTGGCTGCCACAAAGAGCATTGCCGAACCGTTTTTACACGCTGCGGCACAAGCGCCGCAACCGATACATGATGCTGCATCCATAGCTTCATCAGCATAAGGTTTAGGAATAGGTATAGCGTTTCCATCAGGAACACCGCCTGTATTTACCGATACAAAACCACCGGCTTGAATGATTTTGTCGTAAGCGCTTCTATCTACCATCAAATCTTTAATAATAGGAAAGGCAGCCGAACGCCAAGGTTCAATGGTGATTGTTTCTCCATCTTTGAAGTTACGCATATGTAATTGACAAGTGGTAATTTCGCCGTCAGGACCGTGTGGATGTCCGTTTATATACATACTACACATACCGCAGATGCCTTCACGGCAGTCGTGATCAAATGCGATTGGTTCGTGTCTGTCGTTGATTAACTTTTCATTCAAAATGTCCATCATTTCGAGGAATGATGCATCTGTTGGAACGTTATCCAATTTATAAGTCTCGAATTTTCCTTTTACTTTCGGACCTGCTTGACGCCAAACTTTTAGCGTGAGATTTATACTTTTTTCCATTGTTTTACGCTTTATAATTTCTTTGCTGACGAACTACAAATTCGTAATCCAGCGGTTCTTTTAATAATTCAGGTTCGTTTTCTTCTCCGGTATATTTCCAGCAAGAAGCGTAAGAGAATTTTTCATCATTACGTAATGCTTCGCCATCAGGAGTTTGGTATTCTTCGCGGAAGTGACCGCCGCAAGATTCTTCACGATTCAAACCGTCGCGTGCCATCAATTCTCCGATTTCGATAAAGTCTGCCAGACGCAATGCTTTTTCAAGTTCGTTATTTAAACCGTCGGCTTTTCCCGGAACATATACGTTTGACCAAAATTCTTTACGGATTTCCTTAATTCTATCTAACGCGGTTTTTAAACCTTCTGCGGTACGTCCCATTCCCACGAAATCCCACATTACTAATCCTAATTCTTTATGAATAGAATCTACAGAACGTTTGCCTTGAATAGACATAATTTTTTGAATACGTTCATCAACGGCTTTTTCCGCTTCTGCAAATTCGGGTAAATCGGTACTCATACGAGGCACTTGAATTTGGTCTGCCAAATAGTTTTGAATAGTGTAAGGCAATACAAAATAACCATCGGCTAATCCTTGCATTAAAGCAGAAGCCCCCAAACGGTTTGCTCCGTGGTCTGAGAAATTTGCTTCACCGATACAGAAAAGTCCTTTTATCGAAGTTTGTAATTCATAATCTACCCAAATTCCACCCATTGTATAGTGAATGGCGGGATAAATCATCATTGGAGTTTTATATGGATTGTCGTCAACGATTTTTTCATACATTTGGAATAAGTTTCCGTAACGAGCACGAACTACATTTTCTCCCAAGCGATTAATTGCATCGGAAAAATCAAGATAAACTGCCAATCCTGTATTACCTACTCCGAAACCTGCATCGCAGCGTTCTTTTGCAGCGCGTGAGGCAACATCACGTGGAACTAAATTTCCGAAAGCCGGATAACGACGTTCTAAATAATAATCGCGATCTTCTTCTTTTAAATCGGTTGGCTTTAATTTTCCGGCGCGAATAGCTTCGGCGTCTTCTTTTTTCTTTGGAACCCAAATACGTCCGTCGTTACGAAGCGATTCCGACATCAACGTTAATTTTGATTGATAATCGCCATGAACAGGAATACAAGTCGGGTGAATTTGTGCGTACGCCGGATTTGCGAAATAAGCTCCTTTACGGTACATTTGCATTGCAGCCGAACCATTGGAAGCCATTGCATTGGTAGAAAGGAAAAAAGCGTTTCCGTATCCGCCGGTTCCAATTACAACAGCGTGAGCAAAGAAACGTTCCACTTTTCCGGTGACTAAATTTCGTGCGATAATACCACGCGCACGACCATCAATTACAACTACATCCAGCATTTCGTAACGAGAATATAATTTTACGCTTCCTTTGCCAATTTGGCGGCTTAAAGCGGAATAGGCGCCTAACAAAAGTTGTTGTCCGGTTTGTCCTTTAGCGTAAAAGGTACGTGAAACTTGCGCTCCGCCAAAAGAGCGGTTGTCAAGCAAGCCGCCGTATTCGCGAGCAAAAGGGACTCCTTGCGCTACACATTGGTCTATAATATTATTGGAAACTTCAGCTAAACGATACACATTTGCTTCGCGTGCGCGATAGTCGCCGCCTTTTATTGTATCATAGAAAAGACGATACACAGAATCTCCATCGTTAGGATAGTTTTTTGCAGCATTGATACCGCCTTGTGCTGCAATAGAGTGAGCTCGGCGTGGAGAATCTTGAATACAGAAATTTAATACATTAAAACCCATTTCCGCCAATGAAGCTGCTGCAGAGGCGCCTGCCAATCCTGTTCCTACCACAATAATGTCTAAACGGCGTTTATTGGCTGGATTTACAAGTTTTTGATGGTCTTTGTAATTTGTCCATTTTTCCGCTAAAGGTCCTTCGGGAATTTTAGCATCTTGTCTTGTTATTGTTTTTTCTACCTGAGTAGATATTTCTTTTTTTGCCATAATTCTTAAATTTTATCAGTTAAAACATCACAGGCAGCATTACAGCACCCGAAAACCAAGTAAAAAATAAACGGGGATAGATATAAATATCAAAACAATAATAGTGGCATACACGTTAGAAATAACTTTTACGCGGGGCAACCAAGTTTTATTGTTTAATCCTAATGTTTGTAATGCACTCCAAACGCCGTGTGTAAGGTGAAACCAAATAGCTACTAACCAAACGATATAAACAATGCAGTAAATCGGATTAGTAAAAAGTGTTTGGATAAAATAAGCTCCATCGGCAGGATTATGCAATCCGGCAGCTTCCCATTCGTGTCCGTGTGTGAGCTCCACTAATTGCATTTTTGCCCAGAAATTGAAAAAGTGCAATACCAAAAATCCAAAAATAATGGTTCCAAGTATCAACATATTTTTTGATGCCCACGATACGCCTTCCTGACGTGCAGTTACAGCATACTTGTCGTTGCCGCGCGCTTTCATATTCAGGTACGACAAATAGAGCGCATACAAAATATGCACAATAAAACCAATAGCAAGCACTTTTGTGCCAATCAGGGCATACCAGTTTGCTCCTAACAGTTCACAAATTTTATTGTACGCTTCGGCGCTAAAAAGTACCGTTACATTCATTAAACTGTGAAAAGTTAAAAACAGCACAAGGAAAATCCCCGAAATACTCATAATGAGTTTTCTCCCGATAGAGGAATGAATTAACCACATAGATTTTCTGTTTTAGTTTGAAATAAAATTATATAAAATTGAGTGTAAATTCGGTTTGAAAGAGTAAAGATAACATCTTCAAAAGAAAGTGCAAAATTACTCATTTACGCTGAATAAAAAAATATCAATTACGGAAATTTTTCTTTAATTCGAGTGTTTAATTATACATGAATATATTATCTTTGTATAGTAATTAAAAAAAAATGAAATTCACGCCAGAAAAATATAAAATTCCCGACGTACCCATGCAATCTTTTATAGATACGGACGAAGTTTGGGATTATATCAACAATACGGTTTCAACCAAAGAACGCGTGCGGGAAGTCATTGCGAAATCTCTATCGAAAAAACGGTTGAATTTGGAAGAAACAGCGGTTTTAATCAATACTGCCGATGCCGAACTCATTCAAGAAATAAAAGAGGGTGCAAAAACGTTGAAAAAAAATATTTACGGAAACCGTATTGTGCTTTTTGCACCGCTTTATGTGGGAAATAAATGTTCTAACAATTGTACGTATTGTGGTTTTCGTGCTTCCAACACCGATGCTGTTCGTAAAACATTGACCGATGATGAATTGGTAAAAGAAATTGAAGCGCTGGAAGACAACGGACAGAAACGACTGATACTTGTATACGGTGAACATGCACAATACAGTCCTGATTATATTGCAGAAACGGTAAAAACGGCTTATCGTGTAAAAAAAGGACATGGCGAAATCCGCAGGGTAAACATTAATGCTGCTCCTCTCGAAATTGAAGGATTTAAGGTGGTAAAAGAAGCGGGCATAGGAACGTATCAAGTTTTTCAGGAAACATACCATCGTGAAGTATATAAAACCTACCATTTACGAGGTAAAAAAGCCGATTTCGATTATCGACTGACTTCTTTAGACAGAGCACAGGAAGCGGGATTGGATGATGTAGGAATTGGCGCTTTATTTGGACTTTACGATTGGCGGTTTGAAGTGCTTGGCTTGGTTCGTCATACAAATCATTTGGAAGCGTGCTACAATGTAGGTCCTCATACCATTTCGTTTCCGCGTATAAAAGATGCGTCTATGTTGGATTTGGGCGAAACTTATTTTGTTTCCGATGAAAATTTTGCAAAATTGGTGGCTATTTTGCGTCTTGCTGTTCCTTATACAGGAATGATTCTTACGGCGCGCGAACCTGCAACTCTTCGTAACGAACTCATTCAATACGGAGTTTCTCAAATTGACGGAGGGACAAAAATCGAACTCGGGAGCTACGTGGAAAAAGAAAAAAATCACGACTTAAATAAAGGTCAATTCCGCATTAACGACGATCGTTCTCTCAACGAAATCATTGATGAGTTAATTGAACAGGGAATGCTTCCTTCGTTTTGCACATCGTGTTATCGCGCCGGACGTACCGGCGAACATTTTATGGAATTTTCCGTTCCCGGATTTATAAAACGCTATTGCACGCCTAATGCCATACTTACTTTAGCGGAATATCTGGAAGATTATGCGCCGCAACATACAGCAGAAAAAGGTTGGAATGTAATTGAAAAAAACATCCTGACTTTGGATGAAAAAATGCAACAATCTGTACGTGAGCGTATTAAAAAAGTAAAACAAGGAGAAAGAGATTTGTATTATTAAAACCGGAAAAGCGACCCTTGGAACAGCTCTTAATGCTGCTATGTTTTTAGGATAAGTAAAAGAGAAAAAGAATAAATAATCAAGAGCCAAGAATCAAGACCTTTAAAATGATAAGACAACAGCAATTAATAACAACAAACAGAACATAACACACGAACTACAAATAACTATTAACAACAGCGAAGCGTAACATGAAAGACATTAAACCGCATATCGGAATTTTTGGTCGCCGGAATTCGGGCAAAAGTTCATTAATCAACTTATTAACAGGACAAGAAATTGCCATTGTATCTGAAAAACCCGGTACTACAACTGATCCTGTGAGTAAATCGGTGGAAATTTTTGGAATTGGTCCCGTGATTTTGATTGATACAGCCGGTATAGACGATGTAGGCGAGTTGGGCGAAAAACGGATCAAAAAATCGAAAGAAGCGCTAAAAAAAGTGGATTGCGCTATTTTGTTAATGGCTGATAATGTGTTTGACAACTTTGAAATAGATTTGATAAAGTTATTTGAAGAATTTGATGTTCCGCATTTGATTGTGCATAATAAAAGTGATATTTCAGCCATCAAAACCACCACTGTTGAAGAAATTAAAAAATATTCTCCTGCCATAATATTTGATTTCAGTACGATAAATGATGACAAAAAAGAAGAACTCATTTCGTTGCTTAAAAGTACCATCCCAACAACTTCATACCAAAAACCATCGTTATTGGGCGATTTGGTGAAACCAAAAGACGTGGTTTTACTCATAACGCCTGTGGACAGTGAAGCTCCGGACGGCAGAATGATTTTACCGCAAAATATGGCGATTCGTGATGTGCTTGATAATGATTGTATTACGGTGGTGATTAAAGAAACGGAATTGGAAGATTTCTTCAAACTCGGAGTAAAACCGGCGTTAGCAGTAACCGATAGTCAGGCGTTTGCATACGTTTCAAAAATTGTTCCCGAAAACATTCCTCTTACCGGTTTCAGTGTTGTTTTTGCCCGCTTTAAAGGTAATTTTGAAAAATATCTGGAAGGAACGCCGCATATTTCTCAATTAAAAGAAGGCGACAAAGTATTGATTTTGGAAAGTTGTACGCATCAAGTAAGTTGCGATGATATCGGACGGGTAAAAATTCCGCGATTATTACAGAAATTTACCGGAAAGAAATTGGATTTTGCTTTTGTATCGGGGCTTTCGGAGATAAAAGAAGATGTTACAAACTTTGCATTTGTTGTGCAATGCGGGGGATGTATGGTAACGCGAAAGCAACTTCTCAATCGGCTGAAACCGTTTATTGATGCCGGAATTCCTGTTTCAAACTACGGAATGACATTGGCTTATGTAAATGGAATTTTTGACAGAGCAACGAAAATATTTCGCTCACTAACTCCTAAAGAGGAATAATTGTGTTATAACTCACTGCGGAGGACGTAAGAGTTCTAAGAATGAAATAATCAAATCAGATGCATGATATATTCAAAAATTTATTAACTTCTCCTTCAGGGAGTTGGAGGACTTCCGATATTGTTCAACTTCTTTCTGCAAAAGGAGAAGATGAAAAATTACTTTTTGATTTTGCATCGGACATAAAACAAAAAAATGTAGGAAATTCGGTTTATTTGCGTGGATTGATTGAACTTTCAAACGTCTGTGAGAAAGATTGTTATTACTGCGGAATTAGAAAATCCAATTCAAATGTAAAAAGATACTCCCTTTCTGAAGAAGAAATTCTGGAAGCCATCCGTTTTGCTTATGAAAAAGGATATGGATCGGTCGCGATTCAATCGGGTGAAATTCAGAGCAATGCCTTTACAGAAAAAATCAGTCGTATTCTTCAAAAAGCGCGTGAAATATCCAACGGAGAACTTGGAGTTACTCTTTCTTGCGGCGAACAAACCGAAGAAACTTACCAAAAGTGGTTCGAAAACGGCGCCCAACGTTATTTACTTCGGATAGAATCATCCAATCAAGGTTTATATAAAAAACTGCATCCTGATGATGCAAAACACCGTTTTGAAAAACGGCTGCAAGCATTACAAATATTGAAAAAAACAGGTTATCAGGTAGGAACGGGAGTGATGATCGGACTTCCGTTTCAAACGGTGGAAAATCTGGCGGATGATTTGCTTTTTATGAAAAATTTCGATATAGTGATGTGCGGAATGGGACCTTACATTGAACATCACGAAACACCTTTGTATCAATATAAAGATACTTTACTTCCGTTAAAAGAGCGTTTGGGTTTGAGTTTGAAAATGGTGGCTGTTTTGCGGATTTTAATGCCCGATATTAACATTGCCGCTACCACCGCTTTACAAACCATTGAGAAAAGCGCGCGCATAAAAGCCATCCAAATTGGCGCAAATGTGATGATGCCCAACATTACTCCTAAAAAATATCGCGATGATTATTTCTTGTATGAAAACAAACCGGTTTCTACTCAAAACGATGAGGACGAATTGCATTTTTTAGACGAACAACTAAAAAATATCGGACATCGAATCGGATATTTTCAGCAGGGAAATTCAAAGCATTTTAAATTTTAACTATGAAACACAACGAACTTATTGCAGAATATCTGTCGCAAGGTTTTAATTGCGCACAAGTAGTAACTGTTTCTTTTGCCGAAAAACTTAACGCTGATAAAAAAACATTACTGGCAACTGCTGCAGGTTTTGGAGGTGGAATTGGTCGTCAAGGTTTAACGTGTGGCGCTGTCAGCGGAGGCGTTATTGTGTTGGGCTTAACAAAAGGTCAAATCGAACCGTTTGACACCGATTCAAAACAAGCTACTTATCAGGCAGTTCAAGAATTCTCTTCCCGATTTAAGCAAAAAAACGGTGCGATTGCGTGTAAGGATTTATTGAATTGCGACATCAGCACGCCCGAAGGATTTGAACTTCACAAACAGGGCTGCCACAAAGAAATATGTTTCCGATGTATTGAAACCGCAATAGAAATATTGGATGAAATGTTGAAATAACAATATCTTTTTTTCTACCCAATTCCGGTTTTTTCCAACACATACAAATATTCGGTAGTCGCACTGGCTTTGTGATTGCGGTTTTCGGTTTTGTCCGCTTTGAAGCGTTGATAATCGGTAGAAAAAATATTCAATTTTCCATACTTGGACATCACCGTTTTTATCGTTTGTGCCGGCATCAACCCTTCGTTGTTGTAACTTAAAAAAATGTATTTGAAGTCGGCATTTTTAATCAGTTCGTCAAACGATTTTTCCACCTCATTTTTTTTGCAGTAGCTGGAGCGCGCATATTTTCTCAAACCCGTTTTCCCCTGAGGCGTAAAATTATCGTACAATGCTATAGTGTTCAAAATATGATAATTGGCTCCATATTCACGGGCATTGTAAGGCGGGTCGAGATACAGAATATCGCCTTTAATTTTATGAATTAAAACGTTGCTGTCTTCGTTAAACACTTCGTTTTTGTTATTTCCCGGAGAAAAAAGAGCGGGTTCTATGATGAGTTTTTTTTGCGCCGATTTTTTGATGTGTTTTAGAAACGCTCCGTAAACCGATGCGGTATTTGCCACTTTATCCGCGCTTTCTATTAAAGACGCCAACAGAAAAAAATACATATCGTCCGAAATTACGCCGGATTTTTTCCACGTCTCCATTTTTTGCCGCACCGCATCCATTTTTCTACCGTTTTCTTCCGAAAAATACTGCCGTTGCGCTTTTCCTTTTTCGGAATATTCTTCAAAAATAAAGCCGTCGGTTCCGTTGAGTTGATTTAGTTCTTCAATAAACGGCTCGTATTCCAACAAACGCGAGTTACCGATGTAATTTCTATTGAGGACGTAACTGTAATACTCAATATCGTTACTGATGATTTTTTTTACTTCCTGCTTAAAACTGCGTCCCACAATTCCTGTTCCGGCAAACAAATCGCAAAAAACCTTTTCGGATAAATCATTACCAACTACCTGATAAACAGATTGTTTTATAAAATCGGAAAGTTTGTATTTGGAGCCGATGTAATTCATTAAAGGCGGAAATAAATTTGATTACAAACTTACAAAAACTTTCAGGTTAAAAAAAATCCGCCGGAAGCGCAAGCAAGTGAGAATTGTCAATTAAATTTATTTTGGATTAAGAAATCCACATAATAAAAAGCAGAATTAAGAAATCTTGTCTGAAATCTATACTCAACACCATACAACTTATTCTACAAACGAGAGGAAAAATCTTAATTTAAATCTTAATTTGTTCATAATTAGTAATTTTTGTATCCAAATAAACAATTATATTTGTAATTTCTTTTAGTTTTGCAATTGGCGCAAAAGTCAATGGTTTCATCATAAAGCTGCCGTTTTAATGTTAAAACGCTGAGCATACTTGAAACATTGGTAGAAAGCATACTTTTTGCATGCATAAGAATTAACTGAAAACAGCAAGTATGAGTAAGGATATCAAATTGAAGATGAGTGATTTGGATACTTATCTTACCAAAATTGATCGGGTCTTTCCGATTAATAAACTTTTAGAGCAACACATAGACCAGAGAGTAATTGTGAATTATTATGTAGATAGCATCGCCGGATACAAATATTTTCATTCCGGGGCAGGCGCCATTCATATGGCTCTAAATTACGACGGGGTGTTCAATGCCGAGGGTTATTATCAGCAATTGATTGAAATCCGTGAAATGATAGCTTCAGACGAATCCAAAAAAGTACTTGAATTAGCCAGCGGCAACGGATTCAATTCATCTTATCTTGCAAAAAAAAATCCAAACTTTTATTTCACTGGCATTGATTTGACGGATAAACAAGTAGCGCTCGCTAAAAAAAGAGCGCGCAGATTAAAAAATCTGAATTTCCAGCAAGGTGATTTTCACTGCCCTGAATTTGAAAATGCAACCTTCGATTATGTGTTTCAGTTGGAATCGGTGTGTTATGCACAGGATCCGGCTAAAGTATTGGCTGAAATGTACCGGATATTGAAACCCGGCGGTAAGTTTATTATGTTTGAAGGTTATCGGGCAGCGGATTTCGATAAACAAGATCCAAAAATCCGGTTGGCAGCTCAACTGGCAGAAAAAGCGATGGCGATTAAAGAGTTTTTGCCAATTGATACGTGGCTGAAACTGGCTGAAGATACTGGCTTTAAAATCGTGGAAAGTAGCGACATTTCACCGGCAATAATGCCTACCCTTGGTCGTTTGCAAAAACTTGCCCGCGGATTTTACAAATACAACTCCCTGAATCGCTTGTTCAGAGCCATATTGCCCAAAGCCATGCTGGTGAATTCGGTTGCAGGTCTTACCATGCCATTTGCTACGGAATACAAAGCTCTGGTTTACTACCGGATTGTATTGCAGAAATAACCCTCTGTATATTTTGATTTATTGTTATGTATTTGCGTATGTGGGCGAAGAATATGTAAGGACCGACTAAAACTGAAATTTNCTCAATCGCATCCGATGCTCTTGATAAAATTCTCGGGGTGACTTTAAGTCACCCCGAGAATGGGCGAATAGTTTTTTTATTTTCTCGGACATTAAACTTTACTCTCCATACATTGAATTTCGGTGTATCTATAGTAATATTGAATGTTAGTACATTCACCTTGTTATTTCGGATATGTTCTTTAATTGTAAAAATAGTACATTGGTTACTGGAATTTGCAAATCAAACCCGACAAGGGATTTTAATTTATTTCCCACACGAGAGGACTCGTTCGGGAGCAATGGGTGATTGCAAATCACACCCGACAAGGTTCTTATATCTTTGGAAAATTTTGGGGCTTGTGCAACAGTTACCGATGTTATGGGTTAGGGCATTTTATTTATTTTGCATTTTGTTTCAACCAACTTATTGCTCCCTTTGTTTGTTGCCAAACTTGAAGTGCGTAATTAACATAATAATCAGCTTCACTTTCATCTCCTAAACTATAATATTCTTGTTGTTTAGAAATCGTTTTTCCTGCAATTAATTTACTGATAATGAACTTGTTTTTCTGAATAGCATTTTGTAGTTGATTTTTAGAATTTGTTGTATTTCCTTCGTTTTTAAATGTATATAACGCAAAGTTGAATAATGAGAATGCTATATCATCTTCCTCGTACATTTTATAATATTTCTCAAATTTCTCATTTTCATTAAGTTCAACGAGATATAACAATAAAAAATCTCTTACACCTTGATTATCATTTGGATTTAAAGAAATCATTTCTTCTAAAATCTTAATGCTTTCATTTTTTTTATTTTTTAGATAAAGAATTTCAGAATATGAATGTAAGCAACGCATAAATGGACGTGTCTCTAAAATTCCCCAGAAATGACCCTTGTAATTTTTATAATTTTTTCCAAGAAATAATTCTCTACCAATCGATATACCTTTTTCAAAAAAAATACTTGCAAGTTCAATAGAATTTTCAGAACTGCCTAAATATTCGTATGCTCCTATACATTCAGGGTCAAGTTCAAGTGCTTGTTCAATTTTCTTTTTAGCTTTTGCTGGAGATAAATCATAAGCCTCATAAACTAAGTCTTGTGCATTCAATCTTTTATTCAGCCCATTATTAGAGAATGTTGGGATTTTTTGTCCCATTAGGTTGTTCATAAAGGCTTTTAATTCTTCTTCTGATTGAAAATCTTGACTTTCAAGAAGTCGATTTAAATCGGTCATAAATTTATTCTGTTCTTTATCCATTCTACTAATATTTTGTGCTGTAATTAGTTTTTTGCCTTACCCATAACGGATGCGATTGACAGCTTGTGCGTCTTAGGCGTAAAGTTCCTGAAAAAATATGGTTTTTGCAAATTTATTTGTAAAAAAGGGAGTATTTTTTCAGGTGCCAAATTTCGCTAATCGTCGTGATGTCTGCAGTCCTTTTTTCTTGCAGCGAAAGTTTGTTTAATTTGTTGCAAGAAATTTGGTCAATCGCATCCGATGCTCTTGGTAAAATTCTCGGGGTGACTTAAAGTCACCCCGAGAATGGGCGAATAAATCAAACCCGACAAGGGATTTTTATTTGCTTGTATACTCATCCAAAATGGCTTTTACACCGTCGGGAGAAACGCGTCCGTACACTTTTTCGCCTACCATTACCACAGGAGCCAATCCGCAGGCGCCTACGCAACGCAGGCAGTTGATGGAGAATTTTCCGTCGGCGGTGGTTTCGCCCACTTTAATGTTGAGTTCTTTTTTGAATTCGTCCAGAATTTTTTCCGCGCCGCGCACATAACAGGCGGTTCCCATACATATTGAAATGGGATGATCTCCTTTGGGCAGCATAGAGAAATAGGAGTAGAATGTAACTACGCCGTACACATGCGCTACCGAAATTCTTAAATTACGCGCAATCACTTCCTGCACTTCGGAAGGAAGGTAACCGAACGTATCCTGCGCTTCGTGCAACACGTTGATTAATTCGCCCGGGTCGTAATCGAAACGCGCGCAAATCTCATCTACTATCTTAGCTTTCTCTTCCGAAAGTTGTAGTTTTACATTTATTTTTTCTTTTTCTACTGTGGTTGGTGTCATCTTTTCAATCATTTAAAATTTTTAAACATCAGAAAACTAAAATATTAATGAGTAACTTTAACCTCTTTACTTTTATTGAAGTAGTGAGTGTGAAGCAGTTCGTGTGCTGTATGACTTCCGGGTTCACCCAAAAATTCTTCGTACAAGCGTATAATTTGCGGATTTTCGTGCGATTTACGCAACGTTTTCCGTTCGTCTTCGGTATAAATGGCTTTGGCGCGTTTTTTCAGGATTTCACTATGTCCGTGATGATAAGGTTGACCGCCGCCTCCGATACAACCTCCGGGACAAGCCATAATTTCTATAGCGTGATAGATTGATTTTCCTTCCCTGATATCGTTGAGCAGTTTGCGTGCATTTCCCAATCCGTGAGCGATTCCTATATTCAACGGCAAACCGTCAAAATCGATGGTAGCGGAACGAATTCCTTCCAAACCGCGCAACTCGTTGAACTCCACTCTTTCCAGTTGTTTTCCGGTGTAAAGTTCGTAAGCGGTACGGCAAGCGGCTTCAATTACACCTCCGGTAGTTCCGAAAATAACGCCCGCGCCGGTTGATTCTCCCAGCGGATTATCAAATCCTTCGGAAGGTAAATCCATAAAATCGATGTTAGCCTGTTTGATAAACTGAGCCAATTCACGTGTGGACATAGAAAAATCTACATCGGGATTTCCGTTTACTTTGAATTCATCGCGCTGACATTCGTATTTCTTTGCCAAACAAGGCATCACGGATACAACCACCAAATCTTTGCGTTCCACACCTATTTTGTCTGCAAAGTATGTTTTAGCAATAGCTCCAAACATTTGTTGAGGAGATTTTGCAGTAGAAGGCACGTCCAACATATCGGGGAAATTATGTTCGAAGAAATTGACCCAACCCGGGCAACATGAAGTTAAAATAGGCAATTTCACAGTTTTGTCTCCTGAAAGATGTCTTTTTAATCTGTCTAATAATTCCGTTCCTTCTTCCATAATGGTAAGGTCGGCGGCAAAATCGGTATCAAATACATATTTAAATCCCAAACGACGCAAAGCTGCTGCCATTTTTCCTGTAACAAGAGTTCCGGGTGGCAATCCGAAAGCTTCGCCCAACGCAGCGCGCACTGCAGGAGCTGTTTGTATAATCACGGTCTTTTTCGGATTAGATAATGCACGAAGAATTTCATTGGTGTGGTCAACTTCTGTCAATGCACCTGTAGGACAAACTGATACGCACTGTCCGCAATAGGTACAAGGCGATTCTTCCAAGTCCATTTCAAAAGCCGGAGCAACTACCGACATAAATCCGCGGTTCACAGCCGATAAAGCTCCTACGGTTTGCACATCGTTGCACATCATCTCGCAGCGGCGGCACATAATACATTTATCAATATCGCGAATAATAGACGGTGAAGTGTCTTTTCTGTATGTGGATTGCTCGCCATGGTAAGGAATATCGCGAATGCCGAACTGCATTGCAAGGTGTTGAAGTTCACATTGCCCTGATTTTGCACAAACCAAACAATCAAACGGATGGTCTGAAACAATTAGTTTCAATACTGTTTTTCTGGCGTTCAGTACACGTATGTTATGAGTGTTGATGACCATTCCCGGAGTACATTCCGTAATACAAGCAGGCGCTAAATTACGTCTTCCTTCCACTTCCACCACACAAATCCGACATCCGCCGGGTTTGTTTTCAATATCCATATCGTGCAGTTGGAAGTGACAAAGCGTAGGGATGTCAATGCCTGCCTGAGAAGCTGCTTTAAGAATGGTTGTACCTTTATTTACTCTTAATGGTTTGCCGTCTATTTTTAATTCTATTATTTCCATGTTTTTTATAGATTTCAGATGTCGGATTTCAGATGTAAGACTTTCAGATATCAGATTTCAGACTTTTGGATTTCAGATATTGGACTTTCTCATTATTTATTAAAAAATCTGTTGTCTATTGTCCGTGTTCTATTATCCGTTGTCTGTTGTCTTTATTCTAATGTCTATTATCATTCCTCCAAACTATCTTTAAATTTAGAAATCATTTTTCTTAAAATTGTTATTTTTTCTTGAAATTCATTTAAATGTTCAAAATCAATGTATTGGATATTATATGCAACAATCAGAACTGTTTCTAATTCATTTATTGAGCCAATTGCCATTTCTAAGAATCTTGCAAAATCTTTATTACTTGATTTTGCTGAACCTTCGGAAATATTCAACGGAACAGATACGGCAGCTCTTCTTGTTTGTGAAGTTAAACCGTAAATTTCATGTTTTGGATACTTGTTTGTTAAGACATAAATTTCAGTTACCAAATCCATTGATTTCTTCCAAATAGTTAACTTTTTGAAATTGTGCATGTTTTTAGAGATTTTAAGATTTCAGACTTCAGATATTTAGATATCAGATTTCAGATGTTTAGACTTTAGATTATTTATCTAAATATCCATTGTCTGTGTTCCGTTATCCGTTATCTGTTGTCTGTGTTCTGCTGTCTCTTTACACTGTGATTTTCTTTGGTTCTAACTCGATGGTAATGGCATCAAATGAACATTTTGCCATACATTCTCCACAACGGATGCAAATGTCCGGATTAATGTAATGCGTCTGACGTTTTTCGCCTGAAATTGCATCCACAGGACAGCGTCTTTTGCAAGCGCCGCAACCCGTACATTGTTCTTCGTGAATTACGTAATATACCAAATCTTTACAGTGTCCCGAACGGCATTTTTTATCCACAACGTGTTCAATGTATTCGTCCCAGAAATTTTCGAGGGTCGAAAGTACCGGATTGGGTGAAGTTTGACCCAAACCGCACAAAGACGTATCTTTAATTACATTACTCAAGTTTTTCAGTCGTTCCAGGTGCTCCATAGTGCCTTTTCCCTGGGTGATTTTTTCAAGAATTTCAAATAAACGTTTATTCCCGATGCGGCAAGGAGCGCAACGTCCGCAAGATTCTTCCACAATAAAATCGAGATAGAATTTTGCTACCGAAACCATACAATCGTCTTCATCCATCACAATCATACCTCCCGAGCCCATCATCGATCCTGCCTGAATCAGGTTATCGTAATCGATAGGCGTATCGAGGTGTTTTTCAGTCAAACAACCGCCGGAAGGACCTCCGGTTTGCACGGCTTTGAATCTTTTACCTCCTTTAATACCGCCTCCGATTTCGTAAATAATTTCACGAAGTGTAATTCCCATCGGGACTTCAATTAACCCGACGTTATTAATTTTTCCGGCTAAAGCAAACACTTTTGTTCCTTTGGATTTTTCGGTTCCGATGGAAGAAAACCAATCGGCTCCCTTAAGAATAATTACGGGAACATTGGCGAAAGTTTCTACGTTATTCACATTGGTGGGTTTTCCAAGATAACCGCTTTGCGCAGGAAAGGGAGGTTTATTGGAAGGTTCGCCGCGTTTTCCTTCCATAGAGTGAATTAAAGCAGTTTCTTCGCCGCAAACAAAGGCGCCTGCACCGTAACGAAGCGTAATATCAAAACTAAAATCGGTTCCGAGAATATTTTCACCGAGCAAACCATATTCACGAGCTTGCTCAATGGCTATTTTCAGGCGTTTGATTGCCAACGGATATTCCGCACGTATGTAAATCAATCCTTTTGTAGCACCAATACAGTAACCGCAAATTGCCATTGCTTCCAGTACCGAATGCGGATCGCCCTCAAGAATGGATCTGTCCATAAATGCACCCGGATCGCCTTCGTCTGCATTACAAACTACATATTTTTGGTCTGCTTCGTTTTTGTTAGCTATTTCCCATTTCAAACCAGTAGGAAAACCGCCTCCGCCGCGTCCGCGCAATCCCGATTTTTTAATAATATCAATGACATCGACAGGGCTATATTCTGTTAAGCATTTTCCGAGCGCTTGATATGCATCATGAGCAATAGAGTCTTCAATATTTTCAGGATCAACAAATCCGCAGTTACGTAACGCGACACGAAGTTGTTTGCGATAAAAATTCATGTGTTTTGAATCCTGAATATGCTCTTTATTTTCAGGGTTTTGGTATAACAAACGCTCTACACGGCGTCCTTTTACAATGTGTTCGTTGATAATCTCGCGTGTGTCTTCCGGTTTTACTTCCACGTAAAACGTATTATCCGGCATAATTTTTACAATTGGTCCTTTTTCACAAAAACCGAAACAACCGGTACGAATTACCTGAACATCTTTACTTAAACCTCTGATATCCAATTCGTACTGAAAATTATTATAGATTGTTTCGCTTTGTGAGGAATGACAGCCGGTTCCTCCACAAACGAGAATAAACATCTTATATCCTGACATAAGGTTTTCCCTCCTATTTTAATTTGTTATTTTTCAATGGTTTCATAATTCTGGGGAATAATTCCGTCCACCAATTCTCCTTTTTTGATGTAACGCTCGATGATTTCATCTGCCTTTTTTGTGTCAACATATCCAAATACCATCGGGTCTTGGTTAGGCAGTTTTACTTCTATCGTCGGTTCTGCATAGCAATATCCCATACATCCTGTTTGTGTAACTACGGCATCAATGTTGCGCTTGTCAAGTTCTTCTATGAGAAACTCCATCACTTTTTTAGCTCCGGATGCAATTCCGCAAGTTGCCATAGCTACTTTTATTTGCACAAGATTATCGGCATTGTCGGCGTTGTTTCTTAATTTGCCTTTTGCTCTGACTTCTTCCTGCATTTTTTTTAAGTCAGCAAGCGTTTTGATTTTTGTTGTCATAAATATTTATATCTTATTTTTTATAGATTAAGATAATTGAGGCTGTGTGTATTTCTCACAAATTTATATGTTTTGAATAATGTTTCAAAAAATAAATATATGTTTATCAACATAAAAAACTCCCCTTTTTTCTATCTGAAAACAATTCTTTTAAGTTTTCGGAGATGTATTCTTTTATGGCGGAAATGATTTCTGCACTCTGAAAATCGGTAATGCCTTCTTTAGTTAATTCGGCTGTATCTAATGTAAAACTATTTTTGTCGAATGTATATTGAAAACGAAAATGAACATCTTTATTTGCAGCCAATAAAAGCACGATATATCCCGCCAAATCTCCCAACGGTAAACAATCGGGATGGTCGGTTTTATAAACAGCTTTGATTTTGGTTCCTTCTTTTTCGGTTGATTCTACTTCTAAAAAACCGCCGGTCTGTTCGCTTGTCATTTTCAGAAAAGGTACTCCCAAACCTATTTTTCGCGTGGTGCGCGTGGTAAAAAACGGATCGGAAAGTTTTGCAAGCATTTCTTTGTTCATCCCTTTTCCATCGTCTTTTACGCAAAATGTCAATGTGTTCTCATTGCTGTTTTCTAAAAATTCTATCTCGATGTTTTTTGCTCCGGCGCGAATAGAATTCTGGACAATATCCATCGTATGCATTGCTAAATCAACCATAAAACTCCCAATCCCTAAAGATGTTTTTTTGTGTAAAAAAGAATTTAGAAAACGTTACTATTTAAAATTTTGAATAAAACTCTCCCAATCTAACTTTTCCATATAAAATTGGGAATAAACTTTCCCTATATCGCTCAAAAAATGGGCGTCGGAACTTTGAATAATTTTTTTGGAAGCTAACTCGGGACGAATATTTATAAATGTATCTTTATCTACGCGCCACGAAATTTCCAACGCATCGTATTTTAAATCAAAAGGAATAAATCCCAATTGGCTGAAAATGCTGTTTTTGGCTCTGTCAATGTGTGCCGGAACGAAAATTCCACCCAGCGAATGTACTTTTTCTTCCACTTCATCAATATTTTGTTCCAACGCTGCAAACAATGCTTTTTTTTCTTCGTAAATAATGTTGTCAAATTCATCTACCGCCACTTGATAACCAAAAAATGCAGGGTCGTTCTTTATATCGGGTAAATTCTCATCCAGATATTTTTGAAATTCATCCAAATTTTCCAAATCAGGAAAATAAGCCAAACAATGAACTTCTTCCTGCGTGTTTATTTCGCATCCGCCGATAACGAATATGTTTTGTTCTTTGCCAATTTCAAGACACGATTTTACATTTCGGGTTGTATTATGGTCTGTTATTGCAATAATATCCAACCCTTTTTCAACTGCTTGCCGGATAATGTTTTGCGGGCTCATTTCCAAATCTCCGCACGGCGACAAGCAAGTGTGAATATGTAAATCGGCTTTGAATAAATTCATTTTAGCTGTTAGCTATCAGCTATTGTTGTTAGCAATCGACAATAAACTTTAGTCAAAAGCTAACAGCAAAAAGCCACTGACTATTTTAAATAGTTATAAACCAATCCTGCTGTTTCAAACATCGGTTTTCCTGAAATTATGATTGTAACGCCTTCTTCATTAGCGTGTTCTATCACTTCGTCTTCCACTTGACGTTCATTCACCACAACAATGGCGCTCAGCTCTTTCAATGAAGCCACTGCAACAATGTTTTTATGCACCTGTGAAGTTATCCAAAGCATATCTGGTTGCGCTTTTCCCATTACATCACTCAACAAATCAGACACATAGGCGGAATTCACTTCCATTCCCAATTTGTTCTGTTGTGTAAGACACTTGAATTGCAAGTCGTCGATAAGTTGTTTAAGCGTGATTTTCATTTTCGTTATAATTATATTTATTCATCCGGTCTTTTCCCCAAATTTGTTCAATTACATTCATTGCCTCGTCCGGTGTTACTTTATTTAATTTTACCATTTCCTGAAGCACAAAAACACAGTGCGACATTTCTGCTTTTTTCTGTACAATGTCTTCAGCTAATTTTCTGCACGAAGGAGCGCCGCACGCGCCACAATCCAATCCGGGGAGAATGAATTGCAACGCTTTTATCTGATCTATTTTTTTCAATGCTTTTTCTCTGTCGGCATCTAATAAAATTCCTTCACGGGGGAAAATAGAATTAACAGGGGCGTTTTTGTGCAAAAATTCCTGATATTTTATCAATGGATTATTGATGGGAGTTATTTCCGACAGTTTTTCCAACTTTTTACGTCTTTGTTCCAATCTTTCTACCGTTAGAAAACGATTCGCAGGACAAAGAATTCCTCCTGCACACCCTTGGTCGCAAGCGCGGAATTCCAGAAAATCAACATTGGAAATTTGTCCGTTATCTAATTTCTCCATAAATTCAATCACTTTGTCCATCCCGTCAATGGCAAGCGAACGACCTTCAAAATATTGTTTTTCTGTGCCTGACAACGACCAATTTACACTGTCGGGGGTTAAATTTGGTTGTTTTTTGTAAAGCCCTTTGTTGTTTTCTTCCAAAAGAATTTTATATACTTTATTGTACAATTCTTTCATATTGATAGCTCCGTCAATCGGTGATTTTAATTCCCCTTCGGGAGCTTTTGCCGCTACAATTTTAGAAGCGCAGGGAGTAATGTAAAAAATACCAACTTCTTCAGGATTTATATTCGTATCTTCTTTCGTTTTACGAAGGTAAAGGGCTGCAATATCGTGAGGCGGTTTCAGTAGTAGAATATTTTCTGTCCAGTAAGGAAATATAACCTGAATTAAACGAACCACTGCGGGACAGAAAGAACTGATAACAGGATGCGGAATATTCTCTCTCGATTTTAGCGCGTACTCGCTTTTTACAAAATCAACGGCTTGTTCCACTTCCATTACTTCATCAAAACCAACTTGCCTTACCGCGTCTATTACTTGCGATGCATTGTATTTAGATGAAAATTGACCAATAAATACCGAGGGAACAATAGCGATACGATATTTGTATTTTTTTATGAAGTTTAATCCATCATCTTCTACTCCAATGGCGCTTACAGGACAAACACGGTAGCACTCACCACAATCCACGCAAAATTCAGGTTTTATCTGTGCCTGTCCGTCTGCGATGCGTATGGCATGCGTGGGACACACCCGCATACAATGCGAACAACCAATACAAATATTGGTATCCACCTTTATTGCGTGTTTGTAATTTTTGTCGTACATTTTAAAAATTTACCATTATTTCAAGAGTGGTGCCTACACCTAAAGTAGATGTAAGCTCCATTTTGTCTGCATTTCTTTTTATATTTGGAAGTCCCATCCCTGCTCCAAAACCCATTTGACGTACTTCATCCGAAGCGGTGGAAAAACCTTCTTCCATTGCTTTTGAAATATTTGAAATTCCGGGACCTTCGTCTTTTATTTGAACTTTAATTCGGTTTGAATCAATATCGGCGGTCATTTTTCCTTGGTATGCATGCGCCACTACATTTACTTCCGCTTCGTAAAGCGCAACAGCTACTCGTCTTATAATAATGGGAGAAATATTTAATTCTTTGAGTATTTTTTTTACTTCGGAACTGGCTTTACCTGCCGCACTGAAGTCTCCTCCTTGTATATCGAATTGCACCCGCATTAATACACCGCTTTTATGCCGTTAGCGTACAATTTTCCGGATATTTCAAACATAGAAGAGGGACAGGTAATTACGGCAATATCACTTTCTTGAGCTAACTCGAGCATTTCATCCGTTACTTTTTTGCCGCGTGCAAAAATCACACAGTCAATATTGGAAAGTTCGGCGGTACGAATTGCCTGAATGGTAGCCAAGCCCGTTATGAGCAACATATTTTCGCGGGGCCAGCGTAAAACATCGCTCATTAAATCGGAAGAAAAAGCATAAAGAAATTCTTGTTCCGAAAAATTTTCGTTCAATAACTCTCCTTGAATTAATTCAGCTATTTGTTTTATGTTCACAAATTCTGTGTTTTGATATTTATTGCAAATGTAAATCTTTTATTTAAATTAAAGAAAAAATTCCGTAATTTAATGGGGTGATTTTTAAAACTTTTGAAATAAAAAAAGGAGCTTGAATTCAAGTTCCTTTCTTTATTTCTGAAAATTTAATATCCTCTTTCTACATAATGCGTATGTAACAAATGGTGTGATTTTTCTCCCAACGGCTCTTTTAAAAAATCGGCATAAATCCTTGCTATTTCCGGATTTTCGTGCGATTTTCTTATTTTCTGATGATAATCGTCAAAATAGATGGACGCTGCGCGTTTCTCGCGTATTTCGGCATTGGTAGGAATAGGTTGTCCGCCACCTCCGAGGCATCCTCCGGGACACGTCATTACTTCGATAAAGACATAAGGCGATGTTCCTTCTTTAATTTGTTCNAGCAATNTTCNNGCATTTTTCAGCGTATTGGCAACTGCTACTTTTATTTTTGTTCCGTCCAAATTAACTTCGGCTTCTTTTATTCCTTGAAGTCCCCGAATAGATTTGAAATCGATATCATCCAACGTTTTTCCGGTATAAACTTCGTAAGCGGTTCGGAGCGCAGCTTCCATTACTCCTCCGGTAGCTCCGAAAATAACGGCTGCTCCTGTCGATTCACCCAACGGACTGTCGAAGTGTTCTTCAGGCAAACGACTAAAATCAATTCCGGCTTCGTGAAACATACGGGCAAGTTCTCTTGTGGTAAGAGAATAATCCACATCATAAAAACGTTCTTCTTCCGTAAGATTCATTTTTTCTTTCCAATAATGGAATGCACCGTCCATTTCAGGTCGTTTTGCTTCGTATTTTTTAGCTGTACAAGGCATAATGGAAACCACCACAATATTGCGGGGATCAATGCCTGTTTTTTCTGCATAATATGTTTTTGCAACAGCTCCAAACATTTGCTGCGGCGATTTACATGTAGATAAATGACCTAATAAATTCGGATAAAAATGTTCGATAAATTTTATCCAACCCGGCGAACAAGAAGTTATCATAGGCAATGTTCCTCCGGTTTTTATTCGTTGCAATAATTCGTTTCCTTCTTCAATAATGGTAAGGTCTGCCGTGAAATTAGTGTCGAAAACCCGAGAAAAACCCAGTCGGCGTAATCCGGCAACCATTTGTCCCGTAACCAAACTTCCGTATTCCATTCCCATGGCTTCTCCAATTCCTACGCGCACAGCAGGAGCTGTTTGTACCAATACCACTTTTTGNGGATTCTGTATNTCTCTCCATACTTCGCTGATGGAACTTTTTTCGGTTATGGCTCCCGTAGGGCACACCAAAGCGCATTGACCGCAATTGGTACAAGCAACGAAACCCATTCCCGAATCAAGAAAAGTGGAAATTTTACTTTTTAATCCGCGTCCCGAAAAATCGATGGCTTTTACTGCCTGCACCTGATCGCAAACCGCTACGCAACGTCCGCAGAGAATACATTTCTCCGGTTCACGTACCAAAGAGAGGGAAGATTCGTCTTTTGGCAAATATTCTTTTCGTGTACGTACAAATCTTTTCTGGTTTATTCCCAAATCGAAAGTGAGTTGTTGCAGTTCACAATTTCCATTACGGTCACAAGTTAAGCAATCCTGAGGATGGTTTGCAAGCAGCAATTCCACATTCATTTTACGGGCTTCCATAGCGCGTTGGCTATTAGTAATTATCTCCATTCCTTCCGTAACTTGTGTTATACAAGAGCGCAGCAACGATTTTGCTCCTTTTACTTCTACTACGCAAACACCGCAAGAAGCGTTATGAGACACATCTTTCAGGTAACAAAGCGATGGAACATTTATTCCTGCATCGTTGCAAGCTTTCCAAATNGTAATACCTTCATTTACCTGAACTTCTTGATTGTTTATTTTAATTTTCATCTGTCTACAAATTTAAGAATTAACATTTCACATCACATCTCAAGCATCTTTCCACCTCATTGCGTGCTTGTTCTCCGGTAAATCCGAAAGAAACTTCGTTGAAATTATTCACTCTGTCTCTCACAGAAAGACGTCTCGCAACATTTCTTGGGCTTGCCTTTGGATTCATCGGCACTACATTTTGATATTTGAAATCACGGAACAGTAAATAGAACCTGTCTTTATTCATTAAAATCTTGTCAATGGATGCAGCCGCTTTTTTAGCCATTCCCATCGCTTCTGCTGCGGTAGAAGGACCGGTTACAGCATCGCCTCCGGCATAAATTTTCGGGTCTGAAGTTTGGAAAGTGAACGGATTAACGATAATTCGTCCGTCTTTTGTTACTTCCATCTTGTTTTCGGCTAATTTCTTTGAATCAACGCGTTCTCCAATGGCTAAAATAATTGAATCGCAAGGAATTTCTTCAAAAACACCTGAAGCAATCGGTTTTCTTCTTCCGGACATATCAATGTGTCCTGATGACATTTTTTCAATTTTTAATGCCTTGGCGCGTCCATTTTTATTGGCGATAATCTCGTTAGGAGCAGCCAGAAAACGATAATTGATTTTTTCTTCTTCCGATTCTGAAATCTCAATGGCATTTGCGGGCATATCGCGTTTTTCTCTACGGTAAACAATAGTAACATCTTTACCTAAACGCAAGATGCTTCGTGCGGCATCAATGGCAACATTTCCGGCGCCTATTACCACCACGTTTTGACCTAGCTTCGGTGTTTTGCCCAATGCCATTTCTTTTAGAATTTCAGTTCCGGCAAAAACTCCTTTGGCATTTTCGCCCGGAATATTCAAGTCCATGTCTTTCCAAGCCCCAATTGCCATATAAATAGAATCAAATTCTTTTTTCAGATTATCCAACGAAAGATTTTCGCCCAAACGTTGATTGAAAAGGAATTTGACGCCGAGTTTTTTGATGAGTTTGACTTCTTTTTGTAAAACTTCTTTTGGCAAGCGATACTGCGGAATTCCAAAACGAACTACGCCTCCTGCTTCAGGCAAAGCATCGTATATAGTAACATCGTGACCAAGACGTACAAGATAAAATGCAGCCGTTAATCCTGCAGGTCCTGCGCCTACAATGGCAATCCGTTTTCCGGTCGGGGAAAGTTTTTCTTTGATTAATTTATTGTAAATTTCGTTTTCTTTTCCAAGTTGATACATTGTATCTGCCAAATAACGATGGATTTCGCCTTGTGAAACCGGTTGATCTAACATTTCGCGGCGGCAACGCATCTGGCAATGGAAGTGGCATATTCTTCCTATTGTTCCCGGAAGCGGATTATCACGCAGTGTCAGTTCAAACGCTTCTTCCAATCGGTCTTCTTTGATTAACTCAATGTATCCCGGAATATTCATGTGCATCGGACAACTGTTCTCACACAATGCCATAAATAGTGATTCGCACGTTCCTGCTTTGCAGCGTTTTTCCCTAATATGTTCTTCGTATTCGTTTCTGTAATATTTCAGCGTGGTTAAGATGGGATTAGGCGTAGTTTGTCCAAGTGCGCAAAGCGAAGAATCTTTGATATTTCGGCTTAATAATTCCAACATATCCAAATCGGCGAACGTTCCTTGCCCTTTTGTAATTCGGGTTAAAATAGCCAATGCCTGTGCAGAACCTTCACGGCAAGGCGTACATTTTCCGCACGATTCTCCTGCGTTAAATTCAAGGAAATATCGTGCTACGTCCACCATACAATTGTCTTGATCCATTACAACCATTCCACCCGAACCCATAATGGCTCCAATACCGGCGAGCGATTCATAATCCACAGGAGTTGAGAAATATTCCAATGGAATACAACCGCCGGAAGGACCTCCTGTTTGTACCGCTTTCACTTGTTTAGAAGTTCCGGTACCTTCGCCGATGTTGAAAACAAATTGTTCGAGTTTGGAACCAAGCGGAAGTTCCACCAACCCTGTGTTTTTTACTTTTCCTACTAATGAGAATACTTTTGTTCCGGGACTTTTTTCAGTACCGATGGAAGTAAACCATTTACTTCCCTTTTCAATAACAACAGGAACATTGCACCATGTTTCTACATTATTGATATTGGTAGGTTTTCCGTACAATCCTTTGCTTGCAGGATAAGGCGGGCGTGGCAACGGGCGACCTGCTTTTCCTTCAATAGACGCAATTAATGCCGTTTCTTCTCCACAAACAAAGGCTCCTGCGCCTTCCACAATATCCAGTGTAAAACTAAATCCGTTACCCAAAATTTTTTCACCCATTAATCCCAGTTTTTCTGCCTGCTCAATGGCTTTTTTCAACCGTTTTACAGCTAAAGGATATTCCGCTCTTACATAAGCTATTCCCTTGCTGGCTCCCATAGCATAAGCTCCAATCAGCATTCCTTCGAGCAACATATGCGGATCGCTTTCTATTTCGTTGCGGTTCATATAGGCGCCAGGGTCTCCTTCATCGGCATTGCAAATAATATATTTTTGGTCTGCTTCCTGTTTTTGCATCATCGACCATTTGATTCCTGCAGGATAACCGGCTCCGCCACGTCCGCGAAGTTTTGATTCCAACACTTCATTTATGACCTCAACCGGCTGTAATTCAGTGAGCGATTTTGTAAATGCCTTGTATCCGCCAACGGCAATGTAATCGAGAATGTCTTCCGGGTCAATCAATCCGGCGTGGCGTAATACAACTTTTTTCTGTCCTTTGAAAAATGGAATTTCGTCCCAATGTGGAATTTCTTCGTATCCTTTTCCAAATTCTGCTTTTGAGGTAAGAAAATCCCAGTCGTCAATTTTGCAGAGAAGTTTATTTTTATGTATTTTACCTTTAATCAGGTTTTCAAAAATGCGTTTTGCATCTTTTTCGTCCACCTTACTATAAACTAATATTGGTTTTTGTGGTTGATAAAGCATTACAATAGGTTCTTCGGCGCAAAAGCCAAAACAACCGGTCTGTTTCAATTTACAATCAAATTTTGTTTCTGAAATTTGTTTTTGAAACTGAGCGTAAACCACATCGGCTCCATTACCGATGCCGCAAGTTCCCATTCCTACCATTAACATTGGAATAGGAGGGAGAATTCTTTCTATATTTTGTTTTTGTAATATTTCAAGTTGAGATGGTTTCATGATAAGATTTTTGAATGAAAAGTTTTAATTCAATTTTTGTTTGATTTCGAAGTTTTTTCTTCTTTTACTTTCTTGAGAATCTTCATCAGTTTTTGTGAATTCACATTACTGTGAATTACGCCATCTACCTCAATAACGGGAGATTGCGCACATTGACCGAAACATGCTACCGTTCTGATTGTAAATAAATTGTCGGGAGTCGTAAAAGATGACTCGGAATCATCGTCTTCTCGTTTGAAACCAAGAATAGGGGCAATTTCGTCAAGCAACGCTTTTGAACCCTTTGTGTGGCAAGCAGTGCCCCTGCAAACAACAATTGAATGTTTACCTTGCGGTTTTAAATTAAAAAAAGAATAAAACGTAGCTACGCTGTAAACTTGTGTGTAAGGAACATCTAACTTTTGAGATATTTCCTTTAACGTTTCCCCGGGAAGATATTTTAAGGGATTTTTTTCCTGTACTTCTTCCAAAGTGGTGAGTAACATACCGGGTTTTCCTTTGTGTTTTTCGATGATTTCATCAAGAACAACTTCAGAAACCGGAGCATTCATAAGTGTTTCCATAGACATTATGTTTTTTATTCAAAGAAAAATGGTAACAAATAACTGTTAACTTTTGATTGACAACCATTTGAGGAATTATTTTCCAATACGCCCCAAATATAATAAATAATCTTTGAATTAAAGAAATTTTTCCGTAATTAAATTGAATAAATTTTCATTATCCTGATTTTAAGTGTTTTATGAAAATAAAAAAATATGATTTTTGTGTTTTTTTATTGTAAAAGAGATGATGTGATTACAGATTATAACATTCTGATATCAATTTTACGGGAATCAATAAAGTGAACTTCGCATTACAGGAAAATTAGGATGTTAAAAGGCAGTTTTTTATGCTCCGAGTATGATATTAAAATGTAAGTAAAGAAAGATATTCATAACTAATTCGGACGAACAAAAAATAAAAAAGCGGAAGTTGATGCTTCCGCTGTAGAGTTAATCCTTTATTCCGATTTATTCTTCTTCTTTTTTCTCACAAGTGGTTTTTATCCCAAATGGTTTGTAGAGCGGACAAAAACTAATAACGCTTGTAATTAAAAATACAATGGCAAGAATTAGTAAAATAATTCCCAACGTTCCGGTAACAACTTTTGTGAAAAATAAAATGATAAGTACCACAGCAACTATCGTACGGATAATTCTGTCGGTTTGTCCCATGTTTTTTGTCATAGAGTTTATGTTTTATAGGATTTATAATAAAACTCTTGAGAACGGTATTTTGTTCAAGAATTTGTCAAAATATATTCTCGTACATGAACCCCCTTATCTTTAAATTAAAACATATTATTTTATTTTTTTGTTATACATACAAACCAAAACAAAGATATTATGGAAAATAAAATAAATTATAACGAAAATGAATTACTGGATATGGTCAAGAACGAAATATCCAAGCTGCCTACGGGTGTGTTAGTTGGGGCTACTTTGGGTAGTTTACTTGTTCTTTCCCGAGTAAAATCCCCAATGGTAAAGTCTATTGTTAACGTAGCTGTGCCTATTGTTATTGCTGAAATTTTGAATAAGCTTTTAACCAAAACGGAGTCAAGAGAACCGGTCAGGGTAGTGGAAGAAGTGGAAGCGAAGGTGGTAAAATAAAAATTACCGAAAATAATAAAAGAAAACGCATTATCAATATCAGATAATGCGTTTTCTTCTTTACCGATCAGTTAAAACTATATTATTCTATTGAAATTTCATCCACAAATACATACGGTTTCCCTTTTGAACCTTGCCATTTTGGAAGTTCATTTTCAGGTGAAACAACAATTTTTACAAATCGTGTTATACAAGGTTTGAAGGTAACGGTATGAGTAGAAACTCCGCGCCAATTTTCAGAATGATCGTTTACATTTACTTCTAATCCGGCAACCTCCGTGAAGTTTTTCCCGTCGTCTGAAATTGCAATTTTGAAACTTTTGGCATCCATCAGCCACGCAGCTGTGTAAACACACGTACGTACGGTTGCTTTTGAAATTTCGCTAGGTTGTTCCAAGTCGATAATTGCTTCCAAATTTGTTCCCTGAAATCCCATCCAGCGTTTGTTACGGAAATTATCGTCTTTACTCGAAATTCCATTGTTCAACATTCCGGCTCCTTCAAAAGTATAATTTGAGTAAGGATTGGTTAATAACCGTATCGGTTTCAGAGTTGCTTTGTTGAAACAAATATTCTCGGTATAAACACGGCTGTCTTTACCGTTTTCACGAATTACTTTTGCTTTTAGTATTGCACTTTTATCCAATTTTAATGTTTCACTGTAAAGAGAAGAGTTCACGGTGGGTTCCGAATCGTCCAACGTGTAATAAATTGGAGCATTGTCAATGGTGCTGAATGTTACTTCCAGTTTTTTATCGGTTAAATTTGGAGTAAGCGTGGTTTGAACATCAAAAAGATGGCGTGCATACGTGTATCCGTACACATCGTACTGACGAAATAAAGAGATAGCCCGTTTCAAAAAATCGTTGTAATTTTTCTTTTCGGGTTGCGTCCATTGAACTTCGCAAAGCGCGGCTAATCTTGGAAGCAACATATATTCTACTCGGTTTGAAGTAGGAATGTATTCTGTCCAAACATTGGCTTGAGCTCCCAAAATGTATTTCTTTTCTTCCGGTTTGAGCTTGCTTGGAATAGGTTCATAGTTATACACTGTTTCCACAGGCAAAAAACCGCCAATTCCTAACGGTTCGTTTGTTAAATCATCGGTTTGGTAATAGTCGAAATAAAGATAGGTATTGGGCGTCATAATTACATCGTGTTTCATTTGAGCGGCTTCAATTCCTCCGCTTTCTCCCCGCCACGACATTACTGTTGCATTGGGCGCCAATTTACCTTCCATAATTTCATCCCATCCAATAATGCTTTTTCCTTTGGAATTCAGGAAATTCTCAACTCGTTCGGTAACATAACTTTGCAGATAAAATTCTTTGGCGTGTTTTGCATCGTCTTTTAATCCCAGTTCCTGAATTTTTTGCTGACAATTAGGACACGATTTCCAGCGTGTTTTAGGACATTCGTCGCCGCCAATGTGAATGTATTTTGACGGGAATAAATCACAAACTTCAGAAAGTACATCTTCTACAAATTGGAAAGTGGTTTCTTTCCCGGGACACAATACATCTTCAAAAATTCCCCATTTGGTAGCCACCTGATAAGGTCCGCCGGTACAACCCAAGTACGGATAAGATGCTAAAGCCGCCAACATATGACCGGGTAAATCTATTTCGGGGATGATGGTAATGAAGCGGTCTTGTGCATATTTTACAATATCGTGTATTTCGTCTTGAGTATAAAATCCTCCGTGAGGCGTTTCATCATACGCTCCCGTGTTTTTTCCGATAACGGTTTCCTTACGCATTGAACCTATTTCAGTCAGTTTCGGATATTTTTTTATTTCTATGCGCCACCCTTGATCGTCCGTTAAATGCCAGTGAAATGTGTTTACATTGTGTAAAGCAAGAATATCAATGTATTTTTTTACAAAATCGGCTGAAAAGAAATGACGCGCCACATCCAAATGTACTCCGCGATAGCCAAAACGAGGCTCATCTTCAATTTTTACGGATGTGTAAATTGCATCGCTACCGTCTGCAGGAGTAGCTTTACGTAATGTTTGAATGCCGTAAAAAATGCCCGCTTCCGTGTTTCCTGAAATTATGATATTGTCTTTACTTACAACTATTTGATATGCTTCAGCATTATTGGTTTTCAGTTTTCCTAACTTTAAAACAATCGCATTTTTAATAGTTCCTCCTGAAGTTGTGGTTAACTTTTTACCGGTAAGTTGAAATAAATAATCTTGCAAAAACGATGCATTTTTTTGCATTTTTTCGTTTCCTTTAGAGAAAACAATTTTTGTGTTTTCATTCAATGTAAATCCACTGCCTTTTAAAACTTTTATTTGATTTGGCAATGGAACTACTTCAAAATTATTGCTTGAAGCAATTATACTTGTAACGGAAAATAATCCAAAAATCATAAGAAATAAGAATGTTTTTTTCATGATATTTATATAAAAATGATTTTAAATAACGACTTTGCGAGAAATAAAAACTTTAATCTTCTTCTTTCGCTCTAAACGATTCCCAAACGAAATAAGCAATTAACGCTATAAATGCTACTACAGCCGTAATTTGTGCTCCAATTCCTTCCGGATTAGTCCAAACGCCTAAATTCAAAGCTTCCGTATTATTTGTAAAGAAAATAATAAACGCCCCGATTACGCCAAACAATGCCGCTCCTGCAATAAATCCCGAGGCAATCAAAATTCCGCGTTGTACGCGAGCGTTAGCTAATTTTGCGTTTTTAGAACTTTTTGTAAACCAATGATTTAATAAACCTCCCACTACAAGCGGCGTATTTAACGGAAGCGGAATAAACATTCCCAAAGCAAATGCCAACGGCGAAATTCCCAACCAATTTATCAATACGGAAATAATGGCTCCAACGCCTAATAACACCCAACTAACACCCTGACCCGACATCAACGGTTCGATAATGGCAGCCATCGCGTTTGCTTGCGGAGCAACCATTGGATTGGGATGTGTTGCGGAAGCAGTAAAACCATACGCTTGATTCAAGATAAATATAACCGCTCCTACTGTTGCCGCCGAAACCAATGTTCCGAGAAATTTATAAGATTCTTGTTTTGCGGGTGTAGTTCCCAGCCAGTAACCAATTTTCAAGTCGGTAACAAAACCGCCCGCCATAGAAAGCGCCGTACAAACAACTCCGCCGATAATCAACGCGCTGACCATTCCCTGCCAACCTTTTAATCCGACAGAGACCAAAATAACGGAAGATAAAATAAGCGTCATCAATGTCATTCCCGAAACCGGATTGGTTCCAACAATGGCAATGGCGTTGGCTGCCACCGTTGTAAAAAGGAAAGAAATAACCGTTACGGTGATTAATGCCACAACAGCTTGGATGAGTGTGATTTTTATTCCGAAAATAAAGAAAATAAACACTGCCACCAACGTAAAGAAAATGAAAAGCATTACAAACGACATTTTCAGGTCTTTTTGTGTCCGTTCCGGTTTCACTTCGGCATGTGTTTTTTCGCCCATATTGAAAGCAAGTTTAAATGCGCTTCCAATTACCCCCGAAGATTTAATAATACCGATAATTCCCGCCATAGCAATAGCGCCGATACCAATAGGACGAACATAAGCTTTAAAAATATCTTCGGGCGACATCGCTGCAAACGGATTTGCGCCTCCGCCAACGGAAGCAGCCAAATTTCCTATTTCATTTACCAATGGAATAAACACCAACCACGAGAGCAGCGAACCTACCGTAATAATCAAAGCATAACGCAAACCAACGAGATAACCAAAACTGAAAATCAACGCGCTGACATTGAATTTCAACACCATTTTCACTTTGTTTGCCAACACTTCGCCGTAAGGAAGAATACGTGTGGTAACTTCTTCGCTCCAAAGTTTGAATGCCGAGAAACAAAAATCAAACAATCCGCCAATCAATCCGCTTAAAATCAGCAATTTTGCCTGGCTCCCGCCTTTTTCGCCCGTCATCAGAATTTCGGTAGTGGCGGTAGCTTCCGGAAACGGAAGTTTGCCGTGCATATCTTTTACAAAATATTTTCGGAAAGGAATTAAGAACAAAATACCAAGAAAACCTCCCAGCAACGACGAGAAAAATATCTGCCAGAAATTAATTTGAATTTCAGGATATTTGGCTTGCAGAATATATAAACCGGGAATGGTGAAAACTGCTCCGGCAACAATAACGCCCGACGCGGCTCCAATCGATTGAATAATCACATTTTGTCCCAACGCATTTTTTTTACGCGCTGCGGCTGAAGCTCCTACCGCAATAATTGAAATAGGAATGGCAGCTTCAAAAACTTGTCCTATTTTCAATCCGGAATAGGCGGCGGCTGAAAAAATGACTGCCATCAACAGTCCCATTGCCACCGACCATTTGGTAACTTCAGGAAATTTGCCACCGGCAGGCATTACCGGTTTATATTCTTCGCCTTCTTTTAATTCACGATACGCATTTTCGGGAAGCCCTGCAGGTTTTTCTTGTTTGTGTTCCATAGATTATTTAGTTTGTAGTCAATAGTCAGTAGTCAGTAGTTTGTAGTTAGTGTTTTGTTAAATAAACTCTGATTTCTGTTATCTAACAGTCTTTTGTCTGAAAATGTACAAAAATACAATTTTTATTTATAACCGCAAGGCAAGAAAAAATACAATATCTATTTTTAGAGATATAGCGGGCGCGGGAGGATTATTCAACTGTAAAAAATAACGGTACAAACTGGCGCTCTGCTACCGCGCTGCCTGTGCCGATTTTTCGGCATTTGTAACGTGTGGTAAATAAATAAATCACGCGATAAAATCGCACGATAACAAGGACGACACTTTATTTTAAGTCGACGTAGCGATAAATCAAAGTCAAACCTCTTGAAACAATGATAATATCGCCTGCCAAAATGTCAGTTTTCTTTGTTTTTTTGTGCTGATTTTATTATAAAAAACATGTAAAGTTCTATTTTATAATACTTTAATGTTTTACCCGAAGGTACAAAAGCACGTCCCAACGGACCATGGGGTAAACTGTTTTTAAAAAAAGGACGTCCCGACAGACCATGGGGTAAGTTGTTTTTTAAAAAAGAACTCGGAAATGTACCGTTGGGGAACTCCCCAATATGACATTGTGGCAGGAAATAGACCATTGGGGAACTACCCGAAGGTATAAAAGCACGTCCCAACAGACCATGGGGTAAACTGTTTTTTTAAAAAAGCACGTCCCGAAATACAATTGGGTAAACTGTTTTTTTAGAAAAGCGCTTGGAAATATACCATGGTGTAACACCCCGATATAAATTTACAAACGCTTTTTGGCAAACGGACAGTTGCTCTTTGTATCGTTCATTAAACGAACTACCATTAACTCCTCGTTAAAAACGAGGAGTAGAAACGTTTTTTTACCTGTTGTTACCGCTCTGTGGTAAGAAAATAATAAATCGCGCGGCAGCAAGGGCTGCAAAAAATCTGGTCTATCGTACCGGATGTTCCTGATAATATTCTCGGGGTGACTTTAAGTCACCCCGAGAATGGACGAACGTTGATTTTTACTCTCCATACATTGAATTTCAATGTATCTATAGTAATACTTAATGTTAGTACATTCACCTTGTCCTTTCCGGATATGTTTTTTAATTGTAAAAAATAGTACACTGGTTACTGGAATTTACAAATCAAACCCGACAAGGGAATTTTAATTTATTTCCCATACGCGAGGACTCGGGCGGGAGAAAAGGTTTTTGTCCGCTATGCCGATGATTTTAGCATCTATTGCAAAACAAAGACAGAAGCCCGCAAAACAGGAAATGAGATTTATCTTTTCTTGAACACTACCTGAAAATTTTTCCTCGTCTTGACGAACCGCCGTGTACGAGACCCGTACGCACGGTGGTGTGAGAGGTGCATCGGTGAGCTTAGCTCACCGACCATCTACTCGATTAGCTGAAGGGCTTAATAATTGTTTCTAATTTTTATTGCTTCTTCAATCCAACTTTCAATATTATTAGCAATGTCATTGTATGCATTGTTATAGCTTGGATTGTAACATTTGACTATTGATGCTAAAGATTTACCATCTCTATCCATTGTAAAAGTTTGAAAAGGATTAGGTCCTTGCGAGCATTTGCCGTTTCGTGGACAGTTTAGGTTATGAATATAAATTCCTAATACTCCTTTACCGTCATTCCAAGCCTTTTCAATCTCATATTTAACCCATTTTCGATTTGCAGTCTCTGAACCTATCAAGACAACTAAGCAACTTTTATAGTTTAAATTATCATTAATCCATTTTTTTATTGCTGTTTCTCCACCTCTTTTAACAGTTTCCCATTCATTTGCAGAAACAGGTTTATTGTCTTCCAGAGCACCAATGTTTCTTATTTGTTGAACTCTAAATACATCGTTGTCGTAATGAAAACTATAAAATATTTGTCTTTTTGCCATATTAATTAATTTTATCAATTAGTAACTCCTGAAATAAACTCATATAGCCGTAGTCTTTAATGAGTTTATCATTTTTAAAACTTTCTATATTATTTTCGTAAATGATTTTGGCTGCTGCTCCAGTACTCGCAATAGGTAGTATAATTGAATTTGGATTTAATTCACTAAATAAATTATACTCATCTTCAACTCCTTCCATTCCACCAATAAATATACCTGCTTCAAACTTATTTTCACCTAACATTTTTTCTCTCATCAAACGCAGACTTGGTATTAATTCTCCTAAATCGTCAGTAATTTCTACCGTTTCAAATTCCTTATTTTCTATTGGAAAAATTTTCTCAAAATGTCTTGATTGATATAATTTAACGTGACTTTGAATCTCTACTTCAAATTTTTCCAAAACATAATATATAATTGGAGTTATAGATGGATGTCCACCCCAAATAAGTCTGTATTTCGGTATGACGAGCGAGGCAAGAGCAATTACAGAGTCTCTAATTGCAATTATATCTGCCGTATTATAATATTTTTCGTGTCTCTCCTTGAACGGAATACTGGCAGATAAAAAAATATTTTTTAGTTCTTTTGTAGCCATAAATCGAATTCTTGCTTTTTAATTGTTTTTACGTCTAGGTATTCATTTAAATAGCTAAGATGATTTAACCATTTTTCTCTAATTCTTACATCATCATAAATTAAGTAGACTTCCTCAACAGAATATTCTTTAATTTCTTTTTTTAGTTCTGATGATGTATTGCAATCAAATGATTGTGGAATACCAACTGAAGGTATAAATATTCTTCTCTTATTATTATCGATTTCTTCGGTGATGAATCTTTCGGGCTGTATAGTAACATTTTTGCCATATTTTCGGGCTGAATTAAGAAACTCAGTGATTAGGTTATCTTGTCTAGAAGCAAGATTTCTTGCACGAATAGATTCGACTTGATTAACTAAATTATTAATGGTTTCATCATTAAGTTTGGAAGTATCCTTGTTATCATATATTCCTTTTAAAAAATTCCTTTCAGATAATGTATAAGGAAAACATACTTCCGCCATTCTTTCTAGTCTATGATTTGGCCAAATAGCTTGAATAATGCCTATTTGCTTAACCGATGCTTCTGCAATTTCTTTTTCACACCATTCACTTTCCAAAAATTTTGGGGTATTTAAAAGAAGAATTACATCACAGTCAGTCATTCTATGCCATAATTCATCTTGAAAAGGCTCTCCTTGTTTTATTGAATGTGTATCTAAGAAAACGTCAAAATTATTCTTTTCAAGTGCTTCATATAATTGTATTGCAACAGACGTTGATTCGTCTCTTTTATAACTAATAAAAACTTTTCTACTACTTCTTAATTTGCCAAATGATTCGAGTACTAAGTCAACAATTTTGTCTTTTTGATATTCTGTATATTTCAATCCATTTTGATTACTTAATATTTTAGGAATTTCTTGACTAAAAGAATTAAAGAAAATTGGAAGAACGATATTTCCATCTTTTAACAACATTTCTATTTCCGCTAAATCTTCAAAATCACCATTTTCATTACCAAAGTAAATGATAAATGTTGGTTGATTGCCCTTATAAGAATCTAATTGCTCTTTGAAGTAAATCTCATAGAATTCTTTTTGAAGTTTTAAATCCTCTATTTTCTCGTAGTATTTTGAAATCAGATTTCTTGTCAAGGGCTTAATTGTGCCTAAAAATATTAGCTGGTACTTAAACATAATTTACTGATTTAACCATTGTTTTAAAGGTGTGATATATCGGACACCGTCTTTATTTTTAGGCTTACATACATAATATCCTCTTGGGATTAATTCTTTTGAAGTCATATAGCGATTTGTACCATCTTCAAAATCGATACTTGGATAAATCTGAAGATATTCGTTTCCTTTATATTTAAAGTCATATTCTCCTTTATCTTTTATTGGGATAATTGCTATGTTCTCAATGTATTTGTGTGTATCACCAATACCAAGTTCCCAATTGCACCAATATGATTCTATAGCTTTCTCTGTTGCAACTAGAACGAATTTTTTAGTGTACTTGATTACCTCTTTAATTCTAAGTGCAGTTTCTCCTGAAGTTTCATTAGGCATTTTATTGTCCATACTGTCAATATAAACTTTAGCACCTAAATCTTCAAATATTTCAAGAATTCCTTTTACTTCTTCTTGGTCTTCCAAATCACTATGTTTGTGAGAAATAAAAACTGTTGGTTTATATTCAGTTTTCGATTTACTAAATGTTCTTGTTTCTTTAATCGATTCATTCAGATTAACAATTTTATTTGTTTTAAAGTGTCCTCTTTCAAATATCATATTGATGAATAGTGTTTTAAGTACGTTATGTTGTTCAGCCTTTCAGCTAACACACAAATATACGCAATTCTTGCTTGGATACTTAAAATGCGCAACTCGGTTGTAATTATTTTATTTATAGTTATTTATGTTAAAACTAAATTACGCAATTTGTGTTATGTGTAATAAAATTGGTTGTAAAATAAACTGTAAAAATAACCTATTTTGCGCAATCATTCAGCGTATCTTTTTCTTACTTGCTACGGTTTGTCCGCCGCGCGCGTTTCCGGTTTTTCTTCGCTAAAATACATAATGCTTGCCGATGACGGCGCCACAATAAAGTTTTGGTTTTTTATCTGCATCAACACACCGTTCGGGTTAATAAAACCGTCGTGGCAAACTACGCTCCACACGCCTTCGGGAAGAACAACTCTTTCCGATTTGCGGTTGCCGTTCAGGATGACCAAAATCTTTTTCCACGCGTCATTATTGTCGGTCAGCGTGTAGGCGATTACGTTCTTTGCTCCTAAATCAATAAATTTAAGGTTTTGTTTTATTTCATCGGCAGTTGTCATACGGAAAGCGGGATGCGCTTTGCGCAGTTCAATCAACCCTTTGTAGTATTTAAAAATATCTTTGTACGTGGTTTTATTGTCCCAGTTAATTTGATTGATGCTGTCCGGCGATTGATACGTATTGTGTACGCCTTTTTTATTGCGGTAAATTTCTTCGCCGGCATAAATAAACGGAATTCCCTGCGATGTGTAAACAACGGTTTGCGCCAATTTATCAAAGCGTTGTATTTCCTGTTCGGTAGCTCCTGCGGGACGGCTTTCGCGCAGTTTATCCACCATGCACATATCATCGTGGCACGAAACATAATTGATGGATTGTGTTGGTGCGCTCACGTAAGGAGCTTTGGAATAAATGGGCTTGGTATAATCAATTTGCGGATGCTGCACGCCTCCAACTATGCCAAATTTCACGCTTTCTTCCAAACTGTCCGTTCCGGAAACAAATCCGGGAATTTCCGCGTGCATCCAACTGCCTTTCAGCGCATCGCGAATATCATCACTGAATACGGCGATACCGTTTAACTTGCTCGCGTTTTTCTTTACGGCGCGTTTTTCTTCGGGTAGCGGAGAACTGCCTGCAGTCCAGCCCTCGCCGTACATAATAATGGATTTATCCACTTTATCCAAACCGGCACGGATGGCGTTCATCGTTTCAATATCGTGAATTCCCATTAAATCGAAGCGGAAACCGTCAATATGATATTCTTTTGCCCAATATGCAACGGATTTTACCATAAATTCACGCATCATCGGATGTTCCGAAGCGGTTTCGTTGCCGCAACCGGAAGCGTTAGACCACGTTCCGTCCGCGTTGAAACGATAGAAATATTTAGGAACGAGGAGGTTAAAGAAAGAGTTTTCACCTGCCGAAGTGTGATTGTAAACCACATCCATTACCACTCTGATTCTTGCTTTGTGCAACGCTTGTACCATTTGTTTGAATTCCTTGATACGCGAAACAGGATTATAAGGGTCGGTAGCGTAACTTCCTTCGGGAACGTTATAGTTTTTCGGGTCGTAACCCCAGTTGTATTTGTTTTCGTTGAGTTTGGTTTCGTCCACCGAAGCGTAATCAAAAACCGGTAATAAGTGAACGTGGGTAACGCCTAATTCTTTTAAATGATCCACTCCGGTACTTTCTCCGGCAGTGTTTTGTGTTCCGTTTTCGGTAAATGCAAGATATTTTCCTTTGTTTTTCATTCCTGAATTAGGAGAAACGGAAAAATCACGCACGTGCACTTCATACAAGGAAACATCGGAAACGCTTTTCAAAGGCGGACGTTTATCGGCATTCCAACCCTCGGGATTGGTTTCGTTCCAGTCGATAATAGCGGCGCGGTTACCGTTTACGCCTACAGCTTTTGCCCAAATTCCGGGCGTTTCATCCAACCATTTATCGCCCATTTTTACCTGGAAGGTATAAAATTTCCCCTTCAAATCGCCGACAACTTTTGCTACCCAAGTTCCATCTTTAGAGCGATGCATATCTTCCATCTGGTAAGCGGAACCGTCTAATCCGTTATCGTAAAGCAAAAGTTTTACGGCATCGGCAGTGGGAGACCAAACTCTAAATTTGGAAGCGGTAGGAGCGTAGGTTAATTCCAAATCATCGCCGCTGTACACGGGATATTCGTCGTAACTTTTGTATTCTTTTTTTGCGAAACCGCAACTAACTAAAATTGCCGCAAGTGCAAGCATAATAAATGGTTTTTTCATTGTGGATATATTTTTTTTCAATTACGATTTAAGATTTGTGAATTTTGTTCAAAATTACATTTTATTTAGCGAATTTCCTAATAAAAAATTCTTCTTTAAAAAAACTTTGCCAAAGTTTCAAACTTTGGCAAAATTAAATTTATTGGCATTATATCATTTACTTTATTCCGTTTCTTTTCAACAAAGCGTCAATTGTTGGTTCCTGCCCACGGAAGCGTTTATAAAGCACCATCGGATGTTCTGTTCCTCCTTTTTCCAAAATATTTTTACGGAACGAATCGGCTGTTTTCTTGTCGAAAATTCCATTTTGTTGGAATACGGAAAAGGCATCGGCATCCAACACTTCCGCCCATTTGTAGCTGTAATATCCCGCAGCATATCCGCCTGAGAAAATATGACTAAAGGTGGGGCTCATAGCAGTGTTTTCAACTACGGGCAATATTTGCGTCGGCATCATTGCTTGTTTTTCCAACGCAATTACATCTCCTTCATAAGGTTGCTCTAAAGTATGCCAAGCCATATCTAACAATCCAAAGCTCAATTGACGTAAAGTGAAATTTGCGGCGTTGAAATTATCGGCGTCTTTAATGCGTTGTATCATTTCAGCGGGGATTTTTTCTCCTGAAAGATAATTCGAGGCAAACATATCCAAGAAATCTTTTTGTACCGCCCAATTTTCCATTATTTGCGAGGGAAGTTCCACAAAATCGCGGTAAACATTAGTGCATGAAAGTGAACGATAAGTGGTTTTTGAAAGCATCCCGTGTAAACCGTGTCCGAACTCGTGAAGCATAGTTGTTACTTCATCAAAAGTAAGTAATGCCGGTTTGGTTGAAGTAGGACGCGTGAAATTGGTAACATTTACAATTTGCGGACGGCTGTCGGTTTTTCCTTCCATCCATTGCGCTTTCATATCGTTCATCCAGGCTCCGGCGCGTTTACCTTCACGCGGATGATTATCGGCATAATAAACCGCAATGAATTTTCCGTTGGCGTCGGTAACATCGTATGCTTTTACTTCGGGATTATAAACCGGAATTTTTGTGTTTAGAGTAAATTTCAGTCCGTAGAGTTTGTTTGCCAAATCAAAAATTCCTTGTCTCACTTTCTCCAGTTCAAAATACGGACGGAGCATCTCATCGTTCAAATTGTATTTTTCGGCTTTCAGTTTTTCGCTGTAATAAGACCAATCCCAGGGTTGAATTTTGAAATATGCGCCATTCTTATCGGCATACGCTTGCACTTCGGCATATTCTTTTTCGGCAACAGGTTTGTATGCTTCAAGCAGTTGATTGAGAAGTTTATATACATTTTCCTCGTTTTCAGCCATCCGGCGTTTTAACGCGTGTTCAGCATAAGATTTATATCCGAGAAGGTTGGAGATTTCCAAACGCAAATTCGCAATTTTGCGGATGTTTTCGCGGTTGTCGTATTCGCCTCCTGACATACATTTTGTAGCATTTGCCATATAAAGTTCGCGGCGCAAATCGCGATTATCGGCATATTTCATTACCGGAACGTAACTGGTGGTTTTCAGGTCAATTAACCAGCCATCTTTGCCTGCTTTTTTTGCGTTGGAAGCAAGCATATCAAGCATATCGTCAGAAAGTCCCGAAAGAAGTTTCTTGTCGGTAATAACCATTTGATATTTATTGGTTTCCTTCAAAACATTTTGACTGAAAGTAAGCGAAAGCATACTCAGTTCTTTGGAAAGTTCGCGGTATTTTTCTTTATCGGCGGCAGAAAGATTTGCTCCGTTATCGGCAAAACCATCGTAAGTTTCTTGTAACAATGTTTTTTGCTCGGGGGTAAGTTTTAGTTTGTCTTTTTGGTCGTAAACGGCTTTAATACGCGCAAAAAGTTTTTCGTTTAGGCGAATTGTATTTCCGTGTTCAGTTATTTTAGGTGAAAGTTCCTGAGCTACTTTTTGCAAATCGTCGTTGGTTTCGGCGCTCAGCAAATTATAAAAAGCGGAACTTACTTTGTCAAGTAATTCGCCTGACTTATCCAGCGCTGCAATGGTGTTTTCAAAAGTAGGCGCTTTTGGATTATTTACAATGGCTTGAATTTCTTTGTCTTGTTGTTTCATTCCTTCTTCAAACGCCGGCATATAATGTTCGGTTTTTATTTTATCGAACGGAATAGTTTGATGCGGCGTGTTGTACGGTTCAAAAAATGGATTGCCTGCAATTGCATTACCGGCAACTGTAAATGCTGTCATACAAATAATTAGAGATTTTTTAAACATGATTCTTTATTTTACTTTATTTTTTTATTAATTTTTGTGTCAGAATTCCTTGAGCTGTTTTTACTTGTAAAAGATAGATGCCTGACTTGAAATCGCCCATATCAATTACACCTGAATTGTTTGTGTTTGATTTGGATAATACAATTTTTCCTGAAATATCGCTTACAGTCCAACTTTTTACATCATACTTCTGCGTGTTGAAATAAAAAATAGCTATAGAAGGATTCGGATATACTTCAATTTGTTTTTTTTCTCCAGAACCGATTAAAGTAGATATTCCCGTATCGTTTACCGGAATATAGCTAATTTTTACTTTGCTTCCGTACTGTATTTCGCTTTCATTATTAAACTCATATGGAATAAATGTATTGATGCAACTGCCTGTTTCTCCTCCCCAGAATTCATAATTCGCCTCAATCAAGGATGCTTTTCCATATTGAAAATCAGTATAATTAATGGAAGATACCGGACGGAAATCATCAAAAACCGGCATATAATTTATTTTTTTTGTCAGCGCGTTATTTGTGTCGTAAATATATTCATAACGCATATTATTTTCCCAAAATTGAGTTTTCCATTGTTGATATGTCTCGAATTTTACATATCCTGCGGTATTATATGTGTAAGTAATATTCTGTGAGTTTTCCCATTTTTTTATAGATGAATTCCAAACTTTCTTTATTTGATAATTTTTCTTTGTTGAAGACGGTTCGTAATAAGTTACGGTTTGGAAAGTGTTTATCCAGTTTGTGTCTTGTTTTTCGGCATAAGTTTCTTTTAGAATTTGTGCCGAACCGTTGTATGTAAAGTCTACTCTTGATTGAGAATCGAGAATTCCGTCATTAAACTTGGAAAAATACAATGTGTCTAAATTACCTGAAACAACATTGTATTTGTATTCTGTTTTTGATGTTATTACCCAAGCGGAGTTTATCCGGTTTGAATCTATTTCTGCCAAAATTTTCTGACCGGAATAAACTTTGGAATGTTTGCTTTCCGGAATGTATGTTCCGTTTTCAAAAATAAGATGAGTTTCTGTGGCGGGTAAATTATCCGTGTAAGTAAAGTTAATTTGATGCACTAATTCCCATTGAGAATTAATCCATTTTCTGATATATTGATTGGTACAAAGATTATCGTTATACGTCCATTCGATTTGTTCGCGTCTTTTCCATTCATCATTTTTCATTACATATTTAGTTTCCAGCGTTTTATTCTGATTGTCGTTATATAAAAACAGATAACGGTAAACACTGTCTGCATTTGTTACCTGAATTTCAGTAATTAATGGATTAGGAGACGACTGACTCCACAAAGGCAGATTATAAAAAATCAAACAGGCGATTAAAAATAAACGGGTAAATATTTTAGATAACATAGGCAAAATTAGGAGTTTATGAGGAAAAAGTCGTCAAAGATAATGAAACAATTTTAATATTCAAGCGGCTCTATTTTATTAAAATGTTAAAGTTTTTTCGCTGAAAAATGATTAATTTTTGATTAATTCAAAGATTAAATATTGATGGATGAAAATTAATAACTAATATTGCAACGAAAACCAACTATGGAGATATTATGAAGAAGCTTACTATTCCTTACCTTGAGAAATTGGAAGACGCGGACATACAATTGGCTGGAGAAATACTTGAAGAAAAAGGGAAACTGGATGTGATTGAAAAAGTGAATTGGGCAAAAGAATATCCTTACAGACCTATTACGTATTTTTTCATAGGACGTTCAACACAAGCCTTGTTTATCAAATATTCCGTGAAAGGCACAATGTTAAAAGCGGTTTATACTAAAGATTCATCGCCTGTACACGAAGATAGTTGTGTGGAATTTTTCTGTATGAAAGAGGGAGATGAAAAATATATGAATTTCGAGTTCAATTGCATTGGCACTTGTAGCGCTTCTGTGCGTAAAAGTAGAACAGAAGATATAATCAAATTTTCTGAGGATGAAATGAAAAGCATCGAGCGCTTCCCCTCTTTAGGCACAAAAGCTTTCAAGGAAATAGAAGGAATGTTTGAGTGGGAACTGACGGTAAAAATTCCATTTCAATTAATAGGACTTGACGGTAAAAATCTACCTGAAAAAATTCGAGGGAATTTCTACAAATGTGCAGATGATACAGATTCAATGCATTTTGTAACTTGGTCGCTTATCGATACTGAAAAACCCGATTTTCATCGTCCCGAATTTTTCGGCGAACTTTATTTTGGTTAAAAGTTTTGTAGATATTTCAATAGAACACTTCCCGAATGAATCTCTTTCATTCGGGAAGTGTTGTTCTATACAAGATAATCGTCATAGTTTATAAATCAACAGATTCCACATTATAACCTGCTGTTTTTAGTTGATTTATTAATCCGGTTTCCCCTGCTAAGTGTAAAAACCCAACCGCTATAAAACTTTGTTGGGATTTGATGAGTTCTGGAATTTGTCTCATCCAATTATTATTCCTATTGGTAATTAAAATATCTCTTTCTTCAGGCGTCATATTGTCGTCTTCTCGATTGAGTTTTTCCGCTTCAACTAAATCACCGGCTAAATATAAGATGTTTAGCTTTTTCAATTCTTCTACTCCTTTATTTTTTTCTTTTATACTTTTTACTAAAATTTCTGCTTGACGTTTTAAAGGAATACTATTAAATATAATATCTATTTGTTGGTCTAAAGTTTCGAGTGCCAGCGTTTTTTTATTGTTTTCAAGAGCCGCTTTTTGAAATATTACATCGACGGCTTCTGGTTGTTTTGTTAGATTATTAATTTTGAGATAATTTATTCCTACATATAATGTGTTCAGCATCATAGGTTTCATTTTTCCCAATTGATCTAAACCTGCTCCCAAAAGTTGTTTGAATTCATTATCTACCAATCTGTAATCATCTTCAGTCATTAGGTCTTTGCAAGTAGTGTCGTTCATTATACTACCCTGCATAAGTTTCATTTGCATAGCTTGCATATTAGTCATATCGACTTCTCCTATTACCGCATCTGAATTTTTACATATCTCAAGTGCCTTATCAAAGTTTTTGATTTGCTCTTTTTCTATTAAATGGTGTGTTCCGAATAAATAACTTGGTTTATTTAATCCGTTGCCTGAAATTTTTCACAATAATTGGGCTTGAATGTTTATTGATACAAATATTGCGGTTAATACTGTTACAAAAAGTTTTCTTTTCATAAAATATTTTTTAAGTTAATAATTGTGTGTAAAAATAATAATTATTTATGAGAATGAAAAGCTATAAAAAACAACTTCCCGATTGAAATTTCTTCAATCGGGAAGTGTTCTATATATCTTGGTTCTAATTATCTTGAAGTTTATTTTACTTCTTCAAATGTAATATATGTTGATATTCAATAATATACAAGTGTATGTTGCAAATATGATACAAATAAAAAGGCAATAAAAATAAAATATATAAGTCTGTATGTCAATTATTTATATCCTACTTGATAGATAAACATAAACCTCCTGCAAAGATACACTAAATATCAGAATTTGAGAGCTGGAGAATAAAAAAAACCGCCCCTTTTGAGGGCGGCTCTCGCAAGAAAACCATTTGCCAACGCTTAGGCAACAGTCACAGAACCCAAATACACACTGTTTGCAACTTCTTTACCGTCTGCGGTAATGAAGCCCAGGTATACTTCAACGCTTTCGCCAACCCAATCAGCAGGAACAGAAATATCTTCTGTAGCTGAGACTCTTTGATTTCCACCTGCATCAAATACAGATTCGGCTCTTGTTGGGTTCAAAACAACAATCAGAGCTTTGTCTGTTTGGGTTGCAGTACCACTGCCAGAGTTGTCATCCCAATTCAGGGTAACAACGCCATTTGCAGAGGTGGCTAAGGCGTTCACCGCTCCGGTTAAGTTACCACGAGAAACAAGCACTTTGGCAAGATCAACACTGTAGTCAGCAGGGGAACTGCCAGTAACAGCATTGTTCAGAATGTAAGACATAGCAGCATTGAATGCTGTTTGCTTGATTGCATACTTTTTGTAACCAACACGGAGGAATCCGGTTATTGGTTTCAAAATTGCCAACACTAAAGCGAACTTAGTACGTTGATTTACCTGCCCATCTGTGCGAGGATTACTTACTGAAGTTGCTTTTGCACGCATGTAGCTGATACCTTTCCAGTTACCACCTACGACATTTCCCACTTTACCTGAGAAGCTTCCGAGAATACCTAAATTAATCTTTCCCATACCTTGAAAATTTAAAAATGAATAATAGTTTAATTTGGACTTGGTACGGAGGAGAACCCTTTTTGACCTTGTCTTGAACAAAGATAATGTGAGTTAATTGATAGATTATCAGATTGGAAGCTATTGCCCTTCTTTGCTTTAACCTGCCGTTTTCCTCGCGAAAAAACACGAAAAGGGAAAAGAAAATGTAAACCACCTCTTACTGCAAGAAAAAGCGAAGTGAAACGGAGCGTTGAGGCTGTCAAGGTTTTTTGTCAGAATACTACCCGACCAAAGGGAGGTGTGGAGATTGTGACAAAAACCCGAAGGGCTTGACCTTTACTGACTCATTTTATTGCTGTTATCTTTGTGAACATTTTTTTTGTCGTACTATCCACCCCCTCTATTAGTATTTTCAATATTTCAACTGCATTTTTTCTTAGGGGTGGGTGGTCGGGGGTTGGCGTGGGAGAAGCAGGTTTAAACCGAATAGTAAAAACAGCCTTGAGCCAGCGTGGATAGCAAGGCTGAAATGCGAGAGTAGGGAAACGGAACGAAGTATTCAGCCTGTGCGTTGTGTGCGAGCCGCTGCGAGTGGAGCGAGTGCCCCGGACACAGGAAGCGCGGAGCGCGGTGGACGGGTGCTGCCGGCAGCTGGTTTGGCGCATTTTTTTTGCCCGAACGGTGCGTTGGAAAAGGCAAGGGCTGGAAGTAATGAACGAATGGAGTGTATTGAAGCGAATGAACGATAAGGGTGTATGTGTGCGGTGGTGAAGCGGTGTGGAGTGAAACGGAACACGGCTGCAACCACAAGGATTTGTGGGCGGGAAAATACATATACCCTGAAAGTGAAATGAGTGGAATGAAACGAAATGAGCGAATGAATGCCAGCTCTTGCGTGCGGTTGGCAATAGCGGTGTGAAGCATGAAATGGAACTTGTGGAATGAAAGCAAACACGGCTATGCCAACATGGGAAAGTGAGCTGCAAAAAATGTGACAAACCATAACAGCACGAGCGACCGCAGGCGAGCAAAACTCTAAATGGTGGCTGACCCCTACTAAAAATACATGAGCGTAGCGAATACCTTAATGGGGTTTAGGGGGCAGGTGCAACCATGACTGAGGAATGACAGAACGTGGTGAACAAAACAAGCTAACACGCCATGACGAGCACCTACCGGAGCGCAGGAATGAGTGTGGAAGCGGTAGCCACAAGGGCAGCCGAAAAAATACAAGCTGAAGTGTAGCGAAGTCTGGAGATTTTTTTTCAGGCTGCTTGTTTTACCCTTGGGGCTATGTTTTTGTGAACAAAGTGGCGGAATGACGAAGACCGCTTTACCTATTCGGTTTAAACCTGCGTGGGCAGGATTATTAACGTCTTTTTCCGCTTAAATTGAAAAGAGGATATTGGGGAAATGGAGGAAATGGATTATTTCCTCCATTGGGATTTAGAAATTTAAAGCAACCTATAAATCAACAATTACCTTTTTTAGCTTATCTGTGACTTGCTGCGCTACCTCTCCTAATGCTGGATTTACAATGGCCTGCATTGAGGCTATGGGATTGACGGCAGCGACTTCGATTTCGTTTTCGGCTTGTTCAATAACCAGTACATTGCATGGTAACATAGTTCCGATTTTATCTTCAGCTTGCAATGCTTTGTATGCAAACGGTGGATTACATGCACCAAGTATGGTGTATTTTTTAAAATCAATATCCAACTTTTCTTTCAGTTTTTCGTGCATACGAATTTCTGAAATGACTCCAAAGCCTTCTGATTTCAGGGCTTCGGTAGTTATCTTAATGGCTTCATCAAATGAAACATTAAGCGTTTTGCTAAAATAGTATTCCATAATGATTATAATTAAATGGTTATTTATTGAGTTTTGAAAGTATTGTTTCGTTCAATTCAAAACGGCCAGTCTTTTTATTGATTTTCTGTAACATTTCATCTGAAGTGAATTTGTCACAAACAGCCATGTGGATAGCCGAGTCGGTAAGTACATATTTACGAAGGTTTGCCAACGTGAGCGAATAAATGGTTTTATGATTCCCAAAGCTGAAATAGTAGTAGGTCACAGGTACAGCAATGAACGTGCTACGTGGGCCAACTTGTTTGCTTGTAGCTTTAACTGTTTTGCGTGTGTATATGTACAAACTTGAGGTATCGGCAATGAGGTATGGATCCCGATTTATAAAGCGATAATTTTCACCATTGGTAAGTTGGATTGCAAAAATACTGTCTTTGTAAAATACAGTTTTTTTACCCTGTTCAATAGTAATGATTTCAGGCGAAATAAAGAATTGTTTTAGTTTTATTTTATCACCTGCATGTTGTTTATCAGTTGGACGTGTAAGCTCTCCACTTTTGAAATTATCTGCATTAAGATATATACCTTGTACCTCACTGTTTTGAATTTCTTTTTCACGTTGTGCGAAAAGTTGACTTGTTGCAAGTAGTAAAATTGCTGCAAGAGTTGTTTTTATTATTGTTTTCATTGTTGTATTTTTTAAGTGTAAAGAAAGTAAATTAAAACCATCTGCCGATTTTAAGTAAGTAATTATATATTTTTTCATTCAGCTTACGAAACAGTATTTTCGTAAGATTCTAATAGCATTAAAGACCCGATTAAAGCAACACCCATATCGACAAAAACTGCTTCCAACTATGATTGCAACGCCAAAACACCCAGAATAATGAAAATTAGTTTTACAGCCTTGACAAAATAAATATTCTGTCAAGCAATCGTTCCTATCCTAATGGAAATGTCAATGCAGTTACTACCTTTGAAGGTAAACTTGTCATTAGCAACAATTCTCCTTTTCTTGGATTAAGGGACATTTTACCGAACCATAGCTACAAAACACGCAGCAGTCTCCTTTTTGGGGTTTCAAAACGGTTTTGCAATTCTCACATTGATAAAAGTATTGGCAAGAATCTGTCGGCATTTTTTCTTCTTTTTTGTGTCCACAGTTTGGACAGGTAATTACAGATTTAGTTATAAATTTCATTTTGAAATTCTTATGTCAATTATTCATTGTATTAAGAGCTAAATTAATGCATTGCGCTGTTTTTATTTTCTTAGTATCCTGATAGCATTAAAAACTGCGATTAAAGCTACACCCATATCGCCAAAAACCGCTTCCCACATGGTGGCGACCCCGAATACACCCAGTATTATAAAAATAAGTTTAACACCCATGGCAAAATAGATATTCTGCCAAACAATAGTACGTGTTGTTTTTGCAACATCTATAGCAGTGGCAACTTTAGAGGGTGAATCGGTCATTAGCACCACATCGGCAGTTTCGATAGCCGCATCAGAGCCAAGAGCACCCATAGCTATTCCAATATCGGCGCGAGCAATTACCGGGGCATCATTTATGCCATCGCCCACAAAAGCAACTTTACCGCCTTTACTTTCCTGCATCAGGTTTTCAATGTGTTTTACTTTATCCTGGGGTAATAGTTCGAAGAAGTATTTGTCAATGTTTAATTTTTTTGCGAAGGCAGCTGCTGCAAATTGGTTATCGCCGGTAAGCATTACCGTTTGAATATTCTTTGCTCTCAGTGCCTCTATTGCTTCCATGGCATCAGCTTTCAACGTGTCTGAAATGATTATATATCCGGCATAAACTGTATCAATGGCGATATGTACAACTGTTCCTTCCACATTACAAACCGGGTGATCAATATTCTCCCTATGAAGCAACTTGTCATTCCCTGCAAGCACCATTTTGTTGTCAACTACCGCTTTAATCCCATGTCCAGAAATTTCTTCAACTTTTTTTATTCTTTGTATTTCAATCTCTTTTGCAAAGGCTTCGGAAATAGATTTAGCAACCGGGTGATTTGAATTGGTTTCGGCATAAGCTGCGTATTCCAATATTTCTTCTTTGGAAAAACCGTTGGACGTAACTACCTCTGAAACTTTGAACTCACCCTTGGTGAGGGTTCCCGTTTTGTCGAAAACTACGGTAGTAACCTGTGTGAGTGCATCCAAAAAGTTAGAGCCTTTCACGAGTATTCCTTTACGTGAAGCACTACCTATACCGCCGAAATATCCTAAAGGAATACTGATAACCAAAGCACATGGACAGGAAATAACCAATACGACCAACGCACGGTAAATCCATTCGCTGAATGTTTGATCGCTAAACAACAATGGTGGCAAAATGGCTAATAAGAGAGCAGAGATAACCACTACAGGCGTATAGTATTTGGCAAAAGTGGTAATGAATTTCTCTGTTTCTGCTTTCTTGGAAGAAGCATTTTCGACCAATTCTAAAATTTTCGAAACAGACGACTCGCTGAATAATTTTGTAACTTTAATTGTCAGTAGACCTGTTTGATTGATTGTTCCGGATAAAACCAAGTCATTTCTTTTCATTTTTCGCGGCACACTTTCTCCGGTAAGAGCAGAAGTATCTACGAAAGAGTTTCCATCGATAACTTCTCCATCGAGCGGAATTTTCTCTCCAGGCTTCACTATAATTGTATCGCCAACCTGAATGCTTTCGGGTGAAACTTTTGTTGAGTTACCGTCTATTACTAAGTTTGCGAATTCAGGTTTTATTTCGAGCAGTGCTTTGATTGACTTCCGTGAACGATTTACAGCAATATCCTGGAACAATTCACCCACTACATAAAATAACATTACGGCTACTGCTTCAGGCATCTGGTCAATGCTAAATGCTCCAAGGGTAGCAATAGTCATTAAAAACTTTTCGTCAAAAAACTGGCCTCTGATAATGTTTTTAACCGCTGACGAAATTACTTCCCAACCAACGATTAAATAACCAATTCCGAATACCAGGTATTCACCGATATGATAAGGAGTATTGTGTATTTGATTTTCAAATACCATTCCTATAATTAAGAGACAAATACCCAAAATAGCTTTGATAATTGTTTCTTTATTTTCGACAAGTTCACTTTGAGAAATCGTTGTATTCTCAGCATTCAAATCTTCTACAACTACTTCCGGTTCGAGTTTCTTAATTTGCGCTTTAACTTTATCCAGATTATCGGTATCGATAGTCATAGTGGAGTTCGCAAAATTTACAGCTACAAATTTTACTTCTTCCAGTTTTGACAGGCTATTTTCAATCTTAGAAGCGCAGGAAGCGCAATCTAAGTTATTCAATTTGTATTTTTTCATTTTTAGAGTGTCTTGTTTATTTGCAGAAAAATAATTATTAGTCAGGATTTGTTAAATATTGCCCGGTTTAACCGGGCAATATTTACATGGTAATTAATCTTCGCCGTTTTCTAAGCCAGTTCTCACTTTGTACACTTTTTCTACTTCGGAGACATAGATAATTCCATCACCCGGATTTCCTGTTCTTCCTTTAGTGGAAATTATGTTCACAATATTTTCTACCTCACTATCATTACAGACAATTTCAATTTTGGCCACTTTACTATCCGTTATTGAAAAATGAGTTGAAAGTGTTGATTCATCGCTCGCAAAATTTCCTGTTCCTTCGGCCATTGAGGCTGTTATGTTTGGGTAACCTGCCTGAAGTAATTGATTTAAAATGTCATTTACTTTAAAAGGCTTTACAAATGCTTTTATTTCCTTCATGATTGTTTCTTTTTAGAGGTTGATTAGCACGCCATTTCACCTGCATTTTTCTTTGCCGAAAGCAAGTTATATGCTCCTTTTACAATGACTTTTTCAGTTTTAAAATTGTAGTTGTCGGGCAATGTAATTTCGGTATATCCTTCATCCGTCACCCCTTTTTTTACCTGTATCATTCGGTATTCTGTAAAAGGTTTGCCGCTTTCATTTTTGTTACGTTCAAAAACAAAAATATAGTCTTTGTCTTCGAAACTCACAATTGCCTCGGAAGGCACAGCAGTTACTTTGCTGGTAGTGGCTTCAATTACCGCATTTACATACATACCCGGCAATACATTTTTGCATGTCCCCTGAACACTTGCATACACCTTATAGGTTTTATCGGCATCAACGGATTTGGCGGTTTGGTAAATCAGTGCCATGTGCTGTTCGGTTTCATTATTGATAAAAAAGCGTATTTTTTGACCGGTAGAAACCTTGTCAGCATCTTTTTCAAACAGCGTAAGTTGAAGGAAAAGTTTGCTGGTATTTACAATTTCAAATAGCACATCGGAAGCCGAAACCGATTTGCCGATACTTACATTTACCGTTTTTACATATCCGGAAATTGGTGAAACCAATGTAATGGATTTACTGATATTGTTTTCGTTCAATTTATTGGGATTGATACCTAAGATAGACAACTTTTGTTCCAGTGATTTTACCTGCACTTTCAGACTTCTATACTCGGACGTAACTAATTGCATACTCTTCTTTGACGAAACATCACTCTTGTATAGCTCGTTTTGTCGGTTATAATCCGCCTCGGCATATTCAAGTTTGCTTTTTGCTTCGAGATAGTTTTGTTGAATATCAATAAATTCGGAGTTTTCAATAACAGCCAACGTTTGGCCTTTTGAGACTGAATTACCCGGCATAAGGGACGTACTTTTCACAAAGCCACCCATTGGCATGCTTACCATAGCCATGTTTTGAGGTGCAGCGGCAACTACACCGCTCACTTTGAGGGTTCCGCTTAGGGAACGCAATTCAATTGCACCCGTTTCTAAGTTGGCAAGTTTTACCTGATCGCCACTCAGTTCCACAATATTTTCGGGTATAACTTCTGTTTCTTTGGCTTCTACACCCTGTTTTTTATCTCCTTTGCATGACGAAAATGCGAGAAGAGCAGCTAGAATAATGATAGGTGATATAAATTTATATTTTGTCATAATGATTGTTTTTTAGACCCCCAACCCCCAAAGGGGGCTAAAGGTGTGAAATTAATATATTTTTCCGGTAATAAAGTCTATTGAAATAACGGTTTGATTATAATTGTTCTGTGCATCGAGGTAGTTTTGTTTGATACTTAATGCCCGATTCAGACTCAGAATATAATCGAGGTAATCCATTGCTCCGGCGTTGTAACTTCGTGTAGCCTGCTCAATGATTAAATCAGCTTCAGGAATAGCCTGTTTTTCATAATAATCAACACTATTGCTGTTTTTGCTGAATTCAAGCATTAATGAACGATAACTGCCCGAAAGCGATTTTGAATAATACTCCGCATTTGTTTGAGCCACTTTTTCTTTCAACTTTGCAGCCTTTACTTTTGCCGAATAAGGTGCAAACCAGATTGGAACAGCAATACCCGCCTGAATTCCGGTAAACCGGTCGCCCGTACCAAATATACGTGGCACTCCGTTTATTTCCTGAGTTCCCTGCATGGTTTGGCTGAAATATCCGATACTTAAATCGGGTAATATGCGACTGCTTTCCACTTTTTTCTCTAGTCGAGACACTTCAATTTGTTGATTAATATAACTAACCGAAGGATTGGCAGCTAAAACGGATTTGTCGGCAGCAGGTAAATAGTCGATACGGTGTAACACGGTATCGGCAGGGTACAGAGTTGTTTCAACATTTAAAATCGTTTGCAGTTTCTGATTATATATCACCAAATCGGCATTAATCTGTTGCAACTGATTTTTAATTTCGAGACTTTGCGAACGGGCTGAAATCATTTCAAGCCGATTTGTTTCGCCTGTTTTTGCCCTGAGTTCAGCCGCTTTTTGGAAACCAGTATATAAACTATCCTGATATGCGAATAATTTTTGCTTCGAATACAGGTAAGCTAATTGCCAGTAAATTTGTTTCACTTGCGTGGCAATTTCAAGTTGTGAAGTTTTTAGCTGCCATTCACTGCTTTTGATATTAGCTTTAGCCAGTTTGTTTTGGTTTATATAGACTGTAGGAAAAGCAAAGGATTGTGATACGGTAAAACTATTGTCTTTGCTGTAGGAGTTAAATTGTCCGTATTGCCCATCAATGCTAGTTTTTGGAATGTCCCACGAAGCACCCTTTAAGGCTTTTTGAACATCAACAGCATATTTTGACGAACGCACCGATAAATTACTATCCAATGCCATTTGTATTGCTTGCTTCAGATTAATACTTCTGTATTGCTGCGCATTTATTGAATTAAAACCCGCAGAACAAACCACAAGCATCAACAAAATTGACAAGGTTTTCACTGATTTTCTTTTAAAAATGGATCTGAATGAAAAAGTTGAAAAGAATATGTAGAAGATAGGCAAAACAATTAACGTCAGCAAAGTAGCTGTTATTAATCCACCAATAACTACTGTTGCAAGCGGTTTTTGAACTTCAGCTCCTGCCGAAGTGGACAAAGCCATAGGTAGGAAGCCCAGCGAAGCCACGGCAGCTGTCATGATTACAGGTCGTAAACGCGTGTGTAATCCTTTCAATACCCTTTCGGTAATATCTATAATTCCTTCTTCCTTTTCCAGTCGGTTAAACTCGGCAATAAGCACAATGCCATTGAGCACTGCAATACCAAACAGAGCAATAAAACCAACTCCAGCAGAAATAGAGAAATTCATACCGCGCAACCAAAGTGCAATGATGCCACCAATGAGCGACATCGGCACCGCTGTATAGATTAATAAGGTTTGCTTTACGGAATGAAATGTGAAGAATAACAGTACAAATATAAGTAACAACGCTACCGGAACGGCAATAGCGAGACGAGCCTTGGCAGCTTGAAGATTTTCAAATTGACCACCATACTTTACATAATAACCTGTTGGTAGTTGCACTTTTGCATCAATCTGTTTTGTCACATCAGCTATGACACTCTGTACATCTCTGTTACGGACATTGAAACCAATGGTTATACGACGTTTCGTATTTTCACGTGACACCTGTGCAGGACCTGATTTTATTTCAACATTGGCAATTTGTTCAAAAGGAATCTGTCCGCCGTTGGGCAAAGCAACTGAAAGGTTTTTTACATCGTCAATGCTTTGGCGGTAATCCTTATCCATTCGTACCACTAGTCCAAACCGTTTTTCTTCATCGAATACTACTCCCGCCTGACTTCCTGCAAATGCAGTACGCAAGACACGGTTTACTTCTTCTATAGAAAGTCCGTATTGCGCCAATCGATCACGATTATATTCAACCTGAATCTGAGCCAGTCCGGTGACTTTCTCCACATTAATGTCTTCAACGCCTTGCACCTTTTGAATGATTTTTTCCACTTGCGAAGCTTTATCAGCTAGTGTATTCAGGTCATCACCAAATATCTTTATAGCAATGTCCTGTTTTGATCCAGAAAGTAATTCGTTGGTACGCATTTGAATGGGCTGTTGAAACTCAAATTTCACGCCAGCCAACGGAATCAAAGCTTCTTCCATCTTTTCCACCAGTTCCTCACGGGTTTTTGCCGAAGTCCATTCGTGTTTATCTTTGAGCGTAATAATATAATCGCCTGTTTCCATAGGTGTTGGGTCGGTTGGTATTTCGCCGGCACCAATTTTACAAACAACATGTTTTATTTCCGGGAAGTTAGCAAGCAGGATTTTATTAGCTTTTTGAACCTGCTCAACCGTATTGGTAAGCGACCCACCCTGCAAGGTAATTACCCCCGCTGCAAGATCCCCTTCTTCGAGCTGGGGAATGAACTCACCACCCAAACTATTAAAGACAAACAAGCTTGCAATGAAAATGGTAATAACCGAAGCAGAAACAAGCAGCTTGTGATTTAATGCATATCTGATAGCCGGATTAAATATTTTGTGAAACCAATCCATCATCCTGTCTGAAAAATTGGGCTTGTGCTCAGTGCTTTTACTCAAGAATAAGGTTGAAACCATCGGTACATAAGTCAATGATAGAATTGTAGCACCAATCAACGCAAATGACACCACTTGTGCCATTGGGCGAAACATTTTACCTTCGATACCCACCAATGCCATAATTGGGACATATACTATCAGGATAATAACTTGCCCGAATGTTGCTGAACTCATCATTCGTTTTGCCGACTCAAATACTGTTTCATCCATTTGTGGCTGCGAAAGTCTTTTGATGCCCGGATGATGGTGTTTACTCATCGTTATTCGATGCACCACGCTCTCGACAATAATCACAGCCCCATCCACAATCAATCCGAAGTCAATAGCTCCCAGACTCATTAAGTTACCCGATACGCCAAATAGTTGCATCATGGAAACGGCAAACAGCATGGAAAGTGGAATTACTGAGGCAACAATAAGCCCTGCTCGCATATTTCCCAAAAACAATATCAAAATGAAGATAACAATTAATGCGCCTTCAATTAAGTTTCTGGCAACAGTGCTAATAGCACGTCCCACTAAATCAGAACGATTGAGAAACGGTTCAATCTTCACCCCTTTAGGTAATGATTTTTGAATGGTTTCAATGCGGGTTTCTACATTTTTTGTAACTTCATTGGCATTTGCTCCTTTGAGCATCATCACTACGCCACCAACAGCCTCTGTACTATCAATAACCATAGCACCATATCGTGTGGAATTTCCATATTGAACGGTGGCAATGTCTCTAATTAAAACAGGAATACCCGATGAATTGCTCTTTACAACAATCTTTTCGATATCTTCTAATGATTTTACCAACCCAATGCCACGGATAAAATAAGCTGTTGGCTTTTTATCAATATAGGCACTACCTGTATTTTCGTTGTTTCTTTCGAGTGCATCGAAAATGTCGGTGAGTGTAAGGTTCATGCTTCTGAGTCTCTCGGGATTTATGGCTACTTCATATTGCTTTACAAATCCTCCATAGCTATTGATATCGGCCACTCCTGTAGTTCCCAACATCTCGCGGCGAACCGTCCAATCCTGCAAGGTTCTTAACTCCATTGGAGTATATTTGTTTTCATATCCCTTTTCTACAGCAAGGCGGTATTGGTATATTTCGCCCAAGCCGGTAGAAATGGGAGCCATCTCAATTTTTGCGAGACCCGCCGGGATAATGTCCTCGGCTTCTTTTAGCCGTTCTCCTACTTGTTGCCGCGCCCAGTAGATATCTACATTGTCTTTAAACACAATTGTAGTCACCGACAAGCCCAAACGTGAGATGGAGCGAAGCTCAATAATGTTTGGGATATTGGCAATAGCTACCTCGATAGGTGCTGTAATTGAGCTCTCGACTTCCTGAACCGCCAACGATGGGGCAAGCGAAATAACCTGCACCTGGTTGTTGGTTATGTCCGGAGTTGCATCAATAGGTAGCTGTGTAAGCGAATACGTTCCCCAGCCAATTAATGCAATTACAAATAAGCCTATAATAAACTTATTCTTTATTGAAAAATGAATGATACGTTCTATCATAATTTAATTATTTATTTTAAATGTGTTGTAAAAAAGTGTTGAATTCTGGCAAAGATTCCAAAAATGATAATCAAACAGGCGATAGTAATGAAAAACCATTTTATTACTTGTTTTAGCTGGATTTTATTTTTCTTTTTTTTCACAAGTCATTTATTTTTTTGATTTATAATACTGATTAAATGTCTTTCTATTTTGGAAATAAACAATCTCAGGTTCTCCCCGATTTTTCAATCCAATCAAAGCATTAGCTTTGCAAATAGTATCACCGGAAAAAGGATCGGGAATAAATGCATCTTCCTTATAGTGATTAACAAGATGTTCATAGCAGTCCCGATTACAGAAGAAATAGTCTTTCCCTTTATAATTAAGTTTTAAACTTTTATGGGTCAGTAATTTGTCATCATTCATACAAACAAGTTCTTGTGAAACTTCCTTGCTATACAATGCATATTTACGGTAGACAAATTTTGTATCATATCTAAAAACGATGAATATATTGAAAAAAATTGCTAAAATGAAAAATGAGCCAAAGCTGATTAGTAACGTTCGATTAAATTTTCTATCTTCAATAACCTTCTTTTCCAGCAATTCCTTCTTTGTCAGTTTTCTTTTACTCATTTGAGTTAAATTTTAAACGTGAACAGTAATCTGACATTTCTGTCAGAGAAATAAAAATACTAAGTAAGAAGAAATTAAGCTAAGGCAGGAGGGCCTCTAAAGGATGGTTCGGATGAAAGATACTGTTTTAATACAACAACATCTTTAATTGTGTGGAAAGTTAATAAAACTTTGTTGTGGCATTTTACTACCTCATTGAGCGTAATAAAAAATAAAAGAGAATTAGAGGCAGTATTGTTATCAAAAGTTATTGGGTTGACTTTCTGTATAACAATAGTATTGAGAGCGTGACAATGCTTATCGGCTTCCGAGGAAGATTCCCCACGGCTTTGATTAGTGGTGGAATTTGTAGAATTATGGTCGCAGCTAGTATCGAGGTGATGGTGATGAGGGATGGTAGCATGAAGTAGTATTACCAGACCAGCCAGCAATACTAATACAAACTTACTATTTTTCACCATTCTGTTCATAGAAATCAGAATCTAACTGTTAGAACAACCGCAAAGATAACATAAAAGTTTATGCAACCAAGTTGCAAAGTTATTTCTTGCAGTTTGAGCACACGCCTTTTACAACCATATTTATATTTTCTATGCTAAAATTAACTGGCAAATTAATAGACGGAATAGGAATGTCAGTTAAACAAAATGTATGTTGACATTTTAGACAATAAAAATGTACATGTAATTCCTCCGGGTGACATTGGCAGGTTTCTTTACACAGAGCATATTTAACAGCCCCTGTACCATCATCAATACTATGAATGAGTTTCTTTTCCTCAAATGTTTTGAGAGTGCGATATAAAGTAACTTTGTCTACTCTATTAAATTTCTTCTCCAGATCAGATAAGCTGATAGCAACGTTCTGTTCAAGCAATGCGTTTAAAACTAATTCACGCATGGCTGTTGGTTTTACATTTTTATTCAGCAATTTGTTGTCATTACTTTTCATAACATTCTGAATTAGACCGTTTTTTATCGCTTATGAAGAAAACAATAAGTTTTACAGAAACCAAAGGTTATCTTTTCCAATATTTGAAGGAATTGAACCAGTTGTGAAATGGGGTGCAATTTGAGCAACCATTTCGGGATATTTGATTGTAACAGGGAGATTCTGTTGTTTTACGGACTTCCAATATATGCGGCTAAATTGATATACCTGGTCTATTAACCCGTTTATTGTGGGCGTAGTTAGTAAAGAACTGTCTGAATGACATTTTATTTTCAACTTGACCGGAAACGGATAACCTTCAATGCTACGGGTGTTATTGTCGGAATAGCGGGTATTATTACAAAGTAAATAGGTGTTATTGCCTAAGTTTATGTATCGTCCGCTATATGGCATTTTCTCGGCAAAATTATCATCGAAAACCACTATGTCTTCGGATTCTGTTTTGTTGATTGAGACTACAAAGACAGGCACATCTACACCTATATTGTAGAGCATATCTTCAATGATTTCCACCTCATCTTCGCGCATGTCTTTGTAATAGTGTATAACGAGTCTTTCAAGGTTGGCAATCGTATTTCGATAGTCGATAATAGCTGATTCGATAGAGCCGACCAATTCTTTTAATTCATCTTTGTGGAAATACTCGAAGGAGTTAAATGCTCCAGTATTGTCGAAGGAAAATGCCGAACCGATATATTGTACATTGGTATCTGTATGTTTGAAAGCTCCTATACCAATAATTAGTTCACGATATTCGGGAACAGCGATACGCCAGGGAGTGCCTCCCAATTTGGCATTTATAGCAATGGCTATGTTTTGCAAGGTATATGCAAAAGCATCTTTGCCATTCTCTGCATCCGTTTTCAGAACGGTTAGCATTTTGTCTGTTTCAATACACTGCGAGGATATATTTCTTTTAAGTAATGCTTCCTTTACCTTATAGTAAATATTTCGCTGTTCTTTTGCCTTTGTGTTTTTCCCAATGGGGGTGAGGTAAATGGCCAGGTATTTTGCTCCTGTGAAATCGACATCATCGAGTTTGTTTTCAATCTCGGGTAATGGATTCTCAAGGTTTTCAAATGCAAGATTAAAATTTTTTGGTGCTAACGAGACGGGGACATCCGTATATTTGAATAGACCCCCAAATGCTTTATACCCTTTGCGCAAATATGTTGACAAATCGTTTGTGTTGGTGACGTGCTCGCGGGGAACAATGAAAAACATTTGTATGTTGGTATGGCGAGGTTGCTTAAATGGTCCGTTATTCACTCCTCGCTGAGGAATCATGTCCCTTCTGTTCTTACCGAAAATAAGCTGTTTACTATCGGGACTTGTTGTACCCGGCGTTACCTGTGTAAAGGTATCTGATACGGGGATTATTTTTTTGAATTCAGTCGTTGACAGGTATTTGTTTTTAAAGCCAAATATTTTAGAAAGGTATTTTGTGTAACGGTTTTTCTTTATGTACTGGCTTCCGTTTTCCTCCTCTTCTTCATCGTAACCGAGAAAAGCTCCCAACCGATTGTTGATTATGGGGTAAACGTGTTTGAAGTCAACTTCCTCTCCGTTTTCTATCCACTCTTTTAGTCGACTGTATTTAGTTACCTGCATATTTTTGTATTTATTGTCATTGCCATAATAGCTGACATAAACGACCTTTATAAGTAAATCAGCCGGATTAAAGGCGTTTTCGGGAGTTACATCAAAGAGATTTTCGTTGGAATTATCATGCTCTGAGAGAAAGGTTGCAACAGACTTTTTGTAAACCTTTGCCTGCCTGTCGTACGAAAGTACTATTTCAGGTGTATTGAAGAAGTGATTGTAATTTACTTTGATTGTAAACCTATCATATACCTCACATCCTTTTATCTTTTTAGCTGTAGCATCGGTTGAGTGAAGCCAAACCTGATTGTCTTTGATAAATGTTGGCTCTACCAAAATATTTTTTACCGAAAAATAATGCTTGATTTCTCTGTTATAGTATCTTTTGATAAGCGAAAAATTATCCTTGGCAAAGTCTATTGATAAGGGCTTGAATCCATCTAACTTTTTACAGAATGACGTATAAATAATATCCGCATTGGATATATCCGGGAATATCTTTTTAATGTTACATGGAAATAGCTGGTGACTCAATTTTGTTAGTGGTACACCTGTTCTGTCTTCTTTGGAGAAATAGAAGATTTTGGGTTCTTTAGGGAACTCAAAGGCTAATGTGTTTGTAAAAAGAGATTCGGCCATAATATTTAAGTTTGTTGTAATTCCAGTTTTTCACTTCATGTCACCATTCCCCCTTATCTTTGTAATATTCAATTCCTTTGAAAGCCGCGGCTTTAGCTTGTTCGGTGGTATCAAAATGCTTTTTGCCCCAATTATCATCGATTTTTACAGTGAATTTATGTGTCTTAGTGTCTTCGCTGATTAAAATGTGGTGGTTGTCAATCTTGAGATATTCATTACCTTTTGCACTTATTTTCCATGACCGTTTGATAAAACTGATTCGCCGACTGGTTTTATTTCTTAGCTCTTTTTCCCTGCGCTGTGGGTTCTCATAATCACCTGTCAGTTTTTCCGCACATTGACACCCCACAAATAATTCTTTACCATAATCGGGGTGAGAAACAACATGTACATAACGAATTTTCTCATGACCACACATCATGCAAATTTCGTAAGAGGCTTCATCTTCCGATTGACCATCTTCCCGCACATCGTACACATTTTCCAATGTCCAACCTTTATGCGGAATGCCTTGTTGTTTCCATAGATTAGCCATAATGACTAAGTATATTAATTCCCTTTCACTATCTCCTCAATAATTGATTTGACACCGTTGTTATTAAGTTGAGTTTTAAAGGATACTTTGTATCCGTCTAATGTCAGTTGATTGAAAAATTCTTCGGCGCAGCTTATTTTCATTGCTTCTTCGCCACGTAATGAAGACTTGCCTTCCACCTGTTTTGTTTCAATCACGATATTCAATTCTTTTTCACCGCTGGCTTTTTTCACTACATACATAAAGTCGGGGCTGTAAGTGTCATTGCCAATGGTAGGGATAGAAATGCTGCGACGTGGGATTTTCCCATATACAACAACTTCCTGAATATCCTCCATGATATTTTTACATTCCAATGGAGAATCATAAGCAATTACATCATAAAGATATTTAGCTGACGGTTCGCCCTTCAAAAGATTTGTACCTATTTCGCCCTGAACCACTTCGTCTCTAACTGAGCCATCTGCATTCGTTAGTTTGGTTGAAGTGGGTGTATATTCTGTTTGTTTATAATTGAAACGCCCTTTCAGATTGTCGTATTTCCAATCGTTGAATTTGGATATAAACCTTGCTGCTGAACTTTCGTTGATATATGCCTGATTAAATCCGTTTTCGGATTTGGCATATATAGAAATGGCATTGTGAAGCGTGTTGATTGGAATAGAGGTAGCTTTATTAATGCGTTTCAAAAAAGCATTGTATGGTAGTTTCCTGCCACTTATCAAATAAGTTACACCTGCTTCGCCAACTACTTCCACATTGTCTTTTCCTGCCTTAATGGTTTGGCGGTCGGTGGTTATTTCCTGCAAGCCAAATACACCGTCCTTCAGCAGAGTTTGAATGTCTTTATCTATGGATTGCTCTACATCGTTATCGAAGAAAAGCACATATTTTTTGTTGATAGCCGCCCAGAGTTCTTTCAGTTCATTGAAACGTGCTTCCCGGACTTTAACAGTATTTTTTCCCTGTTTATTCTTGTCAATTACTTTAGTGCCTGCAAGACGTGGCGTATTGAACTCGGGATAATCCTGATAAAAATCGTTGATTTTATCTATATTGATTTTTCTTGAAAAGTCAATATAGCCTTTTGTCATCAACTCAATCATAAATTGGTTGGTATCAACGTTCCGAAGTTTGGCAACCCGTTCCAACTCTTCCGTTGAAATATGAGTAGCTTGTTCGGCAGGTAATTCAGCATTAATTTCCGCCACCAAACGATTGGCAAAATCGGCTTCGGTAAAATCAACAATGTAGTTCAGCATAAATTCCTCATTTGATATACGATTGCCAAACTCATCTACGGGCAAACGCAAGCCTCGTCCCACTTCCTGTATTTTGCTGTTGTCGCTACCACTGGAACGGAGCTTGACAATGGTAAACACATTCGGGTTGTCCCATCCTTCTTTGAGCGTCCATTTGGAGAACAAGAAACGGCGGGTATTCAACGAACCATCTTCCGTAACGATAGATAAAAGCTTCTTTTTGTTGTGAAGTATTTCATCTACCTCGGCAGCAATATTATCATCGGTATCGGTATTGTCTTTGGCAAAATATCCGGCATGACAAGCCGAAATATCGGCTTTGCTTGCTTCAAGATAAGCCCTGTATTCGGTCGAACAATTTTGCGTAAGCTCATATTCGATACGCTCTTTTAAAAGTTGCTCAAAGATTGTGTGAAGCCATTTATCGCCGTTGCTATCGCCACGATAGGAATCAATATTGTCGATAAAGAAAAGTGCCAGTGTTTTTATCTTACAAGGGCGGTCGAAGTTGGCTCGTTCCGTTTCGAAATGGCGTTGGATAGCCAGTCGAATCATTTGTTCCTGGTACGAATCGGAAAAAATATCGACTGTAAATTCTTCACCTGTGAACTTTTCCTGACCATTGGAAAATTCCACAAAATTCTTACCTATTCCGGTTATAGAAAGTCCTTTGAGTTCTTCGCTGATCACAGACAGTGAATCGCCTGTTTGCAATGTGTAAGACCTGCGACCATTAGCCGAAATATGATTAAATGTCACTGAAGTTTTACTTTCAATGCTCGTGATTTTGATTTTCTCGTCTTTGGAAGACAGCGGCTCAAAATGTTCTTTCGCAACGCCTTTGATAAGATTTTGATTGAACGAATCACAAGCATTGAGGTCGTACAAAAGATTGAGATAATCTTTCTTCGTTGTTTTGTTTTTTCCTTTACCAACCGTAATGTCGGGGAAAGTAGCTCCAAAACGGACAATACATTGTGGCTTTAATTCTTCAGTTATCCGTTCATACGCTTTTTGGTCGCGCTGAAAACGGTGTGGTTCATCCATAATCACAAATGGCTTTGTTGCAGCGAGTGCATCGAACGGACGGTAGTAGCCATGAACGCCAAAATCGTAATCGGAACGGGAAAGCATATTTCCGTTTGTCAATAGCTGCATATTGACAAGCAATACATAAATACGGTTGCTTGTTTGATTTGACCCCTCCACAAAAGCACGTACAGCACTCGGGAAAAAGGTTTTGCCTTTTTTCTTTGCTTGTGCTTTTAGGGTGTATAGTTCGATTTTAGTTCCATAACCACAGGTATTTTCAAAGTGTTTTTGAACATATCCATCACCAAGGAATTGTTCGGCACCTGCCTTGATTGGAAGCGAAGGAACTACCACAATAAACTTATTAATACCATAACGGTGGTGTAGCTCATAAATGGAATGGGTGTAAACGTATGTTTTCCCCGTACCGGTTTCCATTTTAATATCCAAATGCAGCGGTGTCACTTCTTTAGAAAGAACACGCAATGAGTTGTGAAGCTCATTGGCTTTCTGAACTTCCTGTATATTCCCCAAAAGGATACTATCGGGAGAAATGCTTGGATTACTGTAATATTGATTCGGTTGGCTGATACCCGAATTAAGGAATACATCAGCAATGGAGTCAACTGCTTTTTGCTGGTGGGTAAGCCCCGTTTGTAAAATTAGCTCCATAATGCTTAGTATCTGATATCGAAGTTAGCTTTCAGGTTTTTATGCGTATCACGCAGCACAAACAGGTTTTTGCGAAGCATTTCAGTTTGTGAGAAATTGAAGCTGTACCCAAAAACCACAATGTTTTCGGGACTGAATGACGGCTCTTGTTGGTATCGGTCGAGCAATGCCACCATGTCGTTTTCGTTGATTCCCGCTTCAATAAAATAGAGGTGTTTGCCGCACAAGTAAGCTGTGTAATCGGCTAATTTCACATTTTCTACCTTAGCCCCGAAGCCATAGCCATCTTTTACCAACCATGTTTCGAGCACAGTTTCTTTGCCAAATAGCGATAAGGTATCGTTATTTGTAAACATTTCCGTATCCTTAAATTCTTCCAATTTATCAATTGTATCTTCCGACGGCTCTACCAATGTATAGTGTTTAAAGCCGTAATCAATATCAGAATGAAGCGTTGTTTTAATCTTTTCAGCGGCTCGACGGATACGCTCCATGCCAATAAAATCCAATGTCGTAGGCAAATTTATTGATTGTAGAAATTCATAAGCAGTTTTCTGACTGGCATTATTAGGGTCTAATGTCACTGGAAGCTGAACGGAAATAAACTTCCGTTTTCCTCCATCTTCTGAATTTAATTGCATTACTGCATGAGCTGTTGTTGCTGAACCTGAAAAGAAGTCCAAAACAATATCATTGTCAGAACAAGTTTGATCTATAATTTCTTTTATCAGCATTATTGATTTAGGAAAATCAAAGCACTTTACAGGAAATAGTTCATTTATTTCGCTTGTTCCTGTTCTTGTAAACACATTATTTCCAATTATTGAACTATAACCAGCAAGAACATCTGACAACTCAGACAAGAAAACCTTTCTTCGAGGTCTGCCTTCTTGAGTTTCAGGCCATATAATTCTATCCTCAGAAATTAATCTGGCCATTGTTTTTTGATCATATCGCCATCCCATTTTGGGTTTTCCATAATTAATTCCAGTTTTGGGATTAATTAGATCATAATGACAATTTGGTCTTTCGTTCTCAGATAATATTCCTGCCATGTTTCCACTTGCCCAATCACCACGAATGTCATTATCTGGATTTGAATATTGTTCCTCTTTCCTATCACTTCCCCTTAGAGACCTACTTTCGTTATTCTTTGTATAGCAAAGTACATATTCATGATCAACGGAAACGCCGGAGATATTACGATTATCCTTATTTTGTCTACTTTTCCATATAAACTGAGCCACAAAAGCTTCCTCTCCAAACACACTATCGCAAATCAATTTTAGATTAGCCTGTTCATTGTCATCAATAGAAATAAAAATAACTCCATCGGACGTAAGTAAGTCGCGGGCAAGCAACAAGCGAGGATATATGAATGTAAGCCAAGCTGAATGGGAAGCACGTCCTTTGGTGGTGAGGTCGAAAATCTTCTGTGCCTGTTCTTCGCTAATACTTAGTTTGTCGATTAACTCCTTCGGTGTAAAATTGAAATTGTCGTTATACACAAAGCCATCTGAACCTGTATTATAAGGCGGGTCGATATAGATACATTTCACCGCACCAGTGTAGGATTTTAACAAATGTTTCAGTCCATCTAAGTTATCGCCACTGATATAGAGATTTTGGCTGTTGGCGTTTTCGGGTTTTGCATTGTGCTCCACGTCGGGTTGAATAACGGTGGTAGTATCAATCGAAGCCAATAATTTCGCATAGTTTTTCCCCAGAAAGTTGAGGTCGTAACCTTCGTGGGTTATGTCCACATCGGCTTTAATCAGCTCTTTGAATTTATCTACATCGAAAAACCCTTCTTTGTTGAAACATTGGGGGAAATGGGCTTGTAACACTTCTAATGTTTGGCTATTAGGAGTTAAAGCCTCGTTGTGTTGGAGAATATCTTTTATCATAAGTGTATGTTGGTCTGTTACTTGCTTTTATTTTCAATAGCTACTTTCAGTGCCTGGTCTGATAATTCAGTTTCATTTTCTATTACATCTAAAATTTTATCCGCCAACCAAAGGGTTAGCAATTCGTTTTCATCGGTAGTAAGAATTTTAGCAATGGCAATCACTTGTTCACGCTTAGCCGGACGTTCACCACGTTCAATCTTGCTAAACATCGGTGTATCCATATCCAGTACCGCAGCCAAATGGCGTTGCAGCAACTTCCGCTCTTCTCTTAGTTGTCGAATTTTATTAGCAAATAACATAATCGTTTTGTTTTAGACTTTTTGTTTCAGATAAAGCCGATTGCACGCAGCGCAGATTGAAACAAGCTCAACATTTGCTTTTGGCTGCGAGACTTTTTGCTTTTTGGATTGTCAGAATTTGAACAAAGATAGACAATTATTCACAAACAAAACGGACATATAAGAAAAGTTTTCAACAATAGCAGTGACATTTTTTATATCACATTTTTGGCAATAAACAATCCGTATTGCCAAAAACGTGATAGAACGTTAGGCCGGGAAATTTGCAGAGTTGGAGATTAGGGCTTTTTGTACTTATCATGCGCATAATGATTTATCAACCCATTGACTGCAAAGCGTTTTATGTGCTTTTCGGCGGTTTTGTCGGGAATGCCTAATTTGTTTGCAATGGTCAAATAATCCTTCCGGCAGAACTCCTTCGGGAGTTCGTCTAAAAACTGTTGTTTTTGATTCTTGGGAGGTGTTGCAACAGCTTCGGAAGGTAGTTGTTGAAATACCTGAGCAGCGTGCTGAACAAGTATTTTGACCATTGATAAAGCAGTATTGAAATCGTTATCCCGGCAAACCAATGGTGAACAGATATTGCCATCGTCCATAATCCGAAGAGTTGTAAGTATCATAGCCATTCGGAATGTAATGAGACCGAGCCGCCGAACGGTGGCAAGGTAATCAGCCCCATACAAACAAAGGTACTGGTTTTGTGTCTGCGAGAAATAGGCATTAAAAGCCTGTTGCTGCGCCAAAGTCAAACAAAAGCGTATTGGTTCGGATTGATATTCTAAGTGCTTGTAAAGCTCAAAGAATTGCATTCCAAGGTGATTGAAATAGCTATCGAGTGTTTGGTCGGAAGAGTTAGCAAAAACATCATTCCACACAGGACGAATATTCATGAAATAGAAAATGAAGCGGCTGAATAAGCCGTTTTCGGCACTCGGAATGAGTGTTGAAACTTGTTTGGGTGTACCCGATAAAAGGGCAGACAAACGGGGATTGTTGATTTCAACAAATTCCCTGTCTTTTCTCCTGTTGTATGAAATTGTTTCGTGGTGGAACGCCTTGCGGAAACCATCGGAATAATTTCCGTGTTCGCTTTTGAAAGTGAGTGCAAGCGTGTCGCCCTCGGTTTCAAACATTAGCCCAGAGCCGTTGTTGTCATTCAAAATCTGAAATACACCTGTTGCGCTGTTGTTGGCCGGAATGACCAACATTTTCACCGGCGGTTCTTTGGGACGTTCTGTTTCAGCTTTGTTTTTGGTAGCTGCGTACTCGGTTAGATTTCTTTGGTATTCTTCAAATTCAAGTTTTGAAACTTCCCTCAGTGATTTGTGTATCGGGTCAACCAATTTACGGCAGAGCGTTAAGCGACCTTTACCTGCGGAAGCTTGAGCCGTAACAAAAAGGAATAAGTTCGGGTAAACTTCTCTTTCTGCATAAATGCCGTAAACTTTAGGTAAACAGGCTGAAATCACAACAAGCGACCCCAGCAAAAGGAGGTCTCTATCTTCGGGCGAATTGGACTTTGCCACTACCTTTTGAAGTAAGCCCGGGAGGTCTGTGTAAATTTCATCGGGAAAAGTAGGAAGATTTGTTTCCTGCATTTCCTCCAAATCCTCCGTTTCTTCTTTCGTGGGTTTGACCTCTCCAACCCCTCCCAAGGAGGGGCTTTTTGTAGGTTGGGGAATGGAAACGCTTACACCAGCTGACTTAGTCAGGTGGTAAAGTGTTTTGATTGTAACTCCGTGGCCGTGCGAAGCAAGGCAAGCGGAGTATTGTTTGTCGGTTTCGCTTTGCGAATAAGACGGATAAAATCGACTTAGTCGGTGGTAATAATTCCGTCCACTTTCGCCCAAAGCGTCAGCGAGGGCAAAGCCAAGGTCTCGCCAATCGGCATAATTAGGGGCAATATCAACAGAAGCGGCTTCAATTCGTTGGGTAATTGTTTCAATATCAGACCTCCCCCCCGACCCCTCTCCACTTGGAGAGGGGGAAAGTGCAGCTGAATTATGAGATATTTGCGATTCTATCTTCTTGGGTTCTGTAGGCTGCCATTTGGCAGGATCAAATGTTTTCTTGCTCATGGCTAAAATATTAAATGGTAAATAATGAGTGCTTTAATAATAAGTGACAATAGGGCAAACTTGCTCTGGAGTACGACTTTTGGGGTGTTGAACCAATCAATCTTTCCGTTCTCTTCTCCGTGAATTTTGTCGTGTAGTTCTACCAAAAAGATTGCCCAGATTTTTGTGAGAGTATTCCAATGATAATGATTTGTTGAACTGCTTTTGTGATCAATCAGAACTAATGTTTCGATTGAGATCAGGAATTCCCGTTTTATGTACATTTCTGTTACTGCAAGTCCTGATTTGGTTGGATTGGAAACCAATACGTATGTTTTTGTTTTTCTATAATGTATCATGATTTTCTAAAATTAAAGGGTTTATAAAAGCGTTTGGATCGTGGGGAAGAAAGCAGGCGCGGGATATATCCCGCCCTGATTTGTCCACCTCAATACCGTAGGTTTGAAGAATGTAGTTTGCAACCGCAGCAAAGTAATTGCTGTGTGTTGTTTGTTTGGTGTCAATAGAGATTATCCATTTCAGTCCATCGCCGGAAGGGCTGACAAACAGCAATTGCGTGTCGAAGTATTCATCAACAAGCAATGACTGACGGACTTCTTCGAGGTTTGGCAGGTGGTCGAAATCGACCGCCATCAAACCTGAGTGTTGTACTATCTTTTTATCATTCCGGGAGGTGAAAACTCCTGAAAAAGTGCAGTAGTCAAAGTTGTTTGCTTTGAATTGTCGTGCTTGCTTTGGTTCTTTTATACTCCTCAGTTTTTCGGTTCGTTGTTTTGCATATTCGCCGACAATGTAATTGTAGGCATCAAGCAAAGAAATTGACTTATGAGGAATGATATTCTGAACTGGAGCTTTGAAGAATGAGAAGAAAGCTTCCCCAACCCCTCCAATAGAGGGGCTTTGAGTTTGTGCGGCCTCTGGAGTTTGATTTGATTTTTTGCCATTGGCGTAAAAATCGAATTTCTCACCGATATGCAAGTTCATTTCTTTATTTAGCGTTTGCAGTAATTCATCCTCCGACTGTTTATAGTGAAGCTCGGCGAAGTCGAACGCATCACCGGCAGGGATAGCGTTTTCACTATCAGAATGCCGTGCAAACTCTTTATCCAAGGCATTACCCAATACATTCTCCTTCTTGATATAAATATTCAATGTCGATTTATCGGCATTGAATGGGTTTTTAGTTGGAGAACAAGTCCTCCCCGAAAGGGAGAGGACTGTTTGGTCAGGATAATACAATCTCAAAATATGTGCATATATTCCAATGCCATAATGAGTTTTTGATAATATCGCCTCTTTACTTCTTGCCTCCATAATACTTGATTTTCACCATTGTGTAATGGTTGTTGAGGATTCGGGAAATATCGGAACGGCGATAGTAGAGCTTGTTGCCTATGCGTGAAAATGGCAGTATGCCATTGGAACGCAATGTTTGCAATGTGCGAGGGCTGATATGCAGAATTTGCATAACATCCTGATTGTCGAGCCAATCTTCCAGCCTGTCAGTTAGTGGACTGGCAGGACTTGCAGGGCAAACAGTACATGAGTTTGTACCCTGATTGCTTACAGCAAAGTGATTGCGAAAAGCAATTGCAAAGGGTTCCTGACTATTCAAAAAATAATCTGTCAGGATTTCGCCAATAGTTTTAGGTTCGCTCATTTCAAACCTCCTTTCTTATTGGCTACAAAAGCGGCTGCATCTGCCTGTAATTCGGCTACTGATTTGTGTTTGTCACCAATCAACCAAGCATCAATTTCGCTTTTAAGAAATTGGAGCTTCTTTCCCTTTTTGTGATAAGGAATGAGTTTTTGACCAATCCAACCGTAAACAGTCTGTCGGGCTGGCTTGTCTGGCAAATAGCTGCACAATTCTTGTAAATTAAACCACTTGTCAGATTCGGGCAATTCTGACTTTGTTGCACTAAGCAAGGATTCTAATCTTTCGACCTTGCCAATTAAATATGCCAATGCTCGTGGCATATCGTTAAATGAAATTTCTGTTTGCAATAAATTTTCTTGCATGTTCAAATTTTTTATGCATTAAAAATTTGAGGCTCCAACAACGCCCGAGAGCCTCATTTTCGAGCGTTGTTTGCAACAAAATTACTATTGCTGAGAGGGCTAAAACAGGGAAATGCACTCCGCGCGGAGTGGGTGCGGAGTGCGGAGTGGTGCTAATAAATAGAAAAAGACCAACGTTTTAGCATTGGTCTTTTATCTTTTTATTTATGGATTTTATGGTTGCTGCGGAGTGCGGAGTTTTACTTTAATAGGTTGGCGGCTTTTTCAATTTCGGACAGTTTTACTTTCGGCTTTTTTTGATCTTTGAGATTAGATTCATCAAGAGGTTTTTCATTTTCATCCACAAAGCAGGCACAAACAACTTTCCATAAACTGTTTTTTGGATATGTTACAACCTTTAATTGATTATTGATAAGCTTGATAAAATATGATAAAGTACTTTTACCACCAGTCCACTTGATCGGCTTTGCTACAAATTCACCTGAAAACAAGTGTCTGAAATCAGTAATACTTGTGTCCTGTGCAATAAAACTATTTTTCTTTAGGGAATCCATGAGGTCAGTTATATTCCCACTGTTTAAGTGTATCTTCTTGTATTTAAATGAAAGAATCTCGGTTTTTGGTTTGGAATCTTTATCTGGTAGAGGAAGAACATTGATAATTTGCGTTTCCTTGATAAAGCTGTTCTCTGGCTGAGGTTTATTTAATAATCTGCTGTAAATATCGGCAACATTCATCATATCGTCCGGGTTGATATAGTTTGAGTAATAGCTCTGAAGTTCTAAATAGCACTTAATCAATGAAACAAGCGTATAATTCAAAATATATGTAGATTCTTTGTGTTGGCGATCGATATTAAATTCTGCATGTCTTGAAATAATCAAGTTTAATTCATAACCTTTACGAATAATTAATTCATTGGTGTTTATTAGTAATGAATTAAGTTTGCTTCTATTTGTTTTTAGTTTGAACAAAATCAAATTTTCCGTTTTGTTTTCCAGCTCTTCAATCGTAGTATTAAGAAATTGTGTGACGTCGTTGTCTATCATTCGACGATAATATCTGATTTTATCAGAGAAAGCTGTTATAGAGAAATCAAGCGTATAATTTGTCTTGTACTTTTCTGCAACTGCCGGGGTATTTCTAATTTCCGGAGTATAAAAATTGTCTGCTTGATTGTTTTTATCAAGCCAGGGGCGTAGATCATTTGATATTATAGATTCGATTGTTTTCATGATAGTATTAGTCTGGTGTTATATTTAGTTTAATTGCTTTGGTTGCTTTCTGTTTTTTCTCATCCACAACTTTAGCGTATATCTGTGTTGTTTTTACATTGGTATGCCCTAACATCTTGGAGACAGTGTAAATATCTGTACCTCCAGCAAGCTGCAAGGTTGCATAAGTGTGACGGAAACAATGGAATGTTATATTTCGGGTAATTCCTGCAGATTTTATCCATCGCTTTAATGGACCCGAAATCCAAGAGGGGTCTGGTAAATCTTCAAAAACAAGTTGCTCCGGCTTACCGGGTTCACCGCAAAGCTGATAGGCTTGTTCTGAAATTGGCATATACTCAACGCCTTTTGTTTTTTGTTGAGTAAAGTTGAGGCGGACTTGTTCGCCGACAACTTGTATTTCTTTCCATTTGAGCTTTTGAATATCGCAATGGCGAACGCCTGTTAAGGCTGAGAAAAGGGCTGCACGCTTCAAAATAGGGCGGTCGCATGGTGTTTCTGCCAATATATTTAATTCTTCAACTGAAAGGTGTTCCCTGCGGCTTTCCTGGTCTTGTATACCTTTTATCTTGGCTGAAATATCTACAGTCAGATATCCATCAATAAATGCTTGCTTTAATCCGGCTTTAAATATGCTGTAATAAGTGGCTGCGGTATTGTGTGACACCGTGCCTGTTTTCTTGCCACCACAAGGAGCTGAAAGCATAAAGCGACGGAACTCTTCGGCTTTGCTCAGGGTTACTTGAGAGAATGGAAGCGGTTGACTATTGGTAAAGAGTTTCAATAATTCTGCAACCCGATTCCAATTGATTATTATTGACTGGGAGCTGTTGCGGTGGCGGTCTTTTGAAACCTTTGAAAAGTATTCAATAAAATCTATTTGCTGGCGTTGGTTCTGAACTGCAAGTTCAGCTTCTTTTTCTGTGTATAAATCGGCGTTGTCATATTCCTTTTGGCGAATGCTGCGTACACCATCGGCAAAAACACAGGCTTCCTGGTCAATGGTGCTTTTACATTGAATGATACCGTTTACATCCCTTTTCGGTTTAAATGTTTTTGACCCATCGGCAGAAGTACGGGCGGTTCTTGTTTTATCCCATACCGGGCTTGTTATTGTTCTATTGAGTGCCTCAATGATTCGTTGAGGTTTATCCGTACCATTAAAAACAGGATAGCTCTCGAGTATCAAATACCATTCGTTGTGATATTCTGACTTGCGAAGCTTTACAGTACATTTGGTTTTTGCGAGTTTCTTTTTCATGGTTCCGCTTTTTATTTGTGGGCAAACAATCGGTCGATTTCTACTTTTGGAACATAAACAAATTTTCCTATCTGTTTTTTGGGAATGCTATTCTTGCGAATAGTTTTATCAACGGTGGAAAGTGATATTCCGTATTTCTGAGAGATTTCGCCAATGGTATAGCAATTGGCAGGGTCAAAACTGATTTCCTGTTTTATTATTGTTGGTTGAATTGCTTTAGCAATTTCAACCTTTGGAAACATAGCCTCTATGTGAACCCGACTAATGCGGGTTAATCGCTCCCCAAGGTTGACAGCAGGGATATTGCCTTTTCTTATTTGGCGGTAAATAGTATCTCTTGAAATGCCAAATAAAACTACAGCTTCAGCAATGGAGATATAAGGGCGGTCGGTTGGGATTTGCTCGGCTAACTGTTGGCGTTGTTCCTCTTGCTTTTCTTGTGCCTTCTTTTTGCGGGTTGCGGCCTCCGAACATTTCTTTGAGCAAAACTTTGAATACACAGTTTTGGCATAAAACTGAGTACCGCAGATTTCGCAATTCTTGGGAAGAATAAATTTACTACCAGGCATATCAATCGTATTTAGAGTGAATAAGTAGTGATAAGTATTTATTAGTCGCACTTTACTGTTGTTTAAGTCGCGTAACAAATATGTAGCAAATATACGAAAAATAATCGAATATAACAATAGATAAGCATAAATAATAAAATAAAAAACCGCTGTAAACTAAGCGTTTACAGCGGTTTGAGTATGGATATTAATCCTTGTTTTTGGCTTTTATTTTACTTCTTCAAAATCCACATCGGTTACATCACCTTCTTGGTTGTTTCCACCTTGATTCTGGCTGAAATCTTGTCCGCCGAAATCCTGTTGTGGTTCGGCTTGTCCGCCTTGTGCATTTTGAGCGTTGTACATATCCTGACTTGCAGCTTGGAATGCAGCGTTTAATTCGTTGCTGGCAGCATCAATTCCCGCTAAATCTTGTGCTTTGTGAGCTTCTTTCAGTTTGGTTAATGCACTTTCGATAGGCGCTTTTTTCTCTGCCGGAATTTTATCTCCGATTTCTTTCAGTTGTTTTTCCGTTTGGAAAATCAAGCTGTCTGCGTGGTTCAATTTATCAATGCGTTCTTTTTCTTGTGCATCGGCAGCAGCATTGGCTTGTGCTTCTTCGCGCATACGTTTGATTTCAGCATCGCTCAATCCTGAAGAAGCTTCTATACGGATACTTTGTTGTTTACCGGTAGCTTTATCTTTTGCCGAAACATGCAAAATACCGTTCGCGTCAATATCAAATGTTACTTCAATTTGAGGTATCCCACGCATAGCAGGCATAATTCCATCCAAGTGGAAACGACCTAATGATTTGTTGTGTGAAGCCATCGGACGTTCACCTTGTAAAACGTGAATTTCTACTGAAGGTTGATTGTCGGCAGCCGTAGTAAATGTTTCCGATTTTTTGGTTGGAATAGTTGTATTGGCTTCAATCAACTTGGTCATCACACCACCCATAGTTTCTATACCTAACGAAAGCGGAGTTACATCAAGCAACAACACGTCTTTTACATCACCAGCCAAAACTCCTCCTTGAATGGCAGCTCCTACTGCTACAACTTCATCGGGATTTACACCTTTTGACGGAGTTTTTCCGAAGAATTTTTCCACTGCAGATTGAATTGCAGGAATACGTGTTGAACCGCCAACCAAAATTACTTCATTAATATCATTGATTGTTAAACCTGCTTTTTGAAGAGCGGTTTTACAAGGGTCAATTGTGCGTTGAATCAAATCATCAATCAATTGTTCGAATTTAGCGCGTGTAAGTGTACGTACCAAATGGCGTGGAACACCATCCACAGGCATAATATACGGCAAGTTGATTTCAGTGGAAGTGGCATTTGAAAGTTCGATTTTTGCTTTTTCAGCAGCTTCTTTCAAACGTTGCATAGCCATTGGATCTTTACTCAAATCCATTCCGCTATTGTCGTTTTTGAATTCTGCAACCAGCCAATCAATAATTCGGTGGTCAAAGTCATCACCACCCAAGTGAGTGTCGCCATCGGTTGCTTTTACTTCAAACACGCCATCGCCAAGTTCAAGTACGGATACGTCGTGTGTGCCCCCACCGCAGTCGAAAACTGCGATTTTCATATCTTTATTGGTTTTATCCAAGCCATAAGCTAAAGCGGCAGCAGTCGGTTCGTTGATGATACGACGAACATTTAAACCGGCAATTTCGCCTGCTTCTTTTGTTGCCTGACGTTGAGAGTCATTAAAATAAGCGGGAACGGTGATTACCGCTTCCGTTACTTCTTGTCCAAGATAATCTTCGGCAGTTTTTTTCATTTTTTGAAGAATGATTGCCGAAATTTCTTGTGGTGTATAAAGGCGTCCTTCAATATCTACACGCGGAGTGTTATTATCTCCTTTTACTACTTTATAAGGCACACGTGCAATTTCTTTAGACAAACGATCATACGTTTCACCCATAAAACGTTTGATAGAATATACGGTTTTTGTAGGATTGGTAATGGCTTGACGTTTAGCAGGATCACCTACTTTGCGTTCACCGCCATCTACAAAACCCACTACAGAAGGAGTTGTACGTTTTCCTTCGTTGTTTGCAATAACGATAGGTTCGTTACCTTCCATTACGGCAACACAAGAGTTTGTGGTACCTAAGTCAATTCCAATTATTTTTCCCATAATTTGTTATAAAATTTATTTTGTTTTTTATTTGTTTCAATTTTGTTTTTTAAGACACATTAAATCTTTCAAATGATGTGCCAATTGGTAAAAATCATTGAAAATCCTGTGTTTTTGCCAAAATGGAGTAATTTTATGTCAAAATGTCAGTCTTTTGAATTTTGAAATAAAAAAGCCTGTCAGAAAATTAGACTGACAGACTATATTTATTTTTAGTGATAAGATTTTTATTATAATTATGTGAGTGTTAGTTGATTATTTACACAATCTCTCCAAATTCTTTAATATTATCATCCACATACGAAGCAATAATGGCTGTTTGCTCCTCTTCAATTTCAAAATATCGTTCTTCCAACTCATCGAATACCTCAAAATCTACATACATTGCCGTGAATTCTTCTTCGGTGGTTTCACGTTCCAATTCCTCCCGGTTGGCATCGTAAATTTCTTTTGCCTTGTAAATGATTTTTGCCATTTCCGCTGCGCCCATCAGTTTCAATGCTTTTGCCACAGGATTTCCAAAAATGTATCCGCCGTAACCGTTTTGAATGAGTTGCACAAAACCTCCATCGTTTAATTCTTCGGTAAGAAAACGATAGGCGAGAAGCGTGTGTTGGTTCCCGTTAAGTTTATTCATATTTTCAGCGGTAAGATTTCCGCCGAGAACTTCTAAATAGGCATCGGTAAATACTTTCAGGAATTCGTCCATTCCTTTTTCTGCAGCCGAAGCGAGTTTTTTATCGGAGATTTGTATCATAAATTATTTTACCAGTGATTTACATTAAAATTTCAGAACTATATGCCGGCAAAGTTACTTTTAATTTTCCATTGGTCAATGTGAAATTATTTCCAAATGTGGCTTTCAATGTTTTTTGAAGATTTACAGGAATTTCCACTTCAAAATCTTTCGATTGTTTTGTATTATTGATAATTACAATCGCTTCTTTATCAAAGTATTTTCTTGCATAAACCCACGAATCTACCGAAGTTTGAAGATTGATAAAATCGCCATAAATTAGTACAGGGTTATTTTCACGCAGATTTGCCAATCGGGAAACAATATCGTGCAATTTTTTCTCACGATTGTTCCAACCGTCAAAACGCATCATCCGGCGGCAGTCAGGGTCATTTGCGCCTGTCATACCAATTTCATCGCCATAATAAATTACAGGAATACCGGGAATAGTAAGAATGAATGTTTGCATTAACGACATTTTATCGTAAGCGGTACTATCGGTAATTCCGATATTTCGTTGCCAGCCGACAGCTTTGCTGTCTTCACCGTATTTCAAATCGCCCGAAGCGTACGACATAAAGCGTGGTTTGTCGTGATTTCCTGAAATATATCCCATTAAATTATGGCTTCCGTACGTGCGGAAACTGCTTTGAAGAGCATTACTCACACGTTGCAAATCGGGAACAGCCACGCCTGCAAAACTCACATTGGCATCTTCAAACACGTTAAAATCAAATTGTCCGTCAAGCATTCCCGTATTTAAATAACTGCTTATCAATTCGGGACTTCCGTACGTTTCTCCAATCTGGTAAAGTGATTTTCCGTTGTTTTCTTTTTTAATTTTATAGGTTAAAGCACGCCAAAAATCTTCTTTCACGTGTTTGCAAGCATCGTGGCGGAAACCGTCCAAATTAAATTCTTTCACCCAATACATTGCGCTGTCCGACATCATTTCCACTACTTTTGGATTGAACATATCAAGTGTCGGCATAAATGTATCGAACCAGGTTGTTAATCGTTGGTCGTTCCAACGTTCGGTATTCAATGTCCCGTCAGGAAGATAAAGCGATGTAAAATATTCGGGATGCTGTTTGTAAAGCGGATGCAATTCGTGAACGTGATGAGCAACATAATCGAGTAAAATGTTCATATTTTTGGTGTGCGCATCTGCAACTAAATCTTTCAATTCCTGATTTGTACCAAAACGGTAATCAACTTTGCTGGAAGAAACAGGCCAATATCCGTGATATCCGGCAAACTTGGTTTTCATAAGCGCGTAATACCCGTAAGGTCCGTCAGGATTTTGATTGACAGGAGAAATCCAAAGAGTATTTACTCCGAGATTTTTGAAATATCCGGAATCTATTACTTGTTTTAATCCGGCTAAATCTCCTCCAAAAAAGTCCACTTTGGGATTTACATCGGGACGATTTATCGGATGATCGTTGGTGGTATCTCCATTCTTAAAGCGGTCAATCAACATAAAATAAATAATTTGCGCGTGTCGGTCTTGACGGGTGATTTCAGAGGCGGAAGTCAATACTTCTCCTTTTTGTAACGGGATAAGCAAATCGTTACTTACTCCAAATTCGTTGCTTGTCCAAACACGAATGTAAGAGCGTTCAAGCGTGGCGGCTTCTTGTGGGATATGAATGGAAATTATTCCGTTTTCAATTTTTGCAAACTTTTCGGGCAACAAATAATTTTGCCAGTAAACAAATACTTTTGACGGATTTTTTTCTGCCATAACGGTAAATTTTCCGGTTTCAATTTTGTCAGTAGTTAATACAGGATATTTATCGGTATTTCCGGCAACTTGCAGAATGGAATTAAATTTTCCGTAACCGTTATCCACTTTATTCGGATTGTTTGGATCGTGGTTTTGATCGCCGTCAATCAACATTTGATACAAATAAGAACCCGGACTTAAATTCAGCGTAACTTCATAAATTCCTTTTTCGTTGAGTTGTAAATCAGGTGAAAGATTTGGCGCCCAATCGTTCATTTGTCCGGCAATTTGAACACGTTTGTATGTTTTTCCTTGCGGATCGAATGTAAATTTATAATCAATCTTATCGGTTTTTCGACACGGTATGGAATATGGAACTCCTTTCACCCAAATAGTTATGTTAAAAAATGCAGGTGTTTGTGGCGAAACATTCAGCATCATTTTAGTTTTTTTGTCCGTCAAAACTGGTTTTACGTCAAAGGAACTTACACTGTCAATTTCATTTGGATTGAGAATGTAATCTTGAGTGAAAACAGTATCATTACCTATTTTCAAAGTGAGTAATGTGTTCAAATTTCGATTGTTTTCATTATCGGCAGGAAGATTTAATGCCGGTTTTTGACAAGCTGACAGTGTCAAAACGGCAAATAGAATAATTGAAAGTTTGGTTTTCATATGTTTATAGAGATTAATTATTTATCATATTTTTGGCTGAAAGCCACCCGATAACTATCGGGATTAATTTAGCCCAACGTGAAAACGTTGGGTTTCGTGATAACATATAAAATGAGCCCTGAAACCTGCTTGCGGCAGGCAGGGGGCGTTTTTAGTCCGTCCACAAATAATTTTCGTCATATTCAATATCGTGTTGTTTCAAAAACAACAAATATTCTTCTCTGAACGTCATTTTTTTATGATGTTCTTCCTGATTTTCAATGTATTTCTTTGTCTTATCGTGCAACGAAGGACTAACAGAAAAACCTCCATATCCTCCTTGCCAAGCAAAATTTTTATAATAATAGTCTTTTGTTTTTATCCAACGACTGCTATATTTTTTAATGTCTTCTAAAAAATCAGCTAATGAAATGTTTTTAGAAAGTACACATAAAATATGAATATGGTCTTCTACTCCATTAATAATAATCGGAATAGATTACTTATCTTTGATTATAGCGCCAATGTATGCGTACAATTCTTGTTTTTCTTTTGAACGGATTTTCACACTTGTGGTTTTAATGTGAAAAATAATATGCATATATTGTTTTGATAACGATTGTGCCATATTCAACGTTGCATTCAATCGCCCTTTCAGGGCTTTGGTTATTGTTATTTGTTTACCCAACGTTTTTACGTTGGGTTGAATTAAAATGTCCCTTCAGGACATTTTTTTATTTCGTTACTATTACAATGACGCCTTTTTCAAATTGCTTTTCAGAAATGCTGTTTATTTTTTGTTGATGTAAATAATCAATAGATTTAATCTCGTTCAAACTAATTTCAATTCTATTTAATTCATTACCACCATATGGAATTCCATTTAAAATTATCAACTCTGCATCATAATTGAATTTGGTTTTGAAACTTTTTAAAATTTCAAAACCATTCATAACTTTATTTTGAATATCATCATAACTTAATTCCAACAACAAAACAGTTTTTCCTTCCACGTTGATTTGATTTTGAATATCATATATTTTTCCGCAAGTAATATCTGTACCCGATTTGAAGTTTTTGATACATTCTGTGAAACGTGCTGTGGATAAAACGGTTTCTTTTTCGTTGTTATTGCAAATTACCATCACCGTTTTTTCACTGTTTTGACGGAAGAAAACATACATTCCGTTTTCGGGAATAAACTGGGTCATTTTTCCCGATTGAAGCACGGAATTATTTTTTCGATAATTCAACAGCGATTTCAAATAGTCGAACACTTCATTTTCTTTTTCCGTACGTCCTTCCGCCGTAAAAGCATTGTGTTTATCTTCGTTCCAACCTCCCGGGAAATCAAAACGATGTCCCTGATAATCCCCGGGAATTCCCTCCATCATAATTTCGGTTCCGTAATAAATTTGAGGATAACCGCGCGAAGCAATGAGCATCGCCAGTCCCATTTTGTATTTTTTCACATCTCCTTTTACCGATATGGAATATCGGTCAATATCATGATTATCAACAAAATTCATAATCATATTTGTATTTGGATAGACAAAATCCTGCGCGAAATGGCTGTAAAAATTAGCTGTTCCTGTATCCCAGCCCTCATTTTCATTAAATACTTCGCTTAATTTATCTTTTAACATAAAATCCATCACACTTTGCAAATGGCTGTCGAAACCGTCTTTATTATTATTTCCGCTTTGATAATATGCAGTTTCGGCGGGTGTTTTTACCCAACATTCGCCAACCACGTTCATCTTTGGATATTCGTTGCAAATAGATTGAATAAAGTTACTTGCTACGTGAATATCGTTGTAAGGATACGTATCTACACGCATTCCTGCGATTTCCGCTTTTTCTATCCAAAACACATAAACCTGACGCAAATAATCAAAAAGCAGAGGATTGCTCAAATTCAAATCGGGCATATTTGGCGCAAACCAGCCGTGAGTAAGTTTGTAACGGTCGCTTTCGCTTGCGTGAGGATCAGTCCAAGCTGTAATTCTGTAATTTGAAGAGGTATATGTAGTCCACGTATTAAACCAATCTTTTGACGGGATATCTTTCATCCACCAATGTTGTCCTCCGCAATGATTTGGAACAACGTCAATAATCATTTTGATACCGTATTTTGCAGCCTTTTCCGAAAGCCGTAAATAATCGTCATTGGTTCCCAGCCGCGGATCGATTTTGTAATAATCGGTGGCGGCATAATGATGATAGGAATACTGCGTGTCGTTATCGTCAAAAAGAGGAGTTGTCCACAACGCGGTAATTCCCAAATCGGCCAAATATGGAATTTTTTGTATCATTCCTTCAATATCGCCTCCCTGACGAAAAGACAAATTGCCACGGTTTACTCCTTGAAAATAACCCGTTACACTGTCGTTTTGAGGATTTCCATTGGCAAACCTATCGGGCATAATCAAATAAACATTGTCTTTTTCTGAAAAACTTTCCCGATTGGCAGAATTTGGTTTTCGTTCCTTGAGTTCGTATTTGACAATTTGTTTTTTCTTTCCGTTTTTGAGTTCAATATTAAAAAATCCGGCTTTTGTCTCTTTATTGATGTTAATGTATAAAAAAAGATAATTCGGATTGTCGGTAGTTTTTTTATCTGAAATAATAATGCCCGGATAATTGATTGTTACATCGTATTTTGAAATATCTTTTCCGTGAAGCATAATTTGCAGTTCGGGATTTCGCATATTTGTCCACCAGTAGGTTGGTTCAATATGTTGAAGCCCCTTAAATCCCCCTTGTGGGACTTTTTCAATTTTTGCACTAATTGGAAATTGAGATAGAAGTATTAAGATTGTGATGAGATAAAAATGCTTTTTCATAGGAGTAAAAAATGATTAATCGAGTATTTAGTTTTTCAACTTTAAATTAAGTCCCCCTGTGGGGGATTTAGGGGGCTTATTTCTTATGTATAGGGTCGTCATTATCTTGTACAATCAATGTGAGAATTCCTGCAATAATTAACGAACAGCCGCCAAACACAAGCGTATAAATCGGATGATTGTGGAAAATATGTTTTGTGATACTTCCTAAAATGGTTGCGGCGAGAATTTGCGGTAAAACGATAAAAAAATTGAAAATTCCCATATAGGTACCCATTTTTGCAGGCGGAAGTGCGCCTGTGAGCATTGCATACGGCATAGAAAGTATACTCGCCCAAGCTATACCTACGCCAAACATACTGATTAACAGTAATTTCGGATCTTTAAAAATAATTATTGATATCATTCCTATTCCTCCAATTATCAACGAGATAAGGTGTGTATACTTTCTGGAGATTTTTTTTGCCAAAACCGGAAGGAGAAACGCAGTTAACGCCGCGAAAAGACTGTACGCTCCAAAAAGAACTCCTACCCAATTGGCTCCTTCGTTATAAAATGCCGATTTAGTATCGGTTGCATTGTAGTGATATTGAGTAATCGCAGGCGTAGAGTAAATCCACATAGCAAATAAAGCTGTCCAAGTAAAAAATTGTACAACTGCTAATTGTCCCATTGTGCGAGGCATATTCATTAAATCGGTCATAATTTCGGTCATTCCATTCTTGCTTTCTTTTTTTCGGAAAAAGGCGGTAAGGAAAAATAAAATTGAAACCAAAATAAATAATCCTCCCAATACGTAAATTTGAACGTCTTGTTTAAAATAATAAACCCAAGCAACAATCAAAAGTCCAAAAATGCTAAACAGTAAACCGAATTTCTGAAATTTGGACGGAGAAACATTTTTATCTATAACTTTTTCTTGTAGGATTTGCTTATTTTCGGTTTCAAAATTTTCTAATTCCTCCGGTGAGTATTCTTTAGTGGAAAAAATGGTAACTAAAACGGATAAAATAAAAACGAAACCGCCAATGTAAAATGCCCAACGAACTGTATCCGGAATTACCTGATTTTCATACGGAACATTTGAAACCTGAAACCAGTTTGTTAATACATAAGGTAATGCAGAACCCGCAACAGCACCTAATCCAATAAAAAAACTCTGCATAGAAAAACCAAGTGTACGTTGCTCAGAAGGAAGCATATCGCCCACAAACGCCCGGAACGGTTCCATCGAAATATTAATAGAAGCATCCATAATCCACAATGTTCCGGCAGCAATCCAAAGGGCAGGTGAATTTGGCATAAAAAGCAGAGCAGAAGACGCCAGAATGGCTCCGGTTAAGAAGAATGGTTTTCTCCTGCCAAGTTTATTCCAGGTTTTATCGCTCCAATGTCCGATAATAGGTTGTATTATAAGTCCTGTAACAGGCGCTGCCAACCATAGGATAGGAATATTCGATATGTCAGCTCCAAGACTTTCAAATATTCGGCTTACATTGGCGTTTTGTAGGGCAAATCCAAACTGGATGCCAAGAAATCCGAAACTCATATTCCAAATTTGCCAGAAACTCAATTTTGGTTTCGGGTTTCGGGTTTCGGGTTTCGGGTTAGTTGTGATATTATTCATTATTATTTTTTTTGTTTTTGTTATTATCGTTCTTTTTGGGCTTCCTGCCTAATTTCCAAATCCTCAAAATGTTGAATGGTAGTCATAACACATAAAATTAAAAGTTAGAAATAAAAAATTAGAACTAAAAACTCGAAACACGGAACACGGAACTCTAAACTTGGAAAAATCAAATCGGTTTCGTGGTTCCTCTTACCATCAGTTTTGTTTTTACAATTCTGTTTGTGTATTGTCCGTGGGTAATTCCTTTAATCTTGTCTATTAATAGACGCGCTGCGATTCTGCCCAACTCATAACCATGTTGTTCTACGGTAGTAAGCATAGGATCACATGCAATAGCTAAATCTCCGCCCGAAAATCCACAAATGGATATATCTTCCGGGACGCAGAGCCCAGCTCTTTTAACAGCATATAAAATTCCTGTTGCAGTATGGTCGTTAATGGCAAAAAAAGCATCGGGAGGATTTTCTCTTTTTAACACCTCGGGAGTAAGCGTTATGGCTTTATCTCGAGTATCACATTCGTAAACTAAAGATTCATCAACCGGAATNTTATTTCTACGCAATGCATCTAAATAACCATTTTTTCTGTTTTTGGAAATCTCCAAATGTGCCGGTGAACTGTAAAAAGCAATTCTTTCACAACCGGTTTTAATCAAATGTTCCACAGCTTGTAATGCTCCGGCATAATCATCTACCACTACGCGGTCTGTNCGTATATCAATACAAATCCGGTCGTAAAAAACAAGAGGAATATCATTATCTACAATCGTTTGAAAATGCTCATATTTTGACGATTCTTTCGACAAGCAAGCTAAAACTCCTGCTACGCGGGCATTTATGAGGTTTTCGGTGATTTTAATTTCTTTCTCATATTTCTCATTCGATTGGCAAACAATTACATTAAATCCTTCCTGATAAGCAATCTCATCTGCACCTGACAGTATGGAATCAAAAAAGAAATGAACCAANTCAGGAACAATAATNCCAATAGTATTATTTTTTTTCATACGGAGATTTAATGCTAAATCATTTGGTTTATATTTAAGCTCAGCCGCACATTTTTGAACTCTTTCTATGGTCGCTTTACTAATATCCGGATGATTTTTTAGTGCACGAGACACCGTAGATGGAGAAATTTTCAACACCTTTGCAATGTCAATAATGGTAACTTGAGTTTTGGTCATGGTAGTTGGTTTTGAGTATAATTTGTAAATATACAAATATTATTTGCAAAAATAGAAAAATAATAATTCAGGTATTATCTAATTCATTATCAGTTTATTTTATAGCGTCCGCAAACGTTTGCAGAAGATATTTGGATGATATATTGTTAATTTTATAAAAGGAGTTATCTAAAATTTTACTTTTGCTTTGATATTTTAATTAGATTTCAAAAGATCTTATATATTTACCTTGTAAATTTATTATTTAATTAATTATATTTATCAACTTCAAAAAACTGAATGCATGAAGGACGCACATTTTAAATTAAAAGTACGATCGCTAATGGTCGTAGTGCTGACATTTGTGTTTGGCTTAAATGTCAATGCACAGAAAGTTTCCGTATCGGGGACAGTGAGGGATAACACCGGGGAGCCGGTTATTGGAGCAAGCGTTGTAGAAAAAGGAACAACTAATGGTCTGACAACAAACTTCAATGGTGAATTTACCTTATCCGTTCCATCGAACGCAACGTTAGTAATTAGCTATATTGGCTACAAAACACAGGAAATTCCTATTGGAGGACAAAGAAACTTTACCGTTACTTTAGAAGAAGACGCTAAGGTACTTGGTGAAGTNGTTGCCATTGGATATGGTACAGTAAAAAAGACCGATGCAACAGGTTCTGTAACCGCTATTAAACCTGAAGAGTTAAANAAAGGGCTTACAACAAATGCCCAAGATATGATTACCGGCAAAATTGCAGGTGTAGTGGTAACTTCTGGTGGAGGAACTCCGGGAGGTGGAGCTACAATTCGTATTCGAGGTGGTTCATCGTTGCATGCAAGTAACGATCCTCTTATTGTTATTGATGGTTTAACTATTGATAATCAAGGAATACAAGGTGTTGCAAACCCATTAAGTACCATTAATCCAAATGATATTGAAAGTTTCACCGTATTAAAAGATGCATCTGCTACGGCTATTTATGGTTCACGAGCATCAAATGGTGTTATTATTATTACTACTAAAAAAGGAAAAGAAGGTAGCAAACCAAAAATTTCTTACAACGGTAATTTTAATGTAAGTACTATTGGGAAATATATGGATGTAATGACTGGTGATGAGTTTAGAGCTTATGCAAATGCACTTTACGCTGGGGATGCTGACATCCTTAGTCATTTAGGAACAGCAAATACAAATTGGCAAAGCCAAATTTATCAAACCGCTTTAGGACAAGACCATAATATCAACATCACTGGAGGGTTGAAAAAAATGCCTTATCGTGCTTCTATTGGTTACACAAACTTAGACGGTATTATTAAAACATCAAATTTTGAACGATATACTGGAAATGTTGGAATTAATCCTTCTTTATTAGATGACCATTTGAAATTAAATGTTAATCTAAAAGGAATGTTGACAAATCAACGTTTCGCAGATACAGGTGCGGTTGGTGCTGCTGTTAGAATGGACCCAACACAATCAATATATGATTTTGAAAATGAACCTTATGTAAATAAACTTGGTGGTTACTGGCAGTGGTATAATACTGCAGAAGGAGCTGTAAATTCAAATGCACCGGGAAACCCATTAAGTTTGCTAGACTTAAGAGATGATAAAGCTCGTTCTTATGATTTTTTGGGAAATATAGAAGCAGATTATAAGTTTCATTTTATGCCGGATTTACACTTGCATGCAAATGCTGCTACTGAAATAGCTCACGGGAAACAAAATACATTAATTTCTGAGTTTTCATTTACTAATATGTTACATGGCGGTTATGATGGATACACATTGCAAGATAAATGGAATCGGTTATTGAATATTTATCTTCAATACGGTAAAGAATTTGAATCACAAAAATTTGATGTTATGGGAGGTTATGAGTGGCAACGTTTCCATCGTGAAGGAAATAATTATGGGAAACCTAAAATTGGCAATTATGTTTATCAAGCAGATACAACTTATTGGGCAACACATAATCAGTTAATTTCACTTTTTGGAAGATTGAATTATTCATTACTTGATAGGTATTTGTTTACAGCAACAATGCGTGCCGATGGTTCTTCTCGTTTTTCACCGGAAAATCGTTGGGGATATTTTCCATCATTTGCATTTGCTTGGAAAATAAATAACGAACCGTTCTTTGTTAACAACAACAAAATTTCTGATTTTAAGTTAAGATTGGGATATGGACAAACAGGACAACAAGATGGTATTGGTGACTATGGCTATTTACCAGTTTATACTGTAAATAGAGATGGCGCTTATTATCCATTTGGAGATACTTATTACTCTACTGCAAGACCCGATGCTATCAATAAGAAATTAAAATGGGAAACAACTACAACATATAACGCCGGTATTGACTTAAGTTTATACAACAATAGATTTACCGCCGCTGTGGATGTTTATTATCGTGTTACTGATGATTTATTAAACGTAACTTCAATTCCTGCAGGAACTAACTTTAGAAATAAAGTAATGCAAAATATTGGTTCGTTGAATAATAAAGGGATTGAGTTAATGTTAAATTGGAAACCTGTTTCAACTTCAGACGTAACTTGGGACTGGACCTATAATATCACATATAACCAAAACAGAATAACAAAATTGACCGCTGTTGAAGACGAAGGTTATTATGTGCCTGCCGGAGGTATTTTCCAGGGTTCAGCACAAGCCCACAAAGTAGGTTTCCCTGCATTTTCATATTATGTGTACCAACAGGTATATGATAACAATGGTAAACCAATTGAAGGACTTTATGTGGATAGGAATGGAGACCATATCATCAACGAAAATGATAGATATTTGTATCATAGCTCTAATCCTGATATTACAATGGGATTAGCATCTAAATTAATTTACAAAGCATTTGATTTTGGCGTAACTTTGCGTTCCAATATTGGAAATTATATGTACAACGCTGTAGCTGCTGAAAGATTAAACGTTGGTAAATCTGGAATTTGGTCCACTTTAGGATATTTTGAAAATAAACCGATGATGTCATTTGAAACAAATTTCTCCGGAGGAGCCATAACTTATCTGTCTGACTATTTTGTCCAAGATGCATCTTTTGTACGTGTTGATAATATTACTGCAGGATATACATTTAAAAATTTATTTAATGCAATATCAAGCGGACGTATTTCAGCCTCTGTTCAAAATCCATTTGTATTTACTCATTATAAGGGATTAGATCCTGAAGTTTACGGAGGAATTGATGGAAGTATTTACCCAAAACCAATCATAACCGTAATTGGTTTAACTCTTAATTTTTAATAACCAATAAAGAATGTATATTATGAAAATAATTAGAAAATATTACTTATACATCTTATCGTTCGTACTTGGATTAGGTTTTGTCTCTTGTTTTGGTGACCTTAATTTAGAGCCAATAGACCCATCTACAATTCAGACGTTCAATCAAGATGAAGTATTTACAAAAGTATATGCCGCTTGGGCATTAACAGGACAACAAGGAGCTGCAGGAAACAATGATATTGATATTGACGATGAAGGTCGTTTTTCATTAACACGCAGTTTGTGGAATTGCAGTGAACTACCAACAGACGAAGCGCTTTGTGCTTGGGGTGATGCTGAAGTTGTAACAATGAATGTTAACAATTTTACGTCATTAAACAACTCATTAAAAGCCGTTTATGCTCGTTTGTATTTTGTGATTACAATCAGTAACCATTTTTTGGATGAAACGGCAGATTTAACTGATGAAAAAACTATTAAACAACGTGCAGAAGTGCGTTTTATAAGAGCTTTATCCTACAGTTATTTAATGGATTTCTTCGGGAATGTACCATTCGCAACTGAAATTAAAACTGAAGCTCCACAACAGATTTTAAGAGCAGATCTTTTTAACTGGATAGAAACCGAAGTAAAAGAAGTAGAACCAGATATGTACGATGTAAAAGCCGCCCCCTATTATAGGGTAGATAAAGCTGCAGCTTGGTTACTTCTTTCACGTATCTATCTTAACGCCAAAGTTTATACAGGAACTGCACGTTGGAACGATGCTGCTATATATGCTAAAAAAGTAATTGATTCCAATTACAAATTAGCAACAAAATATAAATATTTGTTTATGGCAGACAATGCGGGAAGTGTTGATGGCTCAACTGTAAACGATGCTCCAAAAGAAATTATTTTCCCAGTTGCTGCTGACGGTATTCAAACTAAAAACTGGGGTTCTACAATATTTTTAATCAATTCGACAAGAACTACTGGAATGCCTAATTGGGGAACAACAGGCTCGTGGGGAGGAAACAGAGCACGTTTTGCACTGGTGAAAAAGTTCTTTCCAAATGGAAATCCACCTGCATCAGATGATTTGACAGTTGCAGCAGGTGATGAGAGATGTATGATGTATTCAACAGATAGAACTGTGACTATATCAGATGTTACAAAATTCAAAGAAGGAATTTCTGTGCAAAAATATTCAAATATTCGTGCTGACGGTGGCGCTACTCATGACGTTGAATTTCCTGACACGGATATTCCATTTATGCGCTCTGCGGAAGCTTATTTGACATATGCTGAAGCGGTATTAAGAGGAGCTCCTGCTGCCGGAATGACAGCTTTGGAAGCAGTAAATGCACTCAGAACACGCGCACAGGCTTCTACTCTTTTGGGGTCTCAATTAAACTTAAATGTTGTATTAGATGAATGGGCACGTGAATTTTTCTTTGAAGGACGTCGCCGTACGGATTTAATTCGTTTTGGAGTTTTTACAGGCAGCGATTATCTTTGGGATTGGAAAGGTGGAGCTTCCACAGGCGCTTCCATACCATCTTATCTTAATTTAATGCCTCTTCCCGCTGATGATTTGAATGCTAATCCGAATTTAAAGCAAAATGACGGTTATTAATTAAATAGTCAAAAAACATAAATAAGATATAGAAATATGAAAAAAATAAATATTATATTAATAAGTCTGTTTATTGCGATGGGTTTTTATTCTTGTCAGAAAGATGAAATGATAAAAATAAATCCTGCAGCAGAAGACGGTTCTTTACCGTTCGTATTAAACGGGACTCAATACGAAAATTATACATTTGTTCTTGATGAGGCAAACAATTCATTAGATATGGATGCTTTAACCACACAGCAACCAGATTATGGTTTTACTGCAGCGGTAACATATTATATACAAGCATCATTTACTGAAGATATGAAAGACAGCGTAGAATTAGCATCTTCTGTGCAAGGAGAAAAGGTAAATATCAATGTAAAAGATATGGCTAAAGCAATGTTTGAGTTATACTTAGCACAAGATCCTGTAAATGGAATGCCAAATCCTACTGTTGCTAAAGATATATATGTGCGTTTAAGGGCTGTTATAAGTACAGCTACTCCTACTCCTTTAGACAATGAACCCACAGTTAAATCTCTTTATTCAAATGTGGTTAAACTAAATATTTTGCCATATTATATTCCTAATTCTGTTTATTATTACGAAGCGAAAATATTAAAACCATATTATATTATTGGGTATACAGGTTGGAATAATGACAATGATCATTTAGGTTCAGAAGTAATTCCATTAGGTGTTGTAGAAGATAAGGTATACAACTCGGAAGGACAAGGCATTTGGAAATTTACCGGATATTTTGAAGCTTCTAAAACCTTTAAATTAATTCGAGATATTGGAAGTTGGGATGAGCAATGGGGAAATGCAGGAGCAGATGGCATTGATAATTTTGTTCACAATGATGGAAACTCAAAAAATCTTAAAGTTCCATCTGATGGTTATTATACTATTACATTAAACTCCATAACCAATACACTTACTATCGAAGCAACTGATATAACTCCTACATCTTATGCTTCTATGGGATTAATTGGGGAAATGACAGGCTGGGGGAGTGATATAGCAATGACAGCTTTCCAAACTAATAATAACCACATATGGTATACCACATATCAGTTTGCTGCTGATAGCCAATGTAAATTGCGTGCCAATGGTAATTGGGATGTGAACTGGGGAACACCGTCAGCCAATGATGCAGATCCTGCTTACTCTTACGTGGGTTTGGGTAAAAATGGAGGAAAAAATATGATTGAAACAGCAGGAACTTATGCTGTAATATTTAATGATATAGACGGGTGCTATTACTTTATTAAAAAATAAAAAAAATAACATTTCTGTCTTTTTAGATAGAAATGTTATTCTAAATTTTATTTTAACAATTAAAATTTTGAATAAACATGAAAAAAACAATTTTATATCTGTTTTCACTTGTGCTTGTCAGCATTGGTTTTTTTGCTTGCGAGGATCCTTATGCAAATCAGACCGTGGCAGATCCTACCATTTTAGAACAATCTGCTATTCAAGACGCGAATTTTGTAGCAAGTATAAAGACAACTCCGCTTACTATTACAGAAAGCAATATGGGACAGACATTAGATTTTATTTCTATGACTTCTGTACCTGCTTTGGTTGATACAGCGGCAACGGTTGAATATAGCATAATTTTGTCTGACACTCAAGACTTTGTTACTTACAAATCTGTAGATGCTACGACTAATGAAAATGAATTGATAGTGGATTACACTCAATTGAACGATACGTTGAATGCGCTTAATAATTCAACGGTAGAACATGATGCTTATGCTAAAGTATTAGCTTATATTGTAAATGGTGGTACAAAAGCATTATATACCACAAGTGTTTTACCATTTAAGGTTACTACTATGCCTTTGACAAAACCATATTATGAAATCACTCCAAAACCTTATTATATTGTAGGAAGTATGGGTGGTTGGTCTAATTCCGTAGATGTTATTGGTAGTGCAATTATTCCTTTAAGTGTTGTTTCAGGAAGTAAGTATTATAGCGATGGTACAGGTGAATATAGCTACACTGGTTATTTCAAAGCATCTGATGAATTCTTGTTAGCTAAAGAACCCGGTTCTTGGGCTAAATGGGCAAATAATGGTGGTAAAGGCATAAATAATCCAGCACCAGAAGGAAGTGATAATTTCCAAGTTCCTTCTGATGGTTATTATACTATTACATTGGATACACACAAAAATACTTGCTCAATTGTTGCTGCCACTGCACCTACTAACACATATAGCACTATTGGTATGATTGGAGGATTTAACGGATGGGGAAGCGATGTTGCTATGACAGCCAATACAAGTACAATGAGTCATGTTTGGTATTCAACCATAACATTTGATGCTGAAATACAATATAAGTTTAGAGCCAACGGTGGCTGGGATATCAACTGGGGTGCTGGTTCAAGCGATGGAGATCCATTATATCAGTTTGTTGGGATAGGAACAAATGGAGGTCATAATATATTAGGTACTGCTGGAACATATATTGTTGTATTCAATGACATTGACGGTTGCTACTATGTAGTTCAAAAATAACCAAAGAAATATCTGTGTGTTTATAAATAAGGGCTGACTTTAATGGGTCAGCCTTTTTTATATAAGTGATTAAATTTCAAGTGTTTTTTTATGGCAGATAGGAGTAATTTAAGTTAATCTGACATAAATTTGATAAGCACATTAAAATATGTTGTATAATATAAGAAATATTTTGGAATTATAATATTCTTTTTTTATTTTTGAATGGTATTACTTTCCATCTAATTAAGAAGAAATAATACAACCTTCCAACTACTTCAATATTTGGTTTTTATTTCTCTTTTCGTTAAGCGGAACAATCAAATCGAGAAATTTATTACTCAAATAATAAACTCTTTGTGCGTCAGAAAAGCAATAAGAGGTTCTCAAAAGTAAAATAATCAACTTGCAACAGTTTATTTGTAATATGTCAAAATCTCACTAAATTTATATTTATACTACATAGGCAAAAGAAAGGCTTGCCCCCTATTTATGACAAATATAGAGTACCAAACTTTAAAATTAAATTACTATGAAAAGAATTATTTTAATGACGTTTATAACTATTGTTAATAGTTTTATGATTTTTGGTCAAAATGATTATTACTGGTACAAAAATCAGAAGATTTTTGTTGAAAAATTAGTTACCAAGCACTTCATTGTATTGGATAACTCATTAGATAGCACTTCTTTGAAAGTATCGTTGCCGACTTCTACAAAGATAAAGAAGTGGAGTATTACAAAGAACGATGCTGGCATCCTACCTTATAAAAACAATCCGATTTCCGAAACAAAATGGGCAATAATCGAAGACAATTCGAATGTTAGTTCAAAAGCCAATCTGATGAATAATAAAAGTGTTAAATATGAGACATCTTTTTATTTAACTTCCAAAAAAGTTGAGGTTGGATTGTCAAATCTATTCTATGTTAAACTTAAAGATACAAATGACATCAATTTGTTAGAAAAAATGGCACTTGAAAACGGTGCAACTATTGTAGGAAATAACAAATTTATGCCTCTATGGTACACTTTATCTTGTTCAAATTCATCAAAAGGTAATGCTTTGCAAATGGCAAATTTATTTTATGAAACGCAGAAATTTTCAGCAGCAGAACCAAATTTTATGAATAAGTTTGACATTAACTGTGTAAATGATACCTATTTTAGTCAACAATGGAATTTAAATAATACAGGTCAAAACGGAGGAACAATAGGTATAGACATCCATTTTTGTCAAGCGAGGCAAATTACTACCGGTAACTCAAATATTATTGTAGCTGTAATAGATCAAGGTGTAGAATTAAATCATCCGGATTTAGTTAACAATATTTATTCTTCCAGTTATGATTGCCAAACCGGTACATCTCCTAGTGTAGTACGAGGTAGTCATGGAACTGCTTGCGCCGGAATTATTGGAGCGGTTTCAAATAATAATCTTGGAGTGTCAGGCATAGCGTCTAGTTGTAGGTTAATGTCAATAAGTAATGACTTATGGTTAAGACCTAATGTGGAACAAGAACTCGCAAATGGATTTAATTGGGCTCGGCAAAATGGAGCATCTGTGATTAGTAATTCTTGGGGACATAATTCTTTGGCGAGTACTTTTCTAGATGATGCCATTACGAATGCTTTGACATTAGGAAGAAATGGACTTGGTTGTGTGGTTGTATTTGCAACAGGAAATAATGATGGTTCAGTTATTTATCCTGCGAATTCAAATCCCGATATATTAGCTGTGGGAGCAATGAGTCCTTGTGCACAAAGAAAAAACCCTAGTAGTTGTGATGGTGAATATTGGTGGGGTAGTGATTATGGACCCGAATTAGATATTGTAGCTCCAGGTGTACTCATACCAACAACCGACAGACAAGGCTCAAATGGTTATAATACCTCTACCGGTACGGCAGGAGATTATTATATGACGTTTAACGGAACTTCGTCTGCAACTCCACATGTAGCAGCTGTAGCTGCTTTAATATTGTCTAGAAATCCGAACCTTACACAAAGACAAGTTGCCGACATTATTGAATCAACCGCTCAAAAGGTTGGTAGTTATACATACCAAACAACCACTGGACGTACAAATGGTACATGGAATAATGATATGGGATATGGATTATTAGATGCTTATGCAGCTGTGCAAGCAGCTACGCCAGCGGTATGTAATCCTCCTATCTTGCAGAATGTAACACGTAGTGGAACTACTGTGACTTATTACTGGGATAATAATAATACAAATAATACAACCATCGGATTACAGTATTCTATAGATGGTGGAACAACGTGGGTATCAAATCATGGAGGAGCAACTTCTCCTCGTAGCTGGTCAAATGTTCCGGATGTAAGACCTATAAAGTTCAGAGTATTGGGTTATGCTCCCGGTTGTTCCGAAACAACTTCAAATGTGATAGAGCATCCTTGCATAGCTCCGACGTTACAAAATATCGTCAGAAGTGGTACAACAACAACATTTTACTGGAGTAATAACATAACACAGTATTTTACGATAGGTCTTCAATATTCAACAGATGGTGGAACGACATGGGTATCAAATCATGGAAGTGCTACTTCTCCTCGTAGCTGGTCAAATGTACCTGATGTGTCTTACATAAAATACAGGGTATTGGGTTATTCTTATGGCTGTTCTGGTGTAGCATCTAACATATTAATTTATTCCTGTAATCCTCCTGTTTTACAAAATGTGGAGCGTAATGGAACCACTGTAACGTATTATTGGGATAACAATTATGCAAATAATACAACCATTGGATTACAGTATTCTATAGATGGTGGAACAACTTGGGTATCAAATCATGGAGGTGCCACTTCTCCTCGTAGCTGGTCCGGTGTTCCCGCTGTTTATCCAATAAAATATCGTGTGCTTGGTTATTCTTCAAGTTGTTCAGGAACACAATCTAATATACTTACTTTTACCGCAAGTGGTATGGGAGGGGTAAAAAGAGATCCTAATTTGCCACAAGAGGCAAGTCAACTAAAAGAAGAATATAATTTAATATATAATTCAGCAACAGGTGTTCTTAAAGTAAATTATCCGCAAAATGTAAAAATATTAAAATTGTATAATGTTTTAGGTCGGATTATAATGCAACAAGAAACAAATAATACTCTTGAGAATGAATTTAATATTAATAATTTGCCAGCAGGTATTTATATTGTAACTTTTGATAAATCTTGTTCAAGAAAATTTGTAAAATAGATTATTTCTGTAAAATAAATTGAAGCTATTTTTATGATAAGGACTGGCTTGAAAGGGTCAGTCTTTATTATTTTAACTTGTTATTAATCGGATATTTTTTTAACTTTACACAGTGTTTCTTTAAGTAATAAACTTCAAAATAGTATAGTAATGAAAAAGATTTCAATTGTGATATTGACATTGTTAATTTATCAATTTTCCATTTCTCAAACAAACGATAAAAAATACACATCTCCTCCGGTTTGGGCAAAAGACGCTGTTTGGTATCAAATTTTTGTTGAGCGATTTAATAACGGCGATAAAACCAACGATCCAACCGTAGCAACTATTTCCGTTCCAAACATGAATATCATTCCTCCTAAAGGTTGGCAAATTTCTTCCTGGACAGGCAATTGGTATCAACGCCAGCTATGGGAACAGGATGAAAAACAAGATTTTGGCTCTATGCTGCAATTCCGCAGGTATGGNGGNGATTTACAAGGGGTGCTGGATAAGTTGGATTATTTACAGAACTTGGGTATTACGGCGGTATACATTAATCCTATAAACGACGCTCCGTCACTTCATAAATACGACGCGCGCAATTACCATCATATCGACATTAATTTTGGTCCCGACCCTGAAGGCGACAAAAAACTGATGGCAGTAGAAAATCCGGCAGATCCTGCCACTTGGAAATGGACTTCGGCTGACAAACTTTTTCTGAAATTAGTAGATGAATTACACAAACGAGGGNTGAAAATTATTGTTGATTATTCGTGGAATCACACGGGAACACTCTTTTGGGCTTGGGAGGATATATTGAAAAATCAGGCAAATTCAAAATACAAAGATTGGTACGAGATAACTTCGTTTGATAACCCGAGTACTCCCGAAAATGAATTTTCATACAAAGGCTGGTATGGAAATGCATATTTACCTGAATTGAAAAAAGTGGATATCACCTCGCCCCGTATTAATGGTTTGCCTTATGAGGGAAATATAAACGAAGGAGCAAAAATGCATATTTTTGATGTTACAAAACGTTGGTTAGCGCCGGATGGAGATATTTCAAAAGGAATTGACGGTTACCGTTTGGATGTTGCGGAGCAAATCGGAATGGGTTTTTGGCGCGATTATCGTGATTTTGTAAAAAGTGTGAATCCAAATGCATATTTGATAGGCGAAATTTGGTGGCAACAATGGCCCAAAAAATTAATGAATCCGCAGCCGTATGTAAGAGGCGATATGTTTGATGCCGTGATGTTTTATCAGGTATATAAACCAGCACGAAGTTTCTTTCTTAATTCGGATGATGAAATCAATGCAAAACAATTCGTAGATAGTTTGGAATATCAATGGAATCGCTTGCCGCAAGAAAATGTTTATGCAATGATGAATGTTTCTTCCACACACGATTCTCCTCGTTTATTGACAGATTTTTATAATACGAATGCCTATAAATACCACGCCAATCCAATAGAAAATCCAAAATATAAGACAGGAAAACCGGATAAAATTACGTATCAGAGGTTAAGATTGTATCTAATACATCTTTTTACAACAATTGGTGCACCACAAATTTGGAATGGGGAAGAAATGGGAATGTGGGGAGCGGATGACCCTTATAATCGTAAACCATTGATGTGGAAAGAAATGAAATTCTCAAAAGAATATCGGAATAATTTTCAGCCCGGAAAGAAAACGTACGATAAGGTTGTTTTCAATCAAACCCAATATGACTTATACAAAAAATTAATTTCTATCCGTAAGTCTGAAAAGGCGTTAAGAGATGGTAAAATAAGATTTATTATTGCTGAAGGGAAAAAACTTGGATATATTCGCTATGATAATACTGAAAAAATAATTGTACTGTTTAATGCCGGAAATACATCTCAGACTTTTGATATTAAAAATAATAACAGGGAAAATATAGATTTACTTACAGGGAAAATATACGAAGGCAACATGATTGAATTAAAACCTTTTGATGCTCTGATATTAAAGTCAAAACAGTAATTTTTCAAACGTTTGCGTTATAATATCGGGTTAATATCTCTAATTTAAGAAATGTTCTTTAGGAATCCATTAATTTTGTAAATCATTGTGATATTGTTTATTGCAANTTTAATAATCTATTTCTAAAGAACATTTTATCATGAAAAAGCACTTTACATTTTTATTTTTTTTATTTGTTTTTGCCAATTTAGTAGTGGCAAATCCTCCAATTTATATTGCCTTTCAATGGCATATGCACCAGCCAATTTATCAGCCGGGCGAAAATGTTGTACAGTCTCAAAACTCCAACACATTTTCGTATAATTTGTACGATATCTTTAATTCACGCTCCGGTCCTTACACTTCTTGGCCCTCAAATGCGGTAAATAAAATGCTTTCTATGTCTCACGGAGGCGCACAGGTAAGTTTTTCCGGTTCTTTGGTTGAAAACTTGAATGTAATGGAGTCAAACGGCGTTGGTTTTTCCGGATGGAAATCATCTTGGAATAATATGATTTCTAAAAAAACCTCTCTTGGAAACCAACGTCTGGATATGGTGGCTTTCGGTTATCATCATCCGTTGATGCCGTTGATCGATAATACCGATATACAAAAACAAATACAAANACACAAAGCAATATTTGCTGCTAATTTTCCCGGAATGCCTTACTCGAAAGGAATATTTCCACCCGAAAATGCATTTGAAGATCATATCATTCCTGCATTAGTGAATGAAGGATTGCAATGGGTGATGGTCGATAATCAACATTTTGACCGTGCTTGTGCGGGGCAACCTTGGGCGAAAGCAAGCAGCGTTGTAGAACCAAATAAAGCAGATCAAATCAATCCAAATCCAAATGACTGGAAACAATTGAATGGACTTTGGGCGCCGATTCCTATTTCTGCAGGCTGGGGGCATCGTCCGCATTGGATAAAATACGTAGATCCGGCAACAGGTATCGAATACAAAATGATAGCAGTCCCTACTTCTACTTTTTTTGGAAATGAAGACGGACGTGGTGGATTTGGCGCTTTAAATTATGAAAACACAATGAGTCAATTGGAAAGCTACAATACTGATGCNGCTCATCCAATTTTAGTCGTTTTACATCATGATGGCGATAATTATGGAGGAGGAACCGACAGTTATTATGGAAGTAATTTCGACAGTTTTGTTAACTGGTTGAATTCCAATCCAAACCGTTTTGTATGTACAACCATACAAGATTATTTACAACAATTTCCACCTGCATCAAATGATATTATTCATGTAGAATCAGGAAGTTGGTCGGGAGCAGGTTCCGATCCGGAATTTCTAAAATGGAATGGCGACCCGACAAATGATTATAGTCCGGACAGAAATAGTTGGAGCGTAATTACAGCCACATCAAATATTGTAAAAACAGCTGAACAAATTAACTCCTCCTCTACTGATACGAAAGCTGCTTGGGATTATTTAACTAATGGAGAAACAAGTTGTTATTGGTACTGGGATGGAACGGAAGATTGGGATTCAAAACCTACCCGCGCTTCTAATTTAGCCACAGCAAAAGCAATGAATGTGGTTAATTCAGGGACTGATTTAACNCCGCCTTCTATTTATCANCCGCAACGTGAACCATATAATCCCGGCGGAACNGAATGGGAAACGACAAAATCCTCTGATTTTACAATTTGGTCGTATGTATATGATGTAAGTGGTTTACAATCAGTGAAACTANAATACCGTACGGACAAAGATGGAGTAAACTCTTTATTNACCAACGACAACGAAACATATACAGGTGGTTCTGATGTAAATGCTTGGCAGGAACTTTCTATGACATCTAAAACCATAGCAAGTGCCACAACATTAAAACCAAATTATAAAGCTGATGAATATTCAGCACAAGTTACGGGCTTGAAAGATGTGTTGGTAGATTATTATATTGAAGCAACCGACAATAAGGGAAACATAGCAAAATCACCAATCTTTCATGTGTATGTTGGGGCAAACGGTGGAAGTTCCAGCAGNGGTTCGACTATTACNACAAAAATTGGTTCATACATAATTACACCATCTGCGCCAACTACGGATGACATAATTACAATTGAGCTCCCTACTGCAACAGCCGGAGCGGTATTGCATTGGGGAATAAATAAATTTGAAAAACCTATTTCTGCTTATTTACCTTCAGGTTCAACCTANTGGAGTGATAATAAAGCGGCTCGCACATCCTTTTCGTTGGTAAACGGAAAATATCAGGTACAAATAGGTCCTTTTAATGATACATCACAACTCACAGAGTACATCAGTTTTGTAGTAAATTATACCGAAAACAATACGTGGGACAATAACAGCGGAACAGATTATCAAATTGCATTAATAAAAACAGCAGTGCCTGAAGTGGAACAAGTAACTGTAAATATTTATCCAAACCCTGTAAAAGATAAAATATTTATTCAATCAGAAGAGAGTGTGAAAAAAATAGAGTTATTGTCTTTGTTTGGCTCNATGTTAAAGAAAANAGAAAATACAACTTGTTTACAAATTTCAGAATTTCCTCAAGGAACCTATTTCTTAAGGATTACTTTAGATAATAATGTGCAAAAAATTGAAAAATTGATAAAGAATTAATAATGAGGGTGTTTTCTGTCTTAAAAGAGTCTTTATAGCATAATTTTTGATGTTAAATTTGAGTGTTTTAGTACTAAAAATCTATTAAACCATATAAATAAATTCAATTAATAAATATTCATCATGAAAAAAATCTTCTCATTTTTATTTTTCGTATTTACTACGATAACTTGTTGGGGACAAATTGTTACGAGTAATCCGGCGTACATACCATCTGATTATACCGGACAAATCGTATTAACATACGATGCTACTCAAGGTACGGCAGGACTTAAAGATTATCTGACCAAAAATCCTTCAGGCACAGTATATGCTCATATTGGAGTGATTACAAACGCAAGTACAAATGATACTGACTGGAAACACGCGCCCTCNCAATGGGGTGATAATTCACNAAAGTATAAATGTACTTCGTTAGGTAATAATAAATGGCAACTCACTATTCCTAATATGGTGGATTATTTCGGTTTAACCACCGGAGAAGTTGTTAAAAAAATAGCCATTGTTTACCGAAGTGGAGAATATTATCCAGCAACAGGTACTTCTTATTTAGAAGGAAAAGATACTGGGGCTAAAGATATATTTGTCACAGTAGGTTTTGTAGTTGAATTCACAACACCTTCAACCGATGGAACAAGCACATCAGGTACAAAACTACCTCTGAAAATAACTTCTACTTTATCTTCTGCATTAAACTTAAAAGTCAATGGCGCATCTATTGCAACCCGTGCCGACTCGACAAGTTTAACAACATCTTATACTTTTGCTTCTACCGGCGATTTCCAATTTATTGCTTTGGCAACGGCAAATAGCACTACTGTTTATGACACCCTAAATATTTGTGTTCCTAATAGTGTAACCTCCGCTGCGGTTGATCCTTCNNCCAGTNANTTAGGTATAAATTATATTGATAATAACACTGTAACTTTAGTTTTCAATGCTCCGAATAAGACAAATGTTTTATTAATTGGCGATGTGAATAGCTGGATACCACAAAATGCATATCAGTTGAAAAAAGATCCTTCTACCGGTTATTGGTGGATAAAATTGACCGGACTTACTGCAGGAAAACTTTACCGCTTTCAATATTTAGTGGATGGTTCTATCAGAAGCAGCGATCCTTATACAGAATTAGTACTAGATCCTTGGAACGATCAATATATTAATTACAATAGTACTATTTATCCTAATTTGCCTCCTTATCCCACAGGTAAAACAACAGGGCTTGTGGCTACTTTCCAAACGGCAAAAACAACTTATAATTGGGAAGTTTCTAATTTTTCAATTTCTTCTAAAGATAATTTAATTATATATGAACTTCTTCTTCGTGATTTTACAACTGAAAAATCGCTAAATGCAGCAATTACAAAACTTGATTATTTGAAAACATTAGGAATAACTGCTATAGAACTAATGCCTATTCAGGAATTTGACGGAAATGACAGTTGGGGTTACAATCCGAACCACTTCTTTGCTCCGGACAAAGCGTATGGAACCTCAGATACATACAAAAAGTTTATTGACGAATGTCATAAAAGAGGAATAGCTGTAATTCTTGATATGGTTTTTAATCAAGCAACAGGAATCTGTCCTTTTGCTCTACTTTATTGGGATAGTGCAAATAATCGTCCGGCAGCTAATAATCCTTGGATGAATCCGGTTGCGCCTCATGCTTATAGTGTTTTTAATGATTTTAATCATGAATCCTCCTATACAAGAGCTTATTTCAAAAGAGTGCTTCAATATTGGCTCACAGAATATAAAGTAGATGGTTATCGAATGGACTTAGCCAAAGGGTTTACTCAAAATAATACAGCCGAATCTTACGATGCTTCACGTATTGCAATCCTGAAAGATTACTACAATACCGTAATGGCTGCCAATCCAAATGCGATATTTATACTGGAACATTTAGGAAATAGCTCAGAACAATCAGAATTTGCATCCGCAGGAATCTATTTATGGTCTAAAAACAGCAATGCTTATTCACAAGCCGCAATGGGATATTCAGGTAGCAGCGGTTTTGGAGGAATGATAAGTTCTCCACGTCAATGGGTAGGGTATGCTGAAAGCCATGATGAGTTGCGTAATTTTTATAAGGTGAAAATATATGGCGCTGGTAACTTGAAGACTGATTCTATTTCACGTGTGGCGCGTGTTCCTTTGGTTGTTGCATTTGCAACACTTTTACCAGGTCCTAAAATGCTATGGGAATTTGAAGAGATGGGATACGATTACAGCGGAGGCGAAGGCGATACAAGCAATAAACCATCAGCTTGGGGTTGGTTGGATTTAGCGCACCGTAAAGATGCGTATGATAAATGTTCAAAAATAATAACATTGCGTAAGAATTATTCCAATGCATTTACATACGGCACATGGAATTATAGTGTAAATGAGTCTGACTGGAGTCAGGGACGAAGAATTGCGTTAACACACTCCGATTTGAATATGATAGTCGTAGGTAATTTTGACGCTACTTCTACCGTTACAGTCAATCCATTATTTCAAAAAACAGGTACTTGGTACGAACTTCTTACCGGAGAAGAATTAAATGTAAGCAATACGGCAATGACATTACAATTAGCCAGTGGAGAACTAAGAGTTTATACCGATAGAAAAGTTCCATTTACAGGTGTTGATGATGTTAAAGCAACTATAGATTGCACAATTTATCCAAATGTAACTAAAGGAAAAATTTGGATAACTACAGTAGACGCCGTAAAATCTGTAAGAATATTTAATACACAAGGCGCTTTACAAAAAGTATTTAATGATACTAACGAAATAGATGTAACTCCTTTAGGTTCAGGACTGTATTTAATGGAAGTTTCTACAGGTCAAGGAAAATCCATTCAAAAATTTGTGAAACAATAACTTAATTATTAGCGGTAATTTAGCAAAAAAACGATTTCTGAAAGATGGAATCGTTTTTTGTTCTAAAAATTTCTTTATTTTAATTTTATTATGAATATTATTTTAACTTTTTTAAAAATAGATATTTATGAAAAACAAAATTTTCTTTCTTTTTGTAGCATTTTCACTTATGGCGGGCTTAGCAATAACAGTAGTTTCATGTAAACCAAAATCGAATAAAATTTCCGAAAACTTATTAGATTCGATAGATTATAAAAAATCAACACCGGAATGGGCAAAAAATGCGAATATTTACGAAGTAAATGTACGCCAATATACTCCGGAAGGAACTTTCGAAGCATTTCAGAAACATCTTCCACGTTTAAAGAAAATGGGCGTAGATATACTTTGGCTGATGCCGATCAATCCAATTGGAGAAAAGAATCGTAAAGGAACGCTTGGTAGTTATTATGCAGTAAAAGATTATACCGCTGTAAATCCTGAATTTGGAACGGAAGGTGATTTAAAAAATCTGGTAAACGAAGCACACAAATTGGGTATGAAAGTAATTATTGATTGGGTTGCGAATCATACGGCTTGGGATAATGTATGGATTCAACCACATCCGGATTGGTACACACAGGACAGCTTAGGGAAAATAATTATACCTAAAGGAACAGACTGGGAAGATACTGCCGATTTGAATTACGATAATCCTGAACTTCGCCGTGCGATGATTGATGCTATGAGTTATTGGGTAAAAAATGTTGATATTGACGGTTTTCGTTGTGATGTAGCAGGAATGGTTCCACTTTCATTTTGGTTGCATGCACGTAAAGAATTGGACGAAATTAAACCCAATCTGTTTTTCCTCGCAGAAGACGGTGAACCGATAATTCACAGAGCATTTGATATGACTTATGATTGGCCTTTGAAAGATATAATTAATGATATTGCTCAGGGGAAAAAGAACGTGACGGACATAATAAAACATTTCAATGATGAGAGTGTACGTTTTAACTCTGAAGATGTGAGAATGCATTTTATTACGAACCACGACGAAAATACTTGGGCTGGCGATGAATATGAAAGGTTGAAAAACCAACAAACCGTGGATGCATTTACAATACTCACTTATATGATTCCCGGTATGCCTTTGACTTATACGGGACAGGAAGAACCATTGAAAAAACGATTGAAGTTTTTTGATAAAGATACAGTTGGGTTTAAAACCTACGCTCGGCAGGAATTAATTACCAAATTAAATGAGTTAAGGAAAAGGAATGAAGCTCTTTGGAGTACTGATTACAAAACGAGTTTCAAATTATTGAATAATACAGCACCTACCGATGTGCTGAGTTTTATACGTTTCAAAGGAAATAATAAAATAATTTGTGTGTTGAATCTCTCTTCTAAAGAACAAACTTTCAAGATTACGGATGAAATCGTTGGCGATTTTACTAATTATCTTGGAGAATCGATAATGTTGAAAACAAATACGGAAATAAAACTTAAGCCTTGGGGATATTCTATTCAGGTGATGAGATGATTAGCAGAATATTAAAAAGGTCTTCAAGTTAACTTGAAGACCTTTTTAATTGAATTTGATAAAATTCAGTCAGAATCTTTTCTCTTTCTTTCAACATTACATCGGTTATAGTAGGTTTTCCGGAGGAAAAATCTGTATTGATAAATTTAATATCTCCGGTTCTCAAATAATCAGTCATTCCTTTACAGTTTAGCCAATAATAAATACCCCAATTGGTAAAATTCCATTCGTCGCTGTAAGGATTGTGTTCATAATCAATATAAAAGAGTTTGTTTTCTTTTAAAACAAAATTAGCCGGGAAATAATCAATATTAATACGAGCATTTTTCATCCTTTCTTCCAGCCGTAAAAGTTCAAAAAACAATTCTTTTTCTATAGGAGCAATTTGTTGTTTCTTGGTAATTAACTCACCATCAATGTATTCTTTGATAAGATAATTTTCATCAATACTGTACGATATCAGTTTTGGAATGTTAATTTGTAACTTTGAAAGTATATGATAAGCATCTATCTCCAGTTCTACTTTATTTTTTGAAAATTGATAATAAACAACAGGTTCATCATGCATTTCTTTAAAAACAACCAATCCTTGTTGTGAAGCAGCCAGAAAAGAAACGCCAGACTTTCCTTTACCGATTTCTTGTATAATTTTAAGGTCGTTTTTAGTCATTTTGCGGGAAAGAATATGTTCTATTCAATATTTTTCCTTACCTTCTCCAAAAACTCCTGCATTTGCGGTGTATCTTTTGTTTTTATTATTTCCAATAAATGACGAAGTTCAAGTCGAATTTTTTCCACTTGCTCGAAAGTATAAGGATTAAACAATATTTCCGAAAGCAAATAATCATCCTCCGACAATAATCCTTTGGCAATATCCATATGCTTTTTGAAAGTGGTTCCGGGAGCTTCAATAGGTTTCATTACCGATGCAAATACCAGTGTAGATGCAAATGGAATAGAAAGCGAATAGGCGATGGTTTCGTCGTGTTCTTCAAAGGTGTATTCAAAAATTTTCAGTCGCAAACTATGATACAAATCTTTAAAAAACGCTTTTCCCATATGGTCTGATTCAGAAATAATAATAGCGCTTTGTGAACTTAAATTGTCCAATGTAGCAAATGTAGGTCCAAACATCGGATGAGTTGACACAAATCTTTTTCCGCTTTTTTCGTAATATTCTTTCAATCCTGTTTTTACCGATGCTATATCCGAAATGATACAATTTTTTGAAACATAAGGAAGGACTTTATCAAACGCTTCCAATGTATATTTGAGGGTTACACAGTTAATCAGCAGTTCCGGCTCAAATTCACGAATTTCTTCCAATTGAGTTAAACGCAACGTGTTAAACACAAACCGAAGTTTTTTGGGGTCTGTATCATATAGAGCGACTTCGTGTTTTAAACACAACACATCGGTGAGGAATATGCCCATTTTCCCTGCACCAAGAATAAGTATTTTCATCTTTCAAGTTATTTCTTTGAAAATGCAAAGATAAGAAAAAAGGAGCATTCAATTTATAAAAAGAAAATGCTCCTGATTAATAAGTTTTATTTCAACTCTTTTATTCGGTTACTTGCTCAACAGATTTCTGCTTTTTACCAAAGTTTTTATCAATTTTCAAAAAAGGAATAACAGCTAAGGTCGGGATAGCACATATCATTATAAATAAAAAGAAATGTTTATATCCCCATAATTCTTGCAACCAACCTGCAATCATTCCCGGAAACATCATTCCGGCAGCCATAAATGCAGTACAGATAGCATAATGTGCTGTTTTATGTTCTCCTTCAGAAAAATATATCATATAAAGCATATAGGCAGTAAATCCAAAGCCATATCCAAATTGTTCTACGGCAACCGCAATATTTATCCAGAGAAAATTTTGAGGTAAGAAATAAGATAAATAAATATAGGCAAGGTGAGGTAAAGTAATAGCGAATGCCATAGGCCAAATCCAGAATTTAAGACCTTGTCTCGATGCGGCAACTCCTCCTATAATGCCCCCAAGTGTAAGAGCGATAATTCCAACAGTGCCGTACACAAAACCTACTTGCTGCGTGCTTAATCCTAATCCGCCCACTTCACGTCCGTCCAATAAAAAAGGCGATGCCATTTTCACAAGTAGCGCTTCTCCTAAACGATATAACAACATAAAAACGATAGCCAACACAATTCCTTTTTTCTTGAAAAAACTGGAGAAAGTAATTCCAAATTCTTTTATTATTTCGGCAGTAGTTTTTTTATCCCGAAGTAAATCAGATTTTGGTTTTGGAAGAACAAATCTGTGATATACAAAAACGAGTAGAAAAAATCCGGCAAGAACATAAAAAGTAATACTCCAGGCTTTTGGAATAGAAACAACCGATTTTTCCAATGTTCCGGCAAGAATAATAAGCAAACCTTGCCCGGTTATCATTGCCAAACGGTAAAAAGTACTTCTAATCCCGACAAAGAATGATTGCTGNCTGCTATCAAGAGCATGCATATAAAAACCGTCGGCAGCAATATCGTGAGTGGCAGAAGAAAATGCCATCAACCAAAATACGGCTAAAGTTGCTTTAAAATAAAAAGGTGTGGGCAATAGAAATGCTACTCCGGCTAATCCTGCGCCAATAAATAATTGCATAATGATTATCCACCATCTTTTTGATTTTATAATATCTATAAAAGGGCTCCATATAAATTTTAATACCCAGGGCAGATATAACCAACTGGTATATAATGCGATGTCTGTGTTAGATATTCCTAAACGTTTGTACATAATAACCGACACCGTCATTGCTACTACGTAAGGTATTCCTTCTGCAAAATAAAGCGTGGGTACCCAAAGCCAGGGAGTACGTTTTTTCAAAGATGTTGGGTCTTCGTTGTTGTTCATTTATTAAAATTATTAAGATTAGCGCAAAGTTATAAAAAATATTTTAATAATTCATGTTTTTATAAAAAAACCTCGCCTTTACGACGAGGTTTTCCAGTTATAAATTATGGCTTAGAAAAGAATCTTAAATTCTACTCTTCTGTTTAAGAAACGCCCGGTGGATGTTTTGTTGGATGCTACCGGTTGTGTTTCTCCAAAACCTTGTGTTGTTAAACGTGCTGCGTCAATTCCTTTATCGACCAAATATTGTTTTACGGATGCTGCGCGTTCTTCCGATAATTTTTGGTTATATTCATCACTGCCTTGACTGTCGGTATGACCGTTAATTTCCAAATTATATGCAGGATTGTCGTTCATTACTTTTACTACTTTATCTAAAATATCGTAAGATATAGGTTTGATTGTGGCTTTATTTACATCAAACTGAATACCTTGAAGCGCTTGCTTAAAGATAGTTATCACCTCTTTTTGAACTTCAGGACAGCCTTTATTTGCAGCAATACCTGCTATTGTAGGACATTTGTCTAAATTATCGGGAACACCGTCTCCATCGCTGTCAGGACAACCTTCAAATTGTGCTAAACCGGCAACAGTAGGACATTTATCCAATGCATCTTGAATTCCGTCGCCATCAGTATCAGGGCATCCTTCAAATGCGGCAATACCGGCTACGGTAGGACATTTATCTTTATAGTCCGGAATACCATCATTATCAGTATCAACAGGGCAACCACTGGCATTTACTTTCACACCGGAAGGAGTATCAGGACATTTGTCCATAGCATCTTCAACGCCATCTCCATCTGTGTCGGGACAGCCATTAAATTGAGTTAAACCGGCAACTGTAGGACATTTATCTAAATAATCAGCAACACCATCGCCATCGGTATCAATAGGGCAACCGTTTGCGTCAACAGCAACACCAAAAGGCGTGTCGGGGCAAAGGTCTTTTTTATCTTTTACACCGTCTTTATCAGTGTCTTTTGAACCAAATGAGAAAACAAGTCCTACGAAATGTTGTCCATAAGCATCCGTTTTAAAACCTAAGAAATCATTTTTTCCCGCAGCAGTATTATTATCACGAGTGTCTTGCGAAGTGAAATTATATAAATATTTGTATTCAACAGCAAAAACATCGCTAAATCTAAGTTTTATTCCGGCTCCGACGGGAACTGTAAAATCAAACATTGGATTTTTGTTGATAGTGCCGGAACGATAACCGGCTCCACCTATACCTGCTGTTAAAAATGGTGCAATGAAGGATTTTTCCGGGAGAAGATAGCCATTATTTAATTTGTAATTAAAATAAGTAGAGGCATCGTATTTTTTCCCTGTAAATTTTAAAGTTGTATTAGATGGATTAACAAAGTCATACTCGCCGTAACCACCTTGTAATCCCCAATCAAAAGACCTATTTAGAAACCTTTGATAATTTATGGTTCCACCCCAGTTGTAGTGATATTCTCCTTTCTTTAACTGCCAAAGAGAATTGCCTAAGTCTCCTTTGTACTCACTTTTAGTTACATATAATCCAAGAGCATTACGATTATCTGCATTTTGTCCAGACATTGATAAGGAAAGCGGTAAAATAATACCCAATAGTAAACTTTTAAGTCTCATAGTTTTATTTTTTTAGGTTATACATTTATTTTTATATCATCATATAATAATAATGCTTTTTTTAAAAGAAAGTTTAAAGTTTGAGACATTTTTTGTGTTATTTCATAAAAAAACCTCGCCTATAAAAGCGAGGTTTCTATGCTATTTGATAAAATGATAATTATGGTTGTACTTTAATTTCAGTACGACGGTTCAAAGTACGTCCTTCGTCAGTACTGTTATCGGCTATTGGTTGGGTTTCCCCAAAGGCCTGGGTAGTAATCCTTGACACAGCAATACCTTTTTTAACCAAATATTGTTTCACAGCAGCGGCACGTCTTTCAGAAAGTCCTTGATTATACACTTCAGAACTTTGACTATCGGTATGCCCTACAAGGGTAACTGTATACGTCGGATTATCTTTTAAAGTTTTAACAACATTATCCAAATTCGATTTGAAAGCAGGGCGAATCACTGATTTTGCAGTTTCGAATAAAACATTGTCAAATGTCGGTACAACTACCGGTTCAGCAACTTCTTCAGGTTTTGGACATCCATCGTATTCGGGTAAGCCTGCAACTGTCGGGCATTTATCAGCAGAATCTTGAATTCCATCTCCATCTGTATCCGGACATCCTTCAAACTGAGCTAATCCGGCTACGGTAGGACATTTATCAAGATAATCAGCAATTCCATCTCCATCTGTATCAACAGGACATCCTTTGGAATCCACTTTAACACCTTTAGGCGTGTCGGGGCATTTATCAGCAGAATCTTGAACTCCGTCTCCATCCGTATCAGGACATCCTTCAAACTGAGCAATTCCTGCAACAGTAGGGCATTTGTCAAGATAATCGGCAATTCCATCTCCGTCTCCATCTAAAGGACATCCATTAGCGTCAACAACTACACCTTTAGGAGTGTTAGGACATTTGTCTTTTTTATCGGGAACGCCGTCTTTATCGCTATCTTTAGGTGCACCTAAAGAAATAGCTAATCCTAATAAATGCTCAGCATATCTATCATTTTTTCCTTCTTTGCGTACTAAATCATGTTCGTCGTGATTTGTAAATGCATAAAGGAATTTGTAGGTAATAGCAAAATGTTGAGATAAGTTAAATTTTAATCCGGCGCCAACAGGAACAATCAAATCCATTGGGAAAGTGTTGATTTTCGTATCTTTACCGGTATAACCTGCCAAACCAATTCCGGCAGTTAAGAAAGGAGCTACGATAGCTTTTTTACTTAAAAGATAACCATTAGCAAGCTTATAATCTAGATACATAAATCCTTCGTACTTGTTGCCTGAGAAATCAATATCAGGATGAGCATCATTTAAAGAATTAAAAGCATACTTGCCATAACTTCCTTGAACTCCCAAATCAAACGAAGGGCTTACATAAGTAGATAATGAAAGCGCTCCCAGCGGATTTAGCGGATCGAATTTAGACAAATCGCCTCCTAATTCTTTACCATTATATTGGTTGATACCGCCATACAGAGATATTGCAAACTTATTGTCTGCATTTTGGGCAAAAATTAGCTGCGTAGATGCAACTACTGCAATTAAAAAGAATTTTCTTAATTTCATAATTTTAAATTGTTATCTATTAATAAGTATTAGAGGCTATTTTTTAAAGTAATGTTTCAGATTTCAAAAATAATGAAAAAACATATTATTTGTTTTTTGAAATATATTTTAAATGTTTTTCTTTAATTCAAACGTTTGCGTAAAAATTAGTGTTTTTTTAATAATTAAAAGAAGATATTAAACTCTACACGGCGATTTAAGTAACGTCCTTTGGTTGTTTTGTTATCTGCAATTGGTTGCATTTCTCCATAACCTTTTGAGGTAAGTCTTGAAGCGGTTATACCTTTATCTGTCAAATACTTCATTACAGAGGCAGCGCGTTTTTCTGATAATATTTGATTAAAAGTTTCATTGCCTTGGTTGTCGGTGTGACCTATAATTTCCAGATTATAAGCGGGATTTTCATTTAAAATACCTACAATCTTATTTAAAACACCGTAAGATTCTTTGCGTATGACATCTTTTCCTATTTCAAATTGTATGCCTTGCAAAGCTTGTGAGAATATTTCTTTCGTTTCTTCTTTTATATTAGGACATCCTTTATTGGCGGCAACACCAGCTATAGTTGGACACTTATCAATATCGTCCGGAATTCCATCGCCATCGGTATCGGGACAGCCGTTAAATTGGGGTAAACCGGCAATTGTAGGACACTTATCCAATTCATCAGGGATTCCATCGTTATCGGTATCAGGACAACCTTCGAATTTTGCAAGTCCTTTAATGTCGGGACATTTATCTAAATAATCAGGAATTCCATCATTGTCATAATCTTTCGGACAGCCCATTCTATTCACTTTTACATCTTCGGGGGTATTAGGACATTGATCTTTATTGTCGGGAATTCCATCGCCATCGCTGTCGGGGCATCCATTAAATAACCTTGAACCTGCCACATTTGGACATTCATCTAAATAATCAGGAATTCCGTCGCCATCTGTATCAAGCGGGCAGCCGTTTTTATCCACCATAATTCCCAATGGTGTATTCGGACATAGGTCTTTTTTGTCTTTCACTCCATCGTGGTCGGTATCAATACCTCCAAATGATATTATTAATCCCGCAAAATGTTGCCCGTAGATATCGTTTCTTCCTTGTGCTGCAACAGCTCCATCGCGGGTATCATTATTAGTAAAATGAACTAAATATTTATATTCCAATCCTATGTTTTCTGTTAGTTGAATTTTTAAACCGGCTCCAATAGGTAAAATAAAATCGAGTCCCTTTGTGTTGGGAATTCCTGCGTGATATCCGGCAAAACCTAACCCGCCTGTAAGGAAAGGCGATAAAGTGGAAGTTTTGTTAAAGATATATCCGTTATTTAATTTAAAATTTGTGAATACGAAAGCATCGTATTTTCTTCCCATCATTGTTCTAAAATTATATTTTCCGTATCCTGCCTGAATTCCCAAATCGAAAGTAGGAGTAATGTATTTCTGAAGAGATAAAGAACCGCCAAGATTGAAAGATTGATCGAAATTCCATAAACCATTTCCTAAATCGCCTCTATATTCACTTTTTGTAAAATACATTCCTATTGCAGTGCGGTTGTCTTCGTCTTGTGCAATACCAAGTTGTATGGTAAAAAATAAAATGGAAAGAAAAAGGTATCGTTGTTTCATTTGTTTCATTTTTTAAATAAAAAAACTTCAAATTAAATGGTTAATTGACTTTTCAGTTCAAAATTAAACAAATAAAATGAAGTTGCTTATATTTTAACAAAATATTTTCTTACAACGTTGAATTTTACTTCAAGTTTGCTTTATTGAAAGTATTTTCCGGTATATTTTTATCGAGTTGAATTTCCGTAATAGTCATTTTAGTTCCTTTTCCGTTTTTCTGTACATCTTTATATACAAATACTTTAGGATACCAATGACCTTGTACTTTTTCTACATTGGAAAAAGTAATTTCTTTCAGTTGTTTTCCACTTTTGGCAAAGAGTTGAGCTTTTAGTGTAACAAAATATTCTTCGTCCACCCATATTTTCTGAGAGTAATAATTAATATCGGGAACAATAGCTGTAAGATTAAGTATCCAACATTTGCGCCCGTCAATTATTTCTTCGCCAATAACTTCGGCTTTATATTGGTCAATTAATTTCTTATCGGTCATCATATCTTCATAACTCATATCGCTACCCATTACCGACTGACGTAGCATATGTCCCGAAATCTGAATGATTCGGTCGGTAGAAGGTGAATAAATCCAAAGTTGCTTGTCAAGTTTAAGCATTTTAGTACCTTTTTCACGAGCAGGCGAAAGATACTCAGTAAACGATTTTTTATCGCCTACAGTCCAAATCTTCAATTCCATTGTACGTGTGGCGCGAGCAGAATTCACTTCCATTTTAGCCGTTAAAATCTGAGTGTTTGCAGTCATGTTTTTATCTACTTTATCTAAAATAGATTTTGACGAAGGGTAGTTTTGAGCGTTTACACTTAAAGAAGTGATTGCTAATAAACAACAGACAATTAAATTTCTCATAAAATTTTTCTTTAATAGTTACATATTCTATGCCAATTGAATTTAAGCACTGAATCTGTAACTCCATTTAATTAAAAATACATTATTGGGATAAATGCTAAAGACATCTTTCAAATCTTTACCTGTGGAGAATACTCCTCTATTGATATAATTATCTCTTCCTTGCGACCAAACCAAATACAATGTAGATCCCGGTTTATATTCCCAGCGGTACACTAAATTTGATAAAAAGAAATATGCATTATAATCAGGTTTATCAAAGCTATAATCTGCCATTCCATCCGTATTTCTATCTACAAAATAGGTATCATCCTGTAACTGAAGATTTTGAGAATTGAAAACTTCAAAACGATTTTCATAATTCTTTGCAACTGGATTGGTAATTCGTTTAAATTGGTCGTATTTTCCGGCAGAGATAAAAGGCTGTCCGTAATATTGCAAAGTCATAGTTGGGGTAATTCCTAAATTTATTCTAACAGGAAGTACCAGCGTTTTTTGGCTAATTCGACCAAAAATATATTCATTATTCCCTTTATAATCTTCAGTTGAAACATACTGCAAATCATTCTTTGAGTAACTAAACCAAGGATAAAAAGAAACGCCCAGCGCACTTATAGGATTCCAGTTAAAACTTAAATCAAATCCACGATAAATATTTGAATTTAAATCTCCTATACTTTGAGAAAAGGAAATTGAAGTATAAAATTTTTTCGAAGAATTTGTGCCTGCCCATAAAGAGTAGCTTGTGTTTCCGGGTACTATCATCGACGGACCTCCACGTAGCAAAGTATTTGAGAAATTTCTAGAGTCTCGGCTTATGTTGAATCCTGCATTCCACAGATTGGTGAATGTAACGGAAGAATTAATATTTCCGCCTACAGAATTATTTCTCAATCCGAAATCAAAAAAAGAGTACTGATTAAAGTTCACATACGTTTCTTTTATAATCCATCTTTTTGTGTAGTTTCTATAACCAAGCCAATATACTTGAAAAATTTCATCGGCTTTACGTAAATAGCCGGCATCGTTTGTTTCAAATCCCGGAGAAATGAAGTTCACAAAAAAGATGTATAACCATTTACTGTTTCCCTGTTTCCCAAATTGAATCATACCATCTACGCCTGTAAGCGATGTTCTTTTTGGATCATATTTAATATATTTTGCATCAGTACGTTGATAATATCTTGCAGGTGATTTTTGCATCCTTTGCATTGCCAATGTGTCTCCACCAACATAACTCGTCATCATTCGGGCGGTTAAATAATACTTACGGTCTTTCCAACTGTGTGAATAATCTACTCCTCCTGTGTAAGCCGATTTATTTAATCCCAACAATTGTGGCTCGTCCAACGAACGATTTACAGCCGTAGCCATAGCTCCTATGTAAGAACCGCCGTTATTATACTCTTTTTTTACTCTGCCTATAAGATAATTGGTAAATGGCTCTACTTTTACTTTATTAATTTCACCATCTTTCGAAATCTTTGCAAATTCCTGATTTGTAACAGATTCGATAATTCCTAACGATAGTCCGTCTTTTGTTTTTCCTGTTAATTTGAAAGCTCCGAGAATTCGCGCTGCTTTAGGGGTTTTATCATAATCATAGTCGAAATAATCGCTTGGATCTATTCGTGGAGCTCTTCCTATACGACGTGAATAAAACAAATTTTCAGCATCGCTCATATTGTTTCCGGGTTTTACCCCCATACTTGTAATGGAACGACCCTCGATAAAAAACGGACGTTTTTCACTGAAGTAAGTTTCATACGCAGTTAAATTCACTTCCGAAGGATCAGATTCAACTTGTCCGAAATCGGGATTAATGGTAAAATCAAGAATCATATTGTTTGTAATACCAATTTTTCCATCCAATCCGGCGTTCATTGCATTTTCCACCCCCGTTTTAAATGGATTTCCTTCTTCCTTCTGATATGTTTGACGTTGCGCAACAATATATGGCATTAATTCCACTTGTTTTTTAGGTTTAATTCCTTCCAATCCATCTAATAATCCTAAACTTGCCACAAAAGCCGGTACATCACGTTTAATCGGTTGCCACACATCAACTTCTTGCTTCCTGTATAGCACTCTAAGTATTTCAAATCCCCACGTTTGTATATCTGCTTTTGCAAAACGCAATTGAGAAAAAGGTATTTTCATCTCAGTGTACCAACCTTTCTCATCGTAACCGGTAGCCGACTGCCATAAAGCATCCCACGTATAATCATCCTCTGTGGTGGTTACTCCGTCAGATTGTACGCCTGCAGCCGATACTTGAAAGAAAAAAGCAGTGTTTTTGTCATGGTAACTGTCAATAAAAATTCCTACCATATCTCCATCGAGATTGTCGCGTCTTGAAAATTGACGTTTAATTTTGTTAGGTTCGTTATCTAATGCTTTTATTCCAACGTATAAATAATTATTGTCATATTGTACTGCGAATTCCGTTTCTTGCTCAGGTTTTGACCCGTTTTCAGGTTTAAATTGTGTAAAACCTCCTTCCCATGTTACGTTTTTCCATTCGTCAACATCTATTTTTCCATCGATTTTTGGAGTTTCAGATACTCTGACGGGATGATACGATTTTATTTTAATACTATCTGCATCTGTTTTTCCATAAACAAATGTTATTACTGAAAAGGTGATGAGGAAAAGAAATGATTTTCGCATAAAATAGAAAATTTATTAAGTTAGTTTTCTTAATTGACGAGTTGAGTGGAAAAAATATTTCATTATTAACATATTTTAATTACACTCAATAAGACGTTTAATTTTCCAACTCTTTAAATAAATTTGCTGTTTGGCGCTTGTAAATGCCAATTCCAGCCAGCATTGCACCAATTACGGTAGAAACAAGCCCGGGAATAAAACCGATGTACCAAGTGGTAAAGGTAATCTTTGCACGTAATATATTTGAAAACATCATCGAAGAATTTTTCATTAAACTCCCCATATTAATTCCGTGTTGTTGTACAAACCATGAAATTAATAAACCGAGTATTGTTCCAATTACAGAACCGATAATTCCTACTAAAACAGCTTCCCAAATCAGCGATTTGTATATTTCACGCTTGTTTTCTCCAATTGCCAACCGAAGCCCAAATTCGCCATATCTTCTTAAACCGCTTATCAATCCTGTGTTCCACAACACAATAGACATGGCAAAAATAAAAATAATGATAATGAAATTCGACAAATTTTCTATAAATGTGTACGAAATTCCCATCAATCCGTTTTCTGAAAGCGATGTCATAACAGGCGAAAATTTATCGGTGTTGTTTTTATTTCTTTTATTAAAATCTGAAATAATTTTTGTTGCTTGTTCATTGTGGTACATGTTATCTTTGAAAAATCCAAGTACAGAACTGGCTGCGTCTTCCATATTCAAAACATTTTGCACATCTTTTATATCTGCAATCATCATTCCTCTGTCCAGCATATTCACGCCAAAATGCAATGTTCCGGTAACTGTAAAATTTTGCATTGCCATTTCGTTATACATAGTGTTTGAAATAAGTGTAACTTTTTCTCCTATATATAACCCCATCTTTTGAAAAAGTTCATCACTAATCAGTATTTCACCTGCTTTTTGTGGAAATCGTCCTCTAACCAGTAACGATTTTAAGTCCAAACGATTTATTTCCTCCTCTGAAGTAATTAAATCAACTCCTTTTCCAATTACATTTCCTTGCACGCGTGTTTTCCCGGTACTGTCAGGTACATCAAGCATTCCTCCAAACTCAATTCGTTCCACCCAACTTAAATTGGGATATGTTTTTTTCAGATTTTGTTTTAACTTGCCAACACCCATAATTGCAAGATCGTTAGGCAGTTGCGAAAGATTTTCGGAATATGCTTTTGTCATCACACGGATGTGCCCGCTGTTAAAGTTTGCCATTTTTTCCAAACCGTCTCCAAAAACACCGCCCATATATGCGTGCATAAACACTGTAATCATAACTCCTAACGCTACCACAATAATAGGCAGCAAACTACGGCTACGATCGCGTAATAATCCTTTTAATAAGAAGCCGCCTAACCCTAACGAAAGGGAACTTTGGTTTGTTTTATTGTTCATATTTATCTGATACAGGTTTGTTTGTGGTATATTGTCGCAAATATTTTTTATAAGGTTTCTTGAAAAAATAGTTTAAACTGCTATTGTATTTTTCCCCTAATAGCATCAGTTGGTTTCATTTTTGCGATGCGTCTTGCAGGCAAATAACTTACCAGTGCGGTAATGAGAACGATAAATATAATCACTCCAAAAATAAGTTGAGGAGGATATGCTGGATAAATTTTATCTGAAATTGCAATTCCAAAATCACTCGTTCCTGAAGGCATTGGAATACCATTCACTGCATAATATGCACACAGCGGAATGCCATAAACAGCGCCTAATGCAGTCGCTAAAACAGCATTCATAGTACCTTCCAATGTAAACAAGCGAACCACTTCTCTTTGCGTCATTCCGAGAGCAACGAACGTTCCTATTTCGCGTTGTCGGCGGAAGATGGATAATGTTTGCGTGTCAAAAATGGCGAGTAAAGCCAAAAGTAAAAAAATCAGATAGAAAACGCTTTGTCCTATTGTTTTTGCCTGAATAGTTTCTTTGATGGTTTTTGTTAACTCATCCACAGTTTTAAAATTCCAACCTGCAACATCTTTTTGCTGAACGTCTTTTGATTTTATTAAAATTGTAGCTGCATCGGGTTTTAACATCATTTTTTGTAGTACCGGCAGCGAAAGCCAAATCTGTCCCGCGTCTACAGATGGAACAAATGTGCTGAAAATTCCCGCTATTCTGATATCTTGCGCTTCAAATGTCCCGTTTGTATCGCGCCAACGAAGCGTAACGACATCGTCTTTTTTCAATCCGCTTTGCTTTGCCATTCCTGTCCCGATTATTGCAAGGATATCGGTACTGTCATTTCCTTTTTTAAGAGAATCGGTTGGGAGTTCCAGTAATGTTTGTTCAGGACGTATTCCTTTCATCATTACCGCCATACTTCTTCCGTCGGGATAAACGGTGCCGGTAGCAATTAAAATCGGCTCAATTTGTCCGTTTTTGTATTCGCTTAAGAAAGATTGTGGAATTTTTTCCGCAGCGCTATCCAGTGTAAACGGATCGTACGGATCGTATTTTGCGTTCCAATATTGTCCGTCGGCAATTTCCCATTTTACGGTGTCGGTTAACGCTTGCCTGTTCCATCCCTCCAATAATCCCATCGAAAAAATAATCAATACGAATGAAATGGATAATACAAAAACATTCAGCCATGTTTTTAATCCATTACCGAGCAGATTTCGTAAAGCAAGTTTTAATAATTTCATGCGTTACCTCCTTTCATCTTTTACCATTTTTCCATCTTCCAACCGTATAATTCTTTTCAAATAACTAATCACTTTTTCGTCGTGTGTGGCAAATAAGAAACAGGTATTGAGTTCTTCGTTTAATTTTGCCATTGTCTGAAGAATGTGGTGCGAATTTTCCGCGTCAAGATTAGCGGTTGGTTCGTCTGCCAACACTAGTTTCGGACGTTTTACCATAGCGCGTGCAATGGCAACTCGTTGACATTCGCCACCCGAAAGTTGTGGTGGACGTGAATTTACTTTTGGAGTCAAACCCACCCATTCCAATGTTTCCATTACTCGTTTTTTACGTTCTTCGGCAGGAATATTTAATAAAATAAGCGGAAATTCAACATTTTCAAACACGGTATAAACAGGCAAAAGATTGTAGCTTTGAAAAATAAATCCCATCTCTTCCTTTCGAAGTTGAGCTGATGTTGTTGGCGAAAGATTTTCTACATTTTTGCCCAATACTTGCACATTTCCTTCCGACGGCTTATCAAGTGTACCGATAATGTTAAGCAACGTGGTTTTTCCTGATCCGCTCGGTCCAACCAATCCTGTAAATTCACCTTCGGAAATTTGAAGATTAATCCCTTTCAGTGCTGTAAAAACATCATTCCCTGTCGGAAAATGTTTGATTAAATTTCTTGTTTCTATGATAGCTCCCTTTTCCCCTCCAAAGGAGGGGGAAGCGGTACTATTTAATTTCTCATTAGCCATAATCTTTTTATATTGGTTTTATTTTTTAGACTATCTTTTTATATGTTCAACTCCCCTCTTTTGGAGGGGTTGGGGGAGGTTCAAAAATTATAATTCACCATCAATTGCAATCCTTTTCCGGAAAATAAATTTTTTCCGCTCATATTTCCACCTAAAGGAAGATTGATTTCAGGATTCCAAAAACCGATTAAATAAATGTCCCAATTATCGTAAGTTCGTTTGTAACTCAAGTAGTTAAACCATCCTTTCGCTTCATTCACATAAAAAAACATTGCAGAAGCATTGTCAATCAATGAAACAGGATATGTAAACATACTTCCTAATAGATTAAATGCTTCGCCTTCCTTCCAGATTTTTGTTCCTATGTGATAACGAAAATATTCGAATGTAACCCCCAAACCTGAACCTACAGGAATGGTATAATCTGCACCAAGATTCCACATATCATTAAAAATGGAAATCGGATATTCACTTTTTTCAAACATACTTATACTGCTTTCAAACCACAATCCAATTCCTACGTCCCATTTTCCATCCAAACCTATTCTGCTTTCGTTGATGTATGTTTTTTCCGGAACAGAAGAAATTAACGAATGTATATCTGCTTTTCTAAAATGGGTAGAAACCGCTATTTCACCTGGTCCAATCGGCATTTCAGCGCGTCCTCCAATTTCAGGAACCCATGTCGCGCTTCCGAGTAGTTCAAATCCTTTCCGGTTTTTATTTCCCAACAATGTCCAAAACCAAATATTGGCATTGTTTTCAAAAAAATATTTTCCAAGAACGCCGTAAACGCCATCGGTAAGTTTCAATGGGTCGCGCGGATCCATTCCATCAAACCACATTAAAGGGCGAAACATTCTTGCCGAACCGAAATTAATCTGCTGTAAACCGCCGCGAATTTCCCAATTTTCACCGAAATAACGCGCCCACAAACGATACGGCTTGAAAACATAAGTAGCAGTATCATAATCTGTTCCCGATAAATTCATTGTTCCATTTAAATGCAACGAAGCTTCAAAATCCAGTTTTGTTTTTTCGGAGAGTTTCCAATTTCCTGTAAGAACCGGCACAAAACGACCGCCGATTTGCGTATTCATGGGTTTTGTAAACTGAAAAACGCTCCACGCAGTAACTTGACCATTAAATGCGAGATGAGATTTTTCCTTTTGTACAATTGTAGAATCTGATGGATTTTCATACAAATGATTTATCGTATCATTTTCTTGTGCTTGCAAGGAAACAATCGATAGTATCGAAAATAATAAAATATAAAGTCTATTCATTTTATATTATCCTTATCATTTTGCGATAGAATTCCGTATACAAAAACCTGTGACATTTGTCTTGTTAAATCTTCAATGTTGGAAAACATAGAGAGCAATTCCGGTTCGTTTATATGTTCAAGCTGTTTTTTCAGCAACCACATAATGTAATTCAAATTTAAATTTGGATCGAGTTCATCTTTTTTTTGAGCCGTTTCCATAAAATTGTACATCAACTTGAAGGAACGTTCTGCAATTCCATTATAGTAATTCAATAAATCGCCATCTTCCATCTGCATCAAATCGGTAAAAAATTCCATCGACCATTTTTTTGTAAGTTCGATTTTAGCCAACATTCCTTTTTCCATTTTTTGCCCAAAATTCAACGTAGCATCGTTGAAAATCTCATCGTATAATTGGAATCCGAAATCCGCAACATCCCCGATAATTTGTTTTACCAATTCCTCTTTGTTCTTGAAATAAGTATAATACGTTTTACGGCTTACTTGAGCGTTTTTACATATTTCATTCACACTTATTTTCTTAAAACCATATTTGAGAAAAAGTTCGCTGGCTGTTTGTATGATAATTTCTTTTTTAGTCATAGTAAACAATAATTCGTAAAAGTAACAATAATTGTTTATTTTCTTTGTTTTTGTTACCTTTTTAAATTTATTTAACGGAAGAAAATAAAAAAGGCGGAGAATTCCGCCTTAAGATATTGTTTCTGTTGATTTTAATTCTGATAGCTATATACCGATTTTTGACTTTGGAAAAATTTAATACCGTAAATTCACCAAAATATATTGCGTCTCTACAGTATATTTATTCCACAACCAAACTTTCTCCTCCCGAATGTGCAACGAACTCAGGTGCGTATTGGCATTGGATTTCCGCCATTCCGCTGCTATATGTTCCGGTATTGTTTACCCACAATTCGTATTCAAAAACGTAGGTTCCTTTGGGTAAATATTGGAAGAAGAATTGTGTGGAAGCATCTTTTGTTGTTTGATAATAAACGGTTCCTTCTTTCCACGCGCACCCTGAAAGTTGATTTACCGGTTCAAAACAAGCGGCGCGCAAATCCTTTAACGCTACAAATTCCAAATCGCGGTCGGTAGTTACTACTAAACGTGTAATGACTTTATCGCCTTTTTTCAGCGAAGTTTGATTGATTGGAAGCATTGATTTTCCTTTCTTGGAAGTTTTTTCCACAAACAAACTTTTGCTCACGTTCAATTCTTTTCCCTGCGCTTTTATTTTGTCCACATCCACATAATACTGCCAATATGCTGCGCCCCACGAAATTCCCGAAGTACTTTTGCTTTGCACGGTGATTTTTCCCATTTCGGGTTTCAATGTTTCTACCGGAATATTTTCTTTCAAATACGCTGTTCCTGCTTCCACTTTTTGGGTAGATAATTTGGTGGCGCCGAGTGTAATTTCCACATCGCCTTTGTTTGAGAGCCAATCGGTTCCGTAATTCAACAGTGCATAAATTGCATCGAGCGTACTGATTGGAGTGTCCCAGCGTTGCGTTTGTTTTTGTTTCAGTAACCAAATTTTCATTTCGTCAATATCGCCGTTTGCTTTGCGAATTTCATTAAACGCTTCCATCACAGCCGTTTGTGTCGCAATCGGACGTTCGTACCACCACCAACTCCCGGTATTTTTTGCCCAATACATTCCAAGTTCGTCGGTTTTCATTGCGTTTTCACGGATGGAAGTGAGAATTTCATTTGCCACTTTGGTTTTTCCGTTTCTGAAAGCCACCGTTGCCATCATCGCTTTGCCGTAAAGCGTCCAATCGTGCCAATATTTTTCGGATTGCGCCGTGTAATAATTCACCGCATCTATTGCAGATTTATCTACAGCGAATTGCGGATATTCTGAACGTGTATGTAAATAAAACAGTTGTAAATTATTAATTGTCTGATGTTTATTGTAATCTTTATCTCGTCTCTTAAGTTCAAAGAAATCTTTGGCAATTTGTAAATCGAGAAAATTCAATGCTCGTTTAATGCTTTGGAATAAAGTACTATTTGTAGAAATATCGGTTTTTGTCATTTTATTCAACCGAGCCAAATTCAGCAAAATTTCCTGTGTGATGTAACGATTTTCAGGCATTCCTTCAAACCAGGCAAAACCGCCGTTTGTTTGTTGTAGTTTCAATAATTTTGTCAAATATTTATCCTGCTGATATTGTTGCCGGTTAAGGTCGAACAATAAACCAATCCTGCGTTTTTGTTCCGTTTCGTCTTTTGCTTCCGCTACCCAAGGCGTTTCTTCCAGCAACATTATTTTCAATTCCTGATTTTTCTCCAGATTGGACAACAACGCGTTTTTATCCACATTTTTCCATTTATCAAACGTTGCTTTCAATTGCGGATTGGCGTTTGCAATGTAGCCCGCAAGCGTGTTTGCATAATATGCCGTGAGATAATCGATGGCATTTTCAGAAGTTGGTTCCGCTACCGAAGGCAATGCTTGTACCGCAAACCACGCAGGATTTCCGGCATATTCAATGGTGAAATTTTTGGTATCGGTATTTTTGAAATTTTGTATAAAATTATCAAAACTGAAAGTTCGTTTTTGTCCCGCACGAAGCGTCATTGTCTGACTTTCGGTTATCAACACTTTATCGGGTAAAACAGGCAGATATTTTTGTTCGCCATCGGAGAATTGAGCAGTTTGAGCAATAATTTTTACAATAACCAAATCGAAATCTTTCAATTCAGGAAGCTCCCATTCAACAGATTTCGTCTCTTTCGGATTTAAATTAATTGTTTTTTTATCAGTAGATTTAAGCTGAATTATTTGATTATTTTCAGGGTTAATAATTTCAAGTTTTACTTCGGGAGATAAAGCAACATCACTCAAATTCACCACATTTGCAGAAAGCGTCAACTTATCTGAACGGCGTACAAAACGCGGCAAATTCATTTGCACCATCAACTCTTTTTGTGTAACTGCAAATTGCTCATTCTGACCAAAATACAGATCCTGCGTGTGTGCAAGCATTTTCAAATGCCATTTTGTTAAACTCTCCGGAGCAGTGAAACTTACTTTTACATTTCCTTGTACATCGGTTCTTAATTGAGGATAGAAAAAGGCAGTTTCATTGAAATTAGTGCGTAATTTAGGTTTTTCGTTACTCTTCACTTCCACTTTTGCCATAGTATAATTAGCCACAACACTGTCGGTTGTTTCTTCATCAGCTACAACTCCTGGAGGGGTGAATTTTATATTGGAAGTCATTTCCATCTCTGCTTTATCCATTTCTAAAACAACGGCATTTGCTTCTAATGCATCTTCACTTTTAACACTAGCTACTCCTCTAATTCTCATCTGTTTTCGCATATAAATATTTCCACCGCCAAAATTCAATCCAAACCAGTTAAAGTCATCAAATTGAAATTCAGATACTTCTACATATTTTCCATTTTGTATCCAAGTGTAATCATTATCGGTATCGAAACCTTTGGCTGTCCATTGCGGTACCGGTTTAATCCACTCGTGAAATGTAGGATTAAAATTCCACGTGTGCGGACGCAACGCATCCAACGAAGCGTCGTACATTGCAGCCAGCACTTCCGCTGTTTTTTTGTCTTTTTTTACTTCAGGAACGGTGATGGTCCATTCGGCTTTTTCGCCCGGTTTTAGTTTATCGCGGAAAACACTTACGGTTGGTGTAAGTTTTTTCTCCATCACTTTTTTTGTGATGTTTACTTGGTTTGTAAACAATTTTTCGTCTTGGATAAACGTAAATTGTACCGTAATTCCTGCTCCGTAACTTTCGAGGAACGGAATTTCAAATGAACGAATTTCGTTGCTCATTTCCAGCCATTTACTTTCCAGAATTTGGTTTCCGTTCATCACTTCGTACAACACATAACTGTTTTTTACTGAAGTTCCGAAATTTATTTTTGCAACTTCACCTACGGCAACTTCTGTTTTCAGAGGCAAAAACCACGTGTATGTTTTCACCGGTGGACGTTTATCGCCGCCATCGTAAAGGATAAATTTACTTTCCGATTTTACTTCGTTTCCGCGATTGTCTTTGGTCTTAAATACTATTTTATACATTCCCGATGGGATTTTCTTCAAATCGAGCGTGAGTTTGTCTTTTGTGTTGAGTTTTCCGCTTAAAACGGTTCCGGTTTCTTTCCATTTGGTGTTGTCGTCGGTGTTTTCATAATAATCCCCCGAATTTTGTAATCCCACAACCGAATAGTTTACATCGGAATTTACATTTTCACCGTTCAATGTTTGGGTGATGACTTCTATTTTTTGCAACTGACTTTTGTCAATCTTCTCCGGAATTTGCGCTAAAATAAACAATGATTGATCTCCCACGGAAATTTCCTGTTCTCCTTTTTGAGTTTCTCCTTTAGGGTCGGTTACATCGGCATAAACAACATAAGTGTACGCAATTCCTGTGTTTTTGTCCATCCAATAAGGAATAGGAACATTGTTTTTATCTTTTTCAGGGGTGAATTTTATTTCAAAATTTCCGTCGGCATCCGAAGTTGTTTGACCTGTAACAATGATTTTTTCAGGTTCGTTAACCCACCAGCAAAAACGATGAGGACGGCGCGCTACACGATATTTTACAGCGGCATCGTTGATATTGTAACCGGCGTACGCTTGCACGTTTCCTTTCATTGTAACTTCTTCATTAAAACGAATTTCATTTTTTGGAGTTTCTATTTTCACCTCAAATGTGGGGCGTTTGTATTCTTCCACCCAAATATTGACGGAATTATTTCCGGCTTGCAATCGGTAAGCGCCATTCAAACCATTTTCGGGTAATACAAAATCACCGGCAAACGAACCAAAATCGTTTGATACCAAATTTTTAGTTCCGATATTTTCTCCGTTTACATTGTATAAATTGATTGTAAATGATTGATTTTTAGCCACTTCCTGTTTTGACTTGTTTGCAATGTATGCAATTCCTTTGAAATAAACCGTTTGTCCCGGACGATACAAAGAACGGTCGGTAAATAACGAAACTTGCGTTGAAGGTTGCCCTTGCTCGTAGTTTCCGTACCAATAACTGTACGTTTGTGAGGTGAAGAATTTATCTTTTCCACGTTCAAAAATCACGAAATTATTGTTCGTTTCATCGTTAGGCAAAACATAATTTCCTTCGGTTTGGGAAGAAATTTTTGAAACAAAATCGAAATTGTATCCGTTTCCGTTCCATTTCTGATTATAAACTTGAAGTACTGCATCTTTGTAAGGTTTTCCGCTTGCGCGGTCGAGCAAAAATATTTCGGTGATTTTGTCTTTGCGATTATTGGAATTAATGGTTTTAGAATTTCCACGAAGGATAAACGCCAAATCGGTAACGGTAAATCCGTTTACGGTTTGTTTTTCTGCCGTAGTATTTCCTTTTTCTTCTACAACATATTCGTAAATTCCGTAATCGGTTGATTTTATTTTAATTACAGTATCAACGGCACTGAAATTATCGCTTTCCTTGGGTGAAATGATTTTTGTTTCAAGCAATGTAACTTTGGGATATAATTTTTTATTGTTGTTTTTGTTGATTTTGTAATTCATATACTCCAAAGCAGTTGCATTTACCTTATATACAGATAATTGCAACTTTTCAATGTTAGTGGATTGAATGTTGATTTCTAATTCGGAGTTGGGTTTTACACTCGAATTATTTGAAATCTGAATATTTTTTTGAAGAATGGTATTTTGAATGTTTTTCAGCAATCCAATCCGTTTGTAATTCGGGAAACGTTTTATTCCGGTTTGACAAATTTCATAAGCTTGTTTTCTAAATGTATTTTTTCCTTCTTCTTCTTCGTCTGATTTGTTTAGAAAATATTGCGCTTTTACTACCAGCACTTCTACAACAGCCTCGTTTTCAGCATATTTCTTTTCTAATTTATTTAATTCGTCTAAATAATTTTCATCCTGATTTGGATTTTCAAATTGTAGTTTTTGAAGTTCTGCATAAACAGTAGCAGGCTTGTTATTCTGTTCTGAATTGAAATCAATAAGTTGATTGTAAGTATCTAAAATTTGATTATTAATATTATTATCATTTTTCGAGGAATTTTCTTCTGAAAAATTTTCAGTAACAGCAACAGTATCAACAATACTTATATCATCATTATTTTCAACAAAATTATTCAATAATTCAATTTTCTTATACGATAAAAAGTCAAATAGTGTTGGTTGTATTGTTCGGCTGTCTCTTCCCTGTTCTAAAATATCAGCATATTTCAGTGAACTTGTTTTTTTCAAAATGTCGGGATTTTTCATCGCCTGATTAAGCTGTTGAATAATTTTATTGACAAATATATTTTTTGTCCATTCCTTAATGTCCTCAGGTACAGTTCCTTCCAATTCTGTTCGGCGGTCAATGTTCCAACGGTTGTTTTGGTAATAATCGTTGTATAGTTTTGCAGTCATCGTATACAATATCGCTTTTTCAGTCAAATCTGAGCTTTTATCGGCATACGCTTCAAATTCTTTCAACATTGGAAGCGCTTCATCCGGATTTATGTCCGTTTTGAAACGCATTTTGTAAATCATAGCCTTGATAATTTGTGGCGAATTATTCTCTTTTTTCGCTTGTTCAAGAATAATTTCCACCTCTTTTAATGCCGACTCGGGCAATTCTTTATTAGAAAATTCTTCTACTTTTTTCCAACGTGCTTCCATAGTTTCATTCGTTTTCGATTTTTGTGCCAGCAACAATGTTACTGTAACAAATACCACCATAATCGACAATAATATTAATGAAATGCGTTTCATATTTTTTTATTTTTATAATTGTTGTAATATCCACAAATATAGTACTAAACTTTTTCAATGAGATGAAAATGTCTGACACAAAGCTATAAAAAACCAAAACGGATTGCAATAGTTTTTTCATATCGCTTTATATATTAACGCTAAATGCGATGTAATATTCATAAAATCAGAGAATTATGGGAATTAAATTTACAGTTGCAGGATGTTATAATATTTTGATAATACGATAAAAATGAATAACTTTGATTTTTGGAATGCTTTTTGCAAAACTATCTTAAAACAATTATTTACGATGAAAAAAATTAGTATTATTTTATTAAGTCTGGTTTTCCCGTTTTTGGTAATGTCGCAAGACAGCAATAACTGGAAAATTAAAAAAGGAGAAAAATTAAAATACAAAGTGGCTTTCAATTCGGGTTTAACTGGCGATATTAAAGGCGGTGAAGCTACAATGAGCGTTATGTCAAAAACGGTACAATTAGGTGATAATGAAGTATATCACGCTACTCTCGCCGGAGGAACTACAGGAATTATTGAATGGTTTTACCAAGTGGAAAATAAATATGAATCTTATATTGACGTAAAAACAGGCGAACCGTTGTTGTATGCACAATCGGTGCGCGAAAATAAATATAGAAATAAAGACACTGTTTTTTTCGATCCAAAAAATCATACAGCCATTTATAAAGAGAAGAAAATAAAAATTCCGGAAAACACACAGGATTTTCTTTCGGTATTTTATTATTTAAGGATGAAAGATATGTCGAAACTAAAAGCCGGCGATACGTTTACAATTTCTTTCTTCTCTTCAGATAAAGCCGCTGATTTCAAAATTATTTATAACGGGATAGAAAAAATAAAAACTAAAAAAATGGGTCAAGTTGAATGTTATTCTTTCAAGCCGCAATTGCCAACCGGAAAAGTTTTTAAAGACCAATATCCTGCAACCATGTGGATTTCCGCGGACAGTAGACGATTGCCTGTATTGGTGGACGCTAAAATGAAAGTAGGCAAAATGAAAATGGAATTAATTAGTTATTAGTGATATGTAAATTCATTTTTCTTAATAAATGTTTTTCGAGTTAGTTTTTTTAAGAAAAGCGGTTTCATATTTTTTGAAACCGCTTTTTGATTTTATTTCCCCAATCCGGCAATCAAATTAATAGTTAAAGCTACTACAAAAGTGTTCAAAATAAAAGAAAGTATCCCATGAACCATAGCAATACGACGGATACGACGAGAAGATATTTCCACATCGGAAACCTGAAACGTACAACCCATAACAAATGAAAAATAAGCAAAATCCAAATAATCCGGACTCTTTTCATTGGGAAATTCCAAGCCGCCAAAAACACGATTTCCTTTTCCATCATCGGCATCGTAATACTCGTGCGCATAATGAAAAATATAAATGGTATGAATCATAATCCACGAAAGGAGTATTCCTGCAATGGTGAGAGGTAGAAACCATACACTGTTTTTAATGTCTGTATTTTGTGAAATCATTAATAAGAGCACTGTAAGCAAACCTGCAAAGGACGAAATTACAACCATAAAAAACACAAAAACGGTGCTTCCATCGTCTTCAGTTGCTTTTTTCTTAATTTGTTCCACTGTACGTGTAAAAATAACAATCCAACCTAACACAAGAAAAGTTAATGAAAAGGCTGTCCAAGCAAAAAGAATACGCAAAAGAATATTTAATTCTGAAAAAATAAAAAGCAATGTCAAAGCAATGGTTATACTTATAAAAAACCTTGCCAACGGATGCATTTTAAGGAAAACGTTGTTCGGATTTTCATTGTTTTTCCGAACGGGATAATGTCTTCTCATCGTCTAAAGTTATATGTTCGTTTGCTTTTTCTTTAATACTGTTTTGAGTAGCTTCTTTCTTGCCTTCAGTAGTGGTGGTGTCAATTTCAGTTTTATTGAGTGATTCTAACGGCTTTATATTTTCTTTTTGTACTTCAATTATTTTAGTAGAAACGGCATACTCATCAGGATAAATATTATTTCCGAGTTCTACAGCCCATGATTTGGTAAATTCAGCTCCAAAATAAAGTATGATAGAGGAATAATATACCCAAAGCATAATTAGAATTACAAAAGCGGCGGCTCCATAAACGCTTCCGGGATTACTGTAACTCATATAAATTGAAATCAACTTCTGTCCGATTAAAAAGAGAATAGTGGTTACTATGGCGCCCACCATTACATCTTTCAATTTGATTTTAGCATCAGGTAGCATTTTGAAAATAAGCCCAAAAAGAAAACAAGTAATAATTGCATTTAATAAAAAAGTGATGGCGGAAAAAATAATTACTGCAACATCAGGATAATAAAAAATTAATCTTTCATTTAATAATTGAAAGATGTAACTAATTAAAAATGAAACTAATAATACAAACCCTATGCTTAAAATCAATGAAAAGGAAAGGAGTCGATTTCTTATCATCAACAACCAACCCTTTTTAGGTTTGGGTTTAATGCCCCAGATAATATTTAATGAATCTTGAATTTCACTAAATACCGTGGTGGCGCCTACAAGAACTACCAAAATTCCAGAAGCTGTTGACCAGAAACTTTTAGTAGAGATAGTTGCATTTTGGATAATACTTTGTATATTTTCTGCAAGTTGAGTTCCGACAAAACCTTCAATTTTGGAGTATAATTGTCCTTCCACGGCTTCTCTTCCAAAAAAATAACTACCAATGGTAATGAGTATTACAAAAAAGGGAGCTATAGAAAAAATTGTCGCGTAAGAAAGAGCTGCACTCAGCTTTGTTACCTTATCATCAACAAATCCTTTAAAAGCAGTTTTTAACACCTTCCATATCGATTTCAGTGTTATTTTATTTTTTTGTGCCTCCATTTGGTTAAATATTCTTTTATGTTTAACAATATTAACGTAGAACGCGTTTAAATGTTTATAATTCAGTAAATAACAATAGTTTCATTATAATTCTTATAAAATAAAAATAATGCCGGTAATTAAACGAAAATATAACAAAGAATTATTTGTCTTGTTGACAGCATTTTTCTCTTTATTTTTTTTACCTGTTCATTGCCAAATAAATTATGAAATTCACAAAATTAAATTTGAAGGAAATAAAACATTTAATAAAAAAGAATTGATGAAAAATATTTCCATCCACGAAATTAATTTTTTAGAACGCTTATTAAAACGCAAAGAACCTTCTTTTTATAATGAAATACTTATACAATCTGATGTGGAACGTTTAATCCGCTTTTATCAATCGCAAGGTTTTTTATATGTACAATTAAAATTGTTACCACCCGAATTGGACGATAAAAACCATAGCGTAAATCTTACATTTGACATACAAGAAAAAAATCCTGTATTGGTTGATAGCGTTTCTTTCAAAATACTTTCATCGTCACTTAAAATTGATAAAGATTCCATTTTAAAAAGAATTCGTAAAAGAATGGAACTAAAAGAAAAAAAACGATTTACCGATGATAAGTTGTCTTCAGATATGAATAAAATCAATTCTCATTTTAGGCGTAGCGGATTTGCTTATACACAAACGCATTACGATTTAGAACTTCATCTTGAAGAGCAGAAAACAGATGTTCAATATAAAATAAATCCCGGTCCCAAAACTATAATTGACACTACGCTTATTGCGGGGAATAAATATGTAAGTTCTGCTTTTATAAAAAAACAACTTGCTTATAAAAAAGGAGAATATTTCAATGAAAAGAAATTTGATGACAGCCGTCGTTTACTGTATGATTTACAGTTGTTTAGAATTGTTTCCATTGTTCCGGAAACTAATGAAGAAACGAAAGATTCAATTATTCCTGTCAATATTTCAATTACAGAACANCCACGCTTAAGCACTGAATTTGGTGTAGGTTATGGTACGGAAGAAAAGTTTAGGACTTATGCACGCGCAACTTATCGAAGTTTTTTTGGCAATGCAAGACGACTGGTTTTTTACGTAAAACATTCTGCCATAGAACCTTATAATGTCAGCTTAAGTTTTATTGAGCCGCGTTTCTTCCACAAACAACTCTCGCTTACAATTAGTCCATATTTTCGACGGCAAATAGAGCCCGCGTATGATACAAAAACTTTAGGTATAACAACTCCCTTGAATTATAAATTTAACGAACGTTTAAATGCTACTCTTACTTATTATTACGAGCGTGTTTGGCAAAATCTAAATGATACCGTTACAGATATTCCTGCCATAGATTATACTCAGAAATTTTTATATAATAAGTCGGGTTTAATGGGGGCTTTCAGCTATACTACGGCTTATCCTCAATTTTCTCCCAGAAAAGGCGTATCTTTAGGAATTGGAGCTAAATTTAACGGATATTTCTTCGGAGGTGATTTTAGTTATACCAAATTGTGGTTGGATGCTCGAAAATATCAATACTTGGGAAATTCCTTTGTATTAGCTTTACGTGGAATGATTGGCGGAATTCATTCAAAAGACACGGATGGATTTGTACCGGTTGAAGACCGTTTTTATTCAGGAGGAAGTAACTCCATACGTGGTTGGGGGCGTTCAATGCTGGGTCCTTTATGGGAAGAAAACGGTAAACCCAAAGGAGGAAAAAGCATTGTAGAAATGAGTGCAGAAATTCGTCGTCCATTGTTTTGGATTATTGACGGAGCTGTTTTTTTAGATGCAGGAAATGTTTGGGAGCAATCTTATTATTATAGGTTCAATGACCTGGCTTATGCGGCAGGCGTTGGGGTTAGATTTGAAACGCCAATTGGTCCAATTCGTTTGGATTTAGGAATGCCTATTAGAAATACGAAAAAAACACCTCAATTTTTCATAAATGTAGGACAAGCATTTTAGTAAATGAAAGTATTAAAAATCATATTACGAATTTTAATGTGGTTTATTATCGGAATTTTTATTTTGATGATAGCAGCAGGCGTTGCTTTGCAAACGCGAGCAGTGAAAAATAAAATTGCCCAGGTCGCTCAAAGCCAATTGAATAAAATATTGATTGCCGATTCAAAAATTGGAAGAATTGAGGGAGATTTTTTTACCCATATTTATGTCAAAGATATTTTATTAAAAGAAAAAAACAAATCTGATACGATAACTTTTATCCCGATTATACGTTTGAGATACAATCTTTTATCTTTATTAGGAGGGACAATAAAGATAAATTCTGTGGAGTTGGAAAAACCGTATTTTTCTTTAAAACAGTATTCTGATTCTACGTGGAATATAATGAAAATTGTAAGACCTTCGGAGAAAAAAGACACAGCTCCTTCTTCTTTTAATATGATTATTAATGCTAAAAGTGTAAAAATAAATGATGGAACAATCATAATTTCTTCGATTATTAAACAAATTCCAAAACGAGTAAACCATTTTTTTACAGATATTTCGGCAATTTATTCCAATAAGAAACAAAAGTTGGACTTAAAAAATATGCACTTTGTAACAAAAGAACCGGATTTTGTTTTAAATAAACTCACTTTTTCTGCGACTCGAGATACAAATTCTATCAGTATAGAAAAATTTCGATTAAAAACAGCTTTAAATGAAATAAAAGCTGATATTGAATATGTTCCGAATTTTAATTCAAAATCGGTTTTAAGTATAAAAACTGCGCCGTTGCATTTGGAAGAAATAAAATGTTTTTTCCCAGATGTGGAATTGAAGTTACATCCGGAAATTACAATGAACGCGCAAGCCGACACCATCGTACATTTTAAGCTGAATGTAAAAGATAAAGTCCAGAAACTGGAAGCGACTTTCAATGCGAAAAATATATTGCAGAAATACTTCAAAAAGAACGATGTAATTGTTACCTATAATTTAGATGGAGATTTTGAAAATATTGATTTGCGGGACTGGTTAAATAACTCGCAAATGAAATATATTCTTACGGGAAGTTTGAAAGCTAAAGGTGAAGGTGTTGAGCCTAAAACGCTGTTAGCCAACATCGAAGGAGATTTAAATAAATCAATTGTTTTAAATAACCGGCTGGATTTAGCAACTTTCGATATAACATTGATTAAACAAAGAGTTACAGGTTATTTGAATGCTTCAGGCAACTTTGGGAAAGTAAATATAAAGCCTGTTTTAGATGAGATATTTGAAAAAAATCCGAAATATAATTTAAACGTTTATACACAACGTTTAAACTTAGCCAAATTGATGAACAACAAACAATTAAATTCAAACATCAATTTTGAGGGAAACGTTTACGGTGTTGGAATTAATCCTCAAACAATGAGAACCACAGTAAAAGGAAATTTTACAAACACAACAGTATATCAACAAACATTCAACACATTAAACGTAAATATAAAACTTGCGGAACAAAATTTAACCGGGCAATTAAATGGATTTGGAAATTTTGGAACAATAAAAATAGCGCCAAACGTTAAGAAGATTTTCTCAAATAATCCTTCTTACACGCTTGATTTACAAACTCAATGTTTAAATTTAGCAAAAGTATTAAATGATACCAGTTTTAATTCCAATATAAATTTAGTGGCAACCTTCGATGGCGTTGGCTTTGATCCGGAAAAAATGCATGTGAACGCAAACATGAAACTTGATAGTTCCTCGGCAAAGGGTGTTAATATCGACGATTTACATACGAAATTCACTTTTGCAAATAATCAGGTAAATATTAAAGAGTTGTCAGTTAAAACTTCAACTTTGGATATGTTTGCCTCGGGAGTTTACAGTATGAAGGGAAATTCGGATTTAAATGTCAAAGCAAAAATAAAAGACGGTACGGAAATATCTCAATTAGCTAACCTTGAAAACTTTGAAACACAAGGAGGAAGCGTTGATGCACACGTTATCGGACATCCAAAAGAATTGTACGCTGATGTAGTGTTTGATTTCGATACGACAAAGTATAATAATTTATATTTTGAAAACCTGAAAGGAAATGCGGCTACAAATTTAATGGCTAAAAAGAAAACGTTGGATGGAAATATCAATGTAAAAAATTTCAAAACCGGGAATTACACTTTTAACAGCATAAATTTGAGCGCGAAATCGAAAAATAATGCTACCGATTTACAATTAAATGCAGATGGTACCGAAATTGAAACAAAATTGACAAGTTCGCTCGAATTAGGAGACGAAACCAATGTCGGATTATCTGATTTTATGTTAAATTATAAAAATAATGAATGGAAATTAGCCTCTCCGCAAGCATATATAAAAATAGGCAAAAATGAATACGTTGTACAAGATATGAAACTCATTTCCACCGATGGCGATAGTATTCAGGTGATTTATGCCGATGGCACGATTAGCAAATCTGGAAATCAGGATATGAAAATTCAACTTCAAAACATTGATTTGCATAAAATAATGGATATGCTTAATATCAATTATAAAATAAACGGTAATCTTTATTTGGATATGACGTTGAAAGGAACTGCTATAAATCCTTTGCTTACAGCTAATTATAATATAAAAAACACAACCTTAAGCGATTATAGTTTTCCCTATTTTGATGGCTCTTTGAATTATAATGCGAATAAATTAGGAATAAAATCAGATATTGTGTCGCAAGATAGCGGCAAATTGAAAGTAGACGGGACACTTCCATTTGAAATGAGATTGGATAGTATGAAATTTAATGTTGAAAAAAATAAATCTCTTGTCGCGCAATTAAAAGTGGAAAAATTCCCGTTAGAGATTGTCAAATTATTTCAACCTATTGATGAAGTAAAAGGTTCCTTAGACGGCGATGTTTTAGTAGAAGGAACATTGGAAAATCCTAATCCTACAGGAGAATTTCGCTTAACCGAAGGAGCGTTGAAGTGGAAAAAATACGGTATAGATTACCGCACTATGCTGGCAAATATAAATATTCAAACAGATAAAATTGGTGTAGACACTTTCTATATACGCAGCAAAGACGGTTATATGTCAGCTAAAGGAAATGCCGGATTTAAGTCACAGTTTTATTTGGGCAATTTCAAGGATTCAAAAATCAATGTGAAATTCCGTAATTTTAATCCTTTTGACCATAGATTATTTAATGCGGAAATGTCAGGCGATCTTAAGCTGCAAGGCGTACGCGATAGTTTGGTTTTTGACGGTAATATTAAAATGTTGCAATCGCTGTTTTACATACCTGCTGTAATGAATTTGTTTGGAAAAACTTCTGCACCCGAAATTTCAAAGCCTGTTTTGGTTTCAGAATTGGAAAATATGCATATAAGACCTGATTCTGTTATTTTTACATTACCGTATGATAGCGTCCAAGCTAAAGACGAAATAAGTTTTAACCTTTTCAAATCGCTTCAAGGAAAATTAAAACTGAATATTCCTCGGAATACATGGATAAAAAATGAACAACTTCGGATAGAATTAATGGGGGATTTGGATGTATATAAATATAGGGATTATTTTGAATTGTTTGGAACGGTAGATGTTGTTCGTGGACAATATGAATTATTGGGGAAGACATTTGTAGTTAAAAGTGGAAGTTTGGCTTTTGAAGGCGGAAAAGAAATCAATCCGACTCTTAATATTGATGCGTCTTATACATTACGTACACAAGATAAAGCTCAACGCGATTTACGCATTCTAGCAACCGGAACATTGCAAAAACCGGAGTTAGATTTTACTCTTGACGGGGAAACTTTAAGTGAAGGCGATGCCGTTTCTTATATTTTGTTTGGTACAAGTATGGATAATCTCACTTCGCAACAACAACTAAGTACCGGCAGCAGCATTACGGCGCAAGGAGTGGCAGGAACAGCTGCTGCTTCCTTAATATCCTCTCAACTTACAAAATTGCTTGGGAATACTTTAAGTGTCGATTACATTGAATTTAAAACTTCCGGAAGCTTTGATCAGGCATCGTTTGTAGTTGGAAAATACATTACAAACAAACTTTTTATGAGTTACGAACGGCGGTTTGGAAATTATAAAGATGATAACCTTAACGAATATGAAGTAAGATTGGAATATGAACTTTTCAAATTTTTGTTTTTGCAGTTAACAAGTTCTCCGATAAGTAACGGTATTGACGCTATTGTGAAGCTGAATTCCAAATAAGAACTTATTTCAACAGTTCAACACATTTCTTTAAACTTTCTTCCCAATGCGGAATTTTAATTCCATAAATTCTTTTGATTTTTGCTTTGTTCAAAACGCTGTAATGAGGACGGGTAACTTTAGCCGGATAATCCTTTGATTCTATTGGATTTACATTGCAAGAGATTCCCGCAATTTTATGAATTGATTTTGTAAAATCGTACCAGCTGCAAACACCTTCGTTCGAAAAATGATAAATTCCCGGGATTATTTTTTCTGATGAAATGATTTTCAAAAGCGCATCTGCTAAATCTTGTGCATAAGTCGGTGTTCCGATTTGATCGAAAATTACATTCAGTTCATCCCGTTCACGACCGAGTTTAAGCATTGTTTTTACAAAATTATTTCCAAACGAAGAATATAGCCACGAAGTACGTACAATCACAGCATCGGCACAACTTTCCTGCAATACTTTTTCCCCTTCCTGTTTTGATTTACCGTAAACGCCAAGAGGTTTTACTTCCATTTCTTCTGTATAAGGAATGTGATTGGTGCCGTCAAAAACATAATCGGTAGAAACGTGAATTATTTTTAAACCAAATTCTTGAGCGGTTTCTCCCAAATTTTTCACAGCATCCCGGTTGATTTTGTAACATAATTCTACGTCATCTTCGGCTTTATCAACTGCTGTATACGCAGCGCAATTGATAATTGCTTCTATTTTATTTTCGGAAATAAAATTTTTGATGGCAGATTTATCACAAATATCCAATTCTGCCACATCAGTAAAAAAGAATTGATGTTGCGGATAATTTGCGGATATAACCCTAATTTCGTTTCCAAGTTGTCCGTTTGAACCGGTGATTAATATTTTCATAGCTTTGAGCAATTGAGTGATTAATCTTCGCTGACTAAAAGTTTATTTCTGCGTCTTTGAATATCGGATGTTTGAGGTCTTTTTCCGAAACAACCGCTTTTTCTGCCGGAATTTTCCAATCAATATTCAAAGTGGGGTCGTTATAAATTATACCTCTTTCCAGTGAAGGATTATAAAAATCATCACATTTATAAGAAAAAACAGCAGTTTCACTTAGTACCGAAAATCCGTGCGCAAACCCTTGAGGAATAAGAAATTGCAGGTGATTTTCTGCGGTTAATTCCACGCCGTACCATTGTCCGAAAGTCGGAGAATTTTTACGTAAATCTACTGCCACATCCCAAACTGAGCCCACTACAACTGAAACTAACTTTGCCTGACTGTGAGGAAGAAGCTGATAATGCAATCCGCGAATAACACCATAACTCGATTTGGATTGATTATCCTGGCAGAAGTTTTGTTTTATTCCAGCTTCCTGATAGTTTTTTTGATTGTATGTTTCGTAAAAATATCCGCGTGCGTCGGCAAACACACGTGGTTTTATAATAATTAAATCTTCTATCGGTGTTTTTATTATTTCCATCGTTTTTTATCGTTTTTAGAGACGGTGTGTACATCGTCTCTACAGGCATTTATTATATATCAAACTTTCTCGTTCGCAATCTTAATTAAATATTGCCCGTAGTTGTTTTTTTTCAGCGTTTCGGCTAATTCCAGTAATTTTTCTTTTGAAATATAACCATAGCGGTATGCAATTTCTTCCAAACAAGCGACTTTTAATCCTTGACGGTTTTCGATGGTTGCAATGAAATTAGACGCTTCAAGCAAACTATCGTGAGTACCCGTGTCAAGCCAAGCCATTCCGCGTCCCATCATTTTCAAACTCAATCTTCCTTCTTCCAAATATAGTCTATTTAAATCGGTTATTTCCAATTCTCCGCGTTTTGAAGGTTTTAATCCTTTGGATTTTTTTACTACATCGTTGCTGTAAAAATAAAGTCCAGTAACTGCATAATTTGATTTTGGTTGCGTCGGTTTTTCCTCTAAACTCAATACTTTCCCATTGGCATCAAATTCCGCTACACCGTATCGTTCTGGGTCGTTTACGTAATATCCGAAAACAATAGCGCCATTTTCTAATTTTGCAGCTTCGCGGAGTGTGCGTGAAAAATCAAATCCGTAGAAAATATTATCTCCCAAAATCATACAAACATTATCGTTTCCGATGAAATCTTCACCTATAATAAATGCCTGAGCAAGTCCATCGGGTGAAGGTTGAATTGCATATTCCAATTTTATTCCCAAATCGCTTCCGTTACCAAGCAAGTTTTCATATAAGTGTATATCCTGGGGAGTTGAAATAATAAGTATATCTTTAATGCCGGCTAACATCAGTATTGATAAGGGATAATAAATCATTGGTTTATCATATACCGGAATGATTTGTTTTGATATACTTTTTGTTGCCGGATACAATCGAGTTCCTGAACCACCCGCAAGAATAATGCCTTTCATATAATTATGAATTATGAATTACGAATTATGAAGCGTAAGTTATGAAGTATGAATATACAAAAATACAATTAAATTTCGTACACGCAAGAATTAATCCTCATCAAATCTTAAATCACCGTTTTGGTATTTGGTGTAGTTCTTTGCAAGTAAGATAAGATATTTTGCTGTTTCAGCTTGTGCTTTTTGAGTTTCAGATGTGATTTCTGTTTTTTTCATTCGCAAAATCATAATTGCGTATTGAAAATTGAAACAAATTTCGATATCACTTAAATGAGGATTTTCTTGTTGATTACGGAGTTGGCTTATTAAAGGGAGAATGTGATAGAATTTTGCGCTATACGCTGCGTCAATACCGGATTTAAGAAGTAAACCGTGTAATTCGTCCAATTGTACAATCGTATTTTTATTGATTTGAAGATGTCCTTCTTTCTGTACGTGTTCCATCCGCATCATATCAATTAAACTTTCGTACCACTCATACAACGTCTTTTTTTCATCGACAGAAACAGGATAAGGTTCGATTATTTGTTTGTTAATCAATTCAATATCTAAATTAAATGCACGAATTAAATCTTCAATCTGCCACATATAAAGCAGATATTCGGTGATATTTTCTTTGCGTAGTTTTTGTGCTATAAACATATTTTAGATTTTTAGATTTTGGACAACAGATATCAGATGAGAAATTAATCGTCATCTTCATCAATGAAAAACGGTTCAAAAAAATCGTCTAAATCGCGGCGTTCTTTTTTTGTAGGACGTCCTGTACCGCGTTCTCTGCCTGATTTTGCAGCAATTTTCCCCAATTCAATTAATTCAAGCTGGTCGGGTGTAGTAACGTCTTCTCTAAAATCAGGCACAAGTTTGGCGTTAATGCGATTTTGAAGCAAAGCCAGCACTTTGAAAGAATAAAGTACAGGATTCTGTTTTATGCCGATAATGTCGCCAACTTTGATAGTTCGTGAAGGTTTTGCAGGAGTATTATTGATAAATATTTTGCCTTTTTTACAAGCTTCGGTTGCTAAACTTCGTGTCTTAAACAATCGTACCGCCCACAGCCATTTATCAATACGTACTTCCATATCAAATTTAGTTATTTATTTCCCATTTTCCTCCAGAAAGATTTACCTGAGGAAAGAAGTAGGAAAGAGTTATTTTGAAGTCAAATGCTGTATCTTGATTTTGGTTGCCGGCTACGTTTTTATAGAATCCATCTATTTTATCTGAAAGAAATAAAATTTGTTTGGCTTCTGCGCCCAAGCTCATTGCTTTACATAAACGATATTGATATCCCGCGCCTAAAAATAATGCGCCTGCATTTTCGTTAACTTTTGTTTGGTCGTCTAAAACCGCCTTTGAAAATGCCGCATTTCCTCCACCAAATAAATATAAAGAATGAGGTTTGCTATTCTCGATATAAGAATTTCCCAAAATGATATATTCTAATTGACCTCCAAAACTTGCTACATTCGATTTAAAAGAAAGAATTCTTTCTCCGTTGTATAACTTATTGTCTTTACCATTATACTTTGAATAATCACCAAAAATTCTGAATCCGAGGTGAGAAGGTAACGTATATCTAAGCCCTAAAGAAAAACCACCTCCCAAATCATTTTTAAGCAAGCTTTTAAAATTATCACCACCAATATCCCCCGACATTTTATTTAAGCCTCCACCTAAAACCAAAGAGAATTCCTTTTGTGAAAAAAGAGGAAAAATAATTAAACTCCAACTTAAAATAAGCAATAGCTTTTTCATAATCGTAAAATTATTTATTATTGTATTGATTCATTGTTAGTTGTGTTCCTGCGAGGCAAAAACTTTTTATAATTTCAGCTGCTTTTTCAGACCTTTCAGGAAGTTTTTCGGTTTCTTCATCTGTCCACTTACTTAATACGTACTCCACTTGTCTTCCTCGTGGGAAACCATTTCCAATGCCAAAACGTAATCGAGCATAATTGCTATGTCCTAAAATATCTTGAATGTTTTTCAATCCATTATGTCCGGCATCGGAACCTTGAGGTTTTAAACGTAATGTTCCGAAAGGTAGAGCAATATCATCTACAACAACTAACACGTTTTCTATGGGAATGTTTTCTTTTTGCATCCAATAGCGGAGGGCATTTCCACTTAAATTCATAAATGTAGATGGTTTAAGTAAAAGCAAAGTACGTCCTTTCAGTTTCACTTCAGCGGTAGAGCCGTATCGGTTTTCTGTAAAAAAAACATTGGACGCCTGTGCGAAAGCGTCCAATATTGTAAATCCTATGTTGTGGCGGGTATTACTGTATTCAGAACCAATATTACCCAGTCCCACTATTAAATACTTCATTCAGGTTTTTATTTTCCTGCAGTAGCGGCAGCTCCACGAGCGGCGCGTGTCAATTTCACTTGTGCTACAACAGCATTTTTAGCATTTAATAATTCAAGATCTTTAAGTTGGACTTTTCCTACTTGAATAGATTTTCCGAGAGAAAGATTTGTTACATCAATTTCGATTATTTCAGGAATATTAGTGTAAATACCTTTTACTTTTAATTTACGCATTTCCAAACTCAATTTACCACCGGCTTTCACACCTTCAGCCAGTCCTGATAATTTTACTGGGATTTCAACTACTACCGGTTTTTTATCGCTTACTTCCAGAAAATCGATGTGTAATACTTTGTCTGTTACAGGATGAAATTGAAGGTCTTTCATAATGGCTTTTGTAGCGGTTTTACCTACAGTTAGGTTTACTACAAATACATCAGGACTGTAAATAAGTTTACGTAAATCGCTTTCTGTAGCTGTAAAGTGTACGTTTTCTTTTCCTCCGTAAAGTACGCACGGTACAGCATCTTCGTTTCTTACTGCTTTGGTAGCTTTTTTACCTAATTCTTGGCGAGCTTCGCCTTTTAAATCAAAAGTTTTCATTCGTTTTTAATAAAATAGTTTGTGTTACTCAAAATTTAAGCGTTTGTTTTTTAAGTGATTAGTCGCTTAATTTCCCATCACACTTTCTCTTGCAAAAAAGCACGCAAAGATACAAAATAATGTGCAAATATGCAAATGTTTTCAAATCGCTTTACTTTTCATTTTTGCTATTCAAAACTAGTTCAAGTTTTTTCAAATATATATTTATCACAATTGTAGTAAATACAGCAAAAGTTATGATGGAAAGAATTCTTGCAAATACATAAAAATTGCTGTATGATAAAGAAGCAATTGAATAAATGAAATTTATAGAAGGTATAAGAATAATAGCTCCTAACCAAAATTTTAGTATTTTTCTGTCCGAATAGTTAGTATAAAAACTTAATTTGTCCATTAGAAAACTATCAGTTTCCCGAAAAGTATTATTTAATGTTTGATAATAAATAATAATTACGCTCATCTCGAAAATGAAATTGGTTATGTAATGGTTAATTGCGGAGGCAAATATTCCAATCAAGCAAATAATTAAGATTATTTTGCTATGTATCCCTTTAAAAGTTTTTTGTAGAGTATTTTTAATAAAAATTCGAGTAGAAAGAATGAAAATAAATAGAAGTATTTTGAAAACTGTGTCCGTAAAATTTAAAAGATATTTCATTCCACCATACATAAAATCACGTAAAATAAATAATTTTTGATCTTTTAGCCAGTTTGTAAAAACTACTCTGTCAACATTATGATTTATAAAAAAATAAGTTTGCTCTAAAATTATTAACCCTGTAAAAATCCACATACAGGTAATCACGCCTTGTGCAATGTGTTTTATTGTTTTAGCAGAGAATTTATTTTTATATGTAGGATTTACAATGAATAAACAAAAGGTATATATTAAAATAAAATAAAAGATAAGAGTGAATGTTTGATGCCCAAAGAAAAAAAAGAATCGATTTTTGAAAGTGTTTAATCTTTCCAAAGGGAAATTGAGAACATCAAAGTATAAAAATAATGCAATTAATGATAAGATTATAAAAGTAAATCTTAAAATAAGTTTTGCATATTTATCGCCATTCCACCACATTCCTAAAATAAATAAGTAAAGAACTAAAGGGTAGTTATTTAGAATTTTTGAATTTAGGAAAATGTCCGCCAATAAAATGAAAAATACGCTCATTAAAATGAGAAAAGATGTAATAATAATATGTGTTTTATCTTTTAACATATATTTCTTTCTTGAAAAATAAGGATACACAAAAATAAGTGTTTTCGTTTGAAATATGAATATTAAGGATCAAAAGTAAAAAAGCTATATGTATCAATAGTATCAATTTTGTTTGGTAATTCTTTATTACGATTAAAAGTTACAGTATCTCTTCTATCTCCTTTGTATACTATAACTATATCTATAGGATACTCTTTATTCTGGATGTTGATTTTTTTTGTAGTGAATTTTATAGAATCGCCTTTTATAATATTATAGCCGTTGCTTACTCCCATTTTATGATTAATATCTTGCAGAAGAAAAACATTTGAACGTACCGGAACAATTCCCTCCCAGTCTTCGGAGCGTTCATATTTATAATGTGTAATTTTTTCTGTTTTTTTTATTGAAAGATACTCAGGTGGAGTTATATAGGCAAAGGAGGTCCTAATTCCGTAAAATTTGTCTTTTTTGTAAATACGCGGTTGCATTAACTGAATAAATATAATTAATGATAAAAAAGAAATAATGATGGGGTAAACGAGAATGGCTCTATAAACAATTTCAATAAATTTATTTTTTTGTCTAATTGTAACAAAAACATCAACAATGATTGTTATTACATAAACAGCAAGTATAATAATAAAAAATAGTTTCATAATAAGTTTTTTGATTTTAGTAAATTTTCTACCTGATTATGTCAGATAGAAAATTTACTAAATTAGTTAAATAGCAATTCCTGCTCTAAATTCTAATGCCGGTTTAATTAAAATATAAGAGTTCTCAGGGTTATAAATGCTCCAATTTGTAGAAACTAATCTTCTACTTAGCGCAGAGTATGATATTCCCACAGAAATAATTCCAAAAACCAAATCAGCACTTAATGTGGTGGTGAAATTAATCTTCGGTCCATCGTTACTCATCCCTGCATACCAAAGACCAAATTGGGGCGACAACAATAATGCGACTCCCGTAACTCCTACTGCCATAGCAGGACCTATATGTACGTCAAATCTTGTCACACTTTGTTTGTAAGGATCTTCGGAATTAAGAATAGCATTATTATCTATTTTATTATAACTTCTAATACCCAAACCATATCCAAGTCCATACGCAACAGGGTCGTTGAAATCATTAAACCATTCAATTCCCATAATATCAAAAGAAACGGCGTTTCCTTTATCATTTAAAGAGGTAACTTGTTTTGGTGTGTACCCTACAGTAAGTTGAAGACCCGTGTAACTGTCGTCTTGAGAGTAACCCAAATAGAAAAATAAACTCATAATTAATAATAAAAATAATTTTTTCATGGTGTTAATTGTTTTACGTCCGTCCTTTACAGACATTAATTTTTTGCTTTTTTATAAAATAGTCTTATCGCTTAATTTATGGAGAAACGCTAATAACTGTATAATTTTTAATTATTGTAATTTGTAATAAATCGTCAGATAGAAATTCATAAAAAGAACCATTTTTAGCAATACCATTTACCATTTCCCCTATAAATTTTACCCCGTTAGGATTGACAATGATACCATTGCCGTTTTCTTTCGTATAATCAAATTTGCCATAATAGACAGACTGATTAAATAAAGAAAATTGAGCGATATGAGTATTGCTTTCTACATTGTTTCCTTTGAAAAATTGATCCAGAAATAATTCCAATGTACTAAAGGAATAATATCCTGAAAAGGAATAATATATGTTAGGCGGTTTAATTGCAATGCATGATGGATAAAATTTGTATCCTATTGTATCTTTTATTGCTCGTTCTGCATCGTCTTGAGATGATTCAAATTCTAAGAAAATAAAATCTGAATGTTTCGCTGCATATTTTTTTACTTCGGATTCCATTTTAATGCTTTTCATATTAAATGGGCTGTGTATAAAAAGTAATGTGGGTTTACATACATTTTTGAAACAAGTTATATCCTCAAAGCTTAGCATTGAAACAATCTCATTGGAAGTTACTTTTCTAATTGTATTTTTATCTGTTTGGGCTGATACTTTTGAAAGCCCAATAAATAAAATGAGTATGACTATTACTCTTTGCATTGCCCGTATTTTTTAAGAAAAAATTTTTACTCCGACAATAATGTTAACAATGCTCCAAACAATCAACATTACCTTGCCATGTTGGCGTGTGGTTTCATTGTATTTGTATAACTTTTCTCCACTAATGGTAGAAATCTTTTTATTCATATAGTTTAGCGCCATAATAAGACCAATAATGCCTCCTAATACGGCTAAAAAGTAACCTAAAATTATATGCGAACCTTGTATTCCTTGTTTTAATATCTTTAATCCATTTTGCTTCTCAATATAAAGGGCAGAAATGTCATAATTTCTGGCTGATAGCTCTTGTTGCGCTAATAGTTCCCATTTTTTATTGAAATCAGTGGGATTTACATAGATATCAACCAAATCTTCAGTTGATTTATGCTTGATGAGAATTAAATCAATATCGTTAAGTTCGTCAATAGAAAAATTATATCCTCGAAGTCCAATTTCTTCTTTAACCATTTCTATGAAAGTGGAGTTATAATCCCCTTGGTTTTTAATGACCGTTAGAATTTGCTCATCAGTCATTTTTTTTATTTTTTCAAAAAAAACTTCATTTTGATATGGGCTTAAATTTGCATTCATAAGTATTGTTTTTAGTGGGTTAATGTTTCCGATTCCATTTCAAAAATAGTAAACAGAAACAGCAAAAAGGTCATAAAATGAGCCGTGAAAAAGAGACGGGTATAAAATATGACCATTTTGTTGATCATAAAAGTCTTTTTATCTACCATTGATTTAATAAATAAGAAAGGAGAGCCTATTCGGGTCTCCTTTCTTAAAATAACATGTTTTCAGGAAATATAAGGTTGAAAACTATTTAATCAATAGTTTTTGAGGAATGAAAATATAAATTATATATGCGGTCCCAAAGAATTGCCGATTCAAGTTGAGCCAGTTTTTCTTCTCCAAATTTAAGAATGTTGTTTTTTAAATCACTTTTTCTTTGTTTTGACCCTTTTCCCTCGCCAATTATAATTCTATCAAGATATTTAATTTCTAATTTGGGAACAGCTAAAATTACGGGAAGAATTTTACAAATGTGACCTTGAAAATCATTTGAATTATTAATTTCTAAAATTATTTTTTTGTCATTTTCAGAAAGACAGTTAAAAAATTTTTCTATTTTTTGAGGTATCTTATATCTTTCAATCGTTTCTTCGTTATATTTTACATTGGATACCCAAGCTATTTGTGATAAAATTTTACTTTGTTCTATTTGCTCATTGACGTTTCTGATATTGGATAATGTGCTGTAAACAAATTCGTTTATAGAATTATTTAATTGCTTAATGATTAAATCCAAATCATTGGCGTTTATTTCATTGGTTGAAGTAATTTCACTTGTTTTCTCATTTATATATGTTATAATTCGGGTGTCGACTGAAGTTCTTTTCAGTTTTTCAATTAAATTGATATATTTGTCCAATATCTCAGACTGTTTGGCGAGTGTAGTGTAATCTTCGATATCATTTAAAGGAATATATGAATCTGTCAGTTCTTTTACAGAAATTTTCTGAATATCCTTTTGAAATTGATTGTATTTTGTTTTGTAATTTTTAAATCTTGTAATGAACTTCTCGTTTTCGTTTTTTATTTTTTCTACTTCTGCTAATGTTATATTTCTTTTTCTAAGAGCATAGTTACTATGGTCAATTAAAAGTAATCCTTCTTTCAATTTTATTTCTTTTAATGTTTTTATTTGTTCAATAATATTTACTTTTAATTCTTCAATACACAATTCGTTATACTTCCCGTTTAGTTTTGATATTTCTATACTTATCTCATCCCAAAATTTCTGTAAATCCCATATCTTGTCCGGATTATTTTTTATTTCTAATTGCTTATTATTTATCTTTTTACTTAATTCAATGGTTGCATTATATTCCATAGAATCAGGAGTAAATTTTTCCAAAAGCGTTTCTATATTTTTGATTCGCTTATGGGTGCTTTCTTCATTGACAATAATAGATTTTTTTTGCAAAATTGTAAAGTGAAAAAATCTTTGTAATAAAATAATAATAAATAGAGGTAATGCAAACAACAATAAGAAATAGTAAATAATTGTACTTATTCCCCAAGTATACTTAAATTGAAGCCATTCTTTTTTGTTTGTGTCTTTTGTATTAATTTTTAAACATCCGTTTTGAGTTCCTACATACAATAAACTATCACCTACAGCAATGCAGCCTGGTAAGTTATAGGGTATATTTTTTACTAATATATTGTTAGTCAAAATATCTTTGCTAAGTGTTTTTTTTGTCACATTTTTATTACTTATCATATAAAAAAGTGAATCGTTGACATAAATATAGTTTTTGGAAGTTTGAAACTTTTTTCCTTCGATATTATTCACCGGATGATATCCGTCATAATAAAATAATTTTCCTTCCAAAGTTTGAATGAATGCAAAATCTTTATTTCCAAAAAAGGACTCAACGTTGTAAGAACTTAATAAAAGCTGGGGACGAGTTCCGATTTTGATATTCTTTGTGGATTTTGCGCTGTATTCTTGTTCGAGATTTGTCGTTTTTCTGTTAGCTTTTTTATTTATATTAATTTTTAACAATCCGAATTTTCCTCCAATCATCAAATTTGAGCCAAGTAAATATGCAGATTTTATTTTTAGTTTGTCTCTATCTTTATATTTGTATATCAATTTTGCCTTTTTATTAAATAAATTCCATCTGTTGGGAATTGGTTGGGAAAATATTTCTTGTTCAGTCACAGCATATATATGCCCCCGAGATACAAATATATTGCGCACCTTTTGTGTTGAATTTAATTTTAGTTTTCCAATAAAAATAGGATGCGACTTAACCCTATTTATCTCTAATTCAAATAAATCCTCATCGTCATTAAGAAAATAAATTTTATCATCCGATGCGGCAGAAGCAATTATGTTTTGTTCGTGAGAAGAATAAAAATTTTTATATGAATATGTTTTATATATCTTATCTTTTGAAATAAAGAATACCGCATTATTTTTAGAATCTAAAACGGTCAAATTTCTGGGGTTTTCGCTAAGTTTTTCATCAACTGAAGGCATTATGACAATGCTGTCGGAGCCCCGTTTTATGATTATTTCTTTATCTGAATAAATCCAGCAATTACTTCTATTATCCCTAAAAAACATCCTTTTTTTGTTTATAGGGAAACGATTTGCTATTCTATTATTTAAGGTAAAAGAAAACAGGGAATCATCACTTAGAGCAAATAATGTATCTTTATCAAGAAATACATGTTCAATATTGGTTGTGTTAAGCAAAAGAGTATTTTTGTGTAAAGGATTATAATACAAAACGCCAGTAGGAGTGGAGATATAATAAGATTTTGTTTTTTTGTCGACTACTATGTTTCTTATAGGATAATCATTTAATTTTCGTGATAAAAGGGTCGCGACATCAGGATAAATTAAGTCAAGAGTATCGGTATACTTATTTGTTGAATAGAATCCATTCGATGTACAAACTAACCAATTCCCGGTTTCTTCGCAAAAGGTGAAGTCATATACGGAATATTGAGTACCATCAAATGGAGGAGTATTTTTTATTTTTATTTTATATTGTTTTTTAGCTTGTTTTTTGTTTTCTTCGAAAAATTTCAATCCTTCGTTTTTAATTCCAATATAATAATTATTCGGTAAATTTTGAACTACTTTATAAATAGCACTTCCGCTTTTCGATGCATTGAATAAGAACTGTGTAGAATTTGTACTGTCATTTATAATATAAATATTTCCTAAGTTATCGCCAATATAAAAATCTAAATTTGGTCCGGAAGATATAGAGGTATAGTATTCGTTTGTGTCAGCAGGTGATACATCTGTAAATAATTGATTTACTTTGTCTAAGTCAATTTTAACGATTGTTCCTTTTTTATTACAAGAAAAAAACAATAATAGATAAATGAGAAAAATAAGATTCTTTTTCATGGGCGAAAATATAAAGACGCACTTTCATTATCTCATTAAAAACCTTTCCGCTTCTTCCAACGCATTGAGTTTTCCTACATCAATCATTTTCAGATTTTCAGGGATGTAACCGACAATCTTTTGTATTTGGCAATTTTGAAGATAAAAATCCATAATGGGAAATTTTTCTTCGTATTTTTTCATTATCTCAAATATACTGGGAGAAATTACTTGAATTCCGGCATAAGCCAATTTGTTGTAATTTAATGGATTAACTTCTTTTGATGGTTTTGTTTCTCCGGTTTTTTCGTTAATCCAACCGCATAAATGATTATTTTCATTGAAAAGTAAATATCGGAAAGTTTCCCGCTTGTTTACAACCAACGTACTTAATGCATCGGCTTGTTTGCAATGAAAAGCATATAATTCCTTCAAATTTACATTGGAAAGAATATCGACATTATGCACAAGAAAAGGTTTCCCGTCATTGAAAAACCAAGCCGTTTTTTTTATTCCTCCGCCTGTATCAAGCAAATTATCACGTTCATCCGAAATTTCGATATGAATGCCGAAATTGCTTTTACTTTCCAAAAAATCAATGACTTGATCCGGGAAATGATGCACGTTAACGATAATTTCATTAAATCCTGCCGATTTTAATTTAAGAATAGTATGTTCTAACAGTGGTTTTCCATTAATTGGCACTAATGCCTTGGGAAGGTTATCAGTAATAGGTTTCAGACGTGTTCCAAGTCCGGCGGCAAAGATAAGGGCTTTCATGTTAGTTACAAGTTATGGCGGATGAATTGTGAATTTTGTGGATCGAAAATTCTTATTTCTACAAAAATAGAGAAAAAATGGAATTATTTTTGGTTGTTTTAAAAAAACGAAGCAAAGTTTTTAAAACTTTGCTTCATTTAATTTTTTAATACGATTATTATTGCACTACTTCTGCTACATTTCCTGTACGTTTTAAGATTCCCCATGTTTGCAATTCGCCCTTAATTGCTTTTTTGTAGCTTTTGAAAAGTACCACATACATAATCCATCTATAAACAAATCGTTGCGGAATCAACCAAATTAGATTTTTCAGTTTTTCTTTTTCAAAAATAAATGCGGCAATGGAAACACTGGCGTCAATCAGCATAAAAATCAGGTAATAAAATAAAATTCGTTCCGCATTGCCAACAAACAGTCCCAAAATCATTAAAATATCCGCCAACGGCGAAAAAGTCGGGATTATAAACTGAAAAAGCAACATATTCGGTATTGCCCAGAGTCCTAATCCTTTGTATTTTTTCTTAAACAACGTGTCTCGGTGTTTCCAAAAACTCTGCATTACTCCAAAAGTCCAACGGCTGCGTTGTTTGATAAATTGTTTGGTGTTTTCAGGCACTTCGGTAACTGCAATGGCTTTATTTTCATTGGCAACAACGTAGCCTTCGCGTAATAAACGCATTGTCAAATCGCAGTCTTCTGCAAGCGTATCTGTAGTGAAACCGTCAATTTTCTCTATTGCGGATTTTCTGAAAGCGCCAATCGCACCGGGAACTACCGTAATTGCATTGATATTTGCATACGCCATTCTATCAAAGTTCTGACTGGTAATGTATTCAATTGATTGCCATTTGGTAAGCAAATTCACCTGATTTCCCACTTTTACATTTCCTGCGACGGCTGCCAGTTTTGGATTTGCATCTGAAGAAATAAAATGACTCACAAGCAATTCCAAAACATTTGAATATAGTTTTGTGTCGGCATCAATGCACACCACATATTCCGCATTGGTGTGTTCAATTCCAAAGTTCAACGCCGATGCTTTTCCTCCGTTTGGTTTGGAGTAAATTTTCATTTTTTCGTTTCCTTTGAATGCTTCCGAAACGCGTTTGTAAGTTTCATCTTTACTTCCATCGTCTACAAAAACAATATTGTAGTTCGGATAAGTTTGCTTCAATAAATTATTAAGTGATGAAACCGCGTTTACTTCTTCGTTGTATGCCGGCACAATGATTGAAACCAAGGGAAACTCCGTTAGTTTTTTCACTGCATTATAATCAAATTTTTTCTCACGTTTACGTTCCCGAATCATTAAAATAATCATAGTGATTAATCTTGCCAAGCCTAATACAATAAAAATGATAAATAAAGCGGCAAAAAAGTTACTCAACCAATAAACAATGGAAGCGAGCGCCAAATTGAATTGCATAATGTAATAACCTTTTCCTTTTGGAATTGCAGGCATTAAATCAGCTCTTTTTTTGTGTAGTAAATCGGAAAGCGAAACAAATTTATAACCGCGTTTTTGAAAATAATCCAAAATCATTTCAGTTGCTTTTATTGTTTCCTTTCGCGTTTCTCCGCCGGCGTCGTGAAGTAAAATAATGTTTCCTCTTTTTTCATTCACCGCTTTTACTACACGATTGAAAATGGTATCGGCACTAATTCCCACTTGCCAATCTTCAGGATCAATGTTTTCCCCAATATCCAAATAATTCTCCTTGCGTGCTATCGCCACAGGTATAATTTCCTCCATTGTTGCAGGTTCGCTATCGGCATTGTAAGGGGCGCGGAAAAGAATGGTGCTATGTCCTGTAACGGCTTCAATCAATAAACGAGTGAGTTTGAGTTCAATTATTGCTCTTTCCGGCGATATTTTGGCAATATTCTCGTGTGTAAAAGTATGATTACCAATGTCAAAACCTTCTTTGTATAATCTTTTAAGTATGGGCAGATTTTTTTCGCCTTGCAAGCCTACAACGAAAAAAGCAGCCGGAGCGTGATGTTTTGATAAAATGTTAATAATCTGAGGAGTCCACGTGGCGTCCGGACCATCATCAAAAGTTAATGCGAGATAATTATCGGGTGATTCTCCATATTTTTCTACCTCATACGAACTTGGAATTTTCATATACTTCTCTTCTGAAATAAGCATTTCCGTGCTATCGAGTTCCAGTTTTATTTCTCCCTTTTGCGGCGTATAAAGTACATTCAAAACTTCACCATCACCAACATAATCTACATCATTAAAAGTGCGAACCGTTTCAAATGTTTTGAAATTAAAATTTTGGGGCGTGATGGAAGATACATCTTTATTATAAAAACTCCACATACGGTAATCTTCACTTCCTAACCTCCAAAGAGCAGAACCGGCTAAACCATATTCCGCAGCAAAACGCAAAATATTAAAATGTGTAGCGGCATCAGTAAAAAACACGCGATGGGTTTGATTGTTAGATAAATCTTTATATGAGAAGGAAAGATTATATGTGTCGTTGTCGAATGTTATTTGCGAACTACTTGCGTGTGCTAATGATAATGCTTGTTGATAGGTTAGATTTTTAGTTTCCTCCCCATTATCGCTCCAATCATATCCATAAGCGCCTAAACCAAGTATAATCTTATTGATGGGAACATTTTTTGCGAATCTATCCACATTTTCTTCCACCCAACGCTGTGAACTAATTGGACCCGGATCGCTGTCCGATGAATATTCATCGTAAGCCATTAATATTAAATAATCGTTATATTTAGAGAGTTCTTTGAGGTTATAATCGGAATTATCAGGCATAATGTCTTGTGTAACAAGTAATCCTTTCTGATGAAAAGCGTATGAAATTTCTTTTAAAAATTGAATTAAATACATATCACTGTTTTCTTTTAAATCTTCCAAATCGATGTTTATTCCTACAAAATTTCTTTTTTCGCATTCATTCAACACCGTATTAATAAGTTTAGTGCGTTTTTGTTTGTTGTGAAGTATTCTGCCTATTCCTTCCGGATGAAATTCACGATCATAATTGTTGCTCAAAATGGGCATAATCATCACGCCGCTTTTACGCATAAACTTATAACCAACCGTATCAATATTAAATTTAACCGAATCGCCTTTGGGATCGATAAAAAACCATTCGGGGATGATAAGGTTTAAGTTTCGGATATTTCTTTTCAGAGAAAAAAGCGATTGCGGATCCCAAGCAACATAAAACGCAGAACGAATTCCCGCTGGAAATTTCTGCCAATCTTTATTCATACGTTCCGAAACCGATTTTAAGTTTTCATTTTCACGTAGTTTACGTCGCAAATTGGCTTCTTTTCTTTCTTTGGTATAATTCTGATGAATTTCTTTTTCTTCAATAAAATTGCGAAAACCTTTATATTCTTTTGAAATTTTTGTTTCTTGCAAATAAGGTTTGTTGGCAGTTATAATGTTTTGATAATTCTGATGATAAGGGACAGCGGGCACTTTATCTATTATCAGCATTAGTATTACTGCGGCTAAAAGCATTCCTGCAACAATTGCAAGTAGGCGTAATGTCCATTTAAATGTAATCCAGCGAGATTTATCGTTGGTTTGAAAAACTTGTTTATCCATACATTTTAAAATGTTAAAACAACGTGCAAAATTACGCTATTCTATTGTCAATTATTATTAAAAATCACTTGGCTTGTAATAAATAATATAAAACCAGCTCCGCCTTATTTTACCTCGAAAAGAAAATTTTCACCTTTTCCATATTTCATTCTTTTGTAATATATGTTTCGCATTTGTAATCAATATGTCGCTTTCTTGTAATAAGAAATAAGGAATTTTGCGGCGTGAAATAACGAAATATATTTTTTGATGAAAAACTTTTTAAGATTACAATTTTCCGAAATTATTTTAATTAAACCTTTTATTTCAGCAATTTTACTGTTATCGGCATCTCTTCTTTATGCTCAGTCCGGTGCGATAAAAGGAAAAATAACTGATGTAAATAGCAACGAACCGTTAATTGGAGCGTCCGTATTAATTAAAGGTACAGCTGTAGGAGCCGCCTCCGATTTTGACGGGAATTATGCCATAAACAACTTAAAACCAGGAGTATATTCTATTGTTGTAAGTTACATTTCATACAAACAGCAAACAAAAGAAAATATATTGGTCGAATCCGGAAAAGAAACAATGATAGATATATCATTGGAGTCGGCAAACATAAGTTTAAATGAAGTAGAAGTGGTTGCAAAATCGAATAGGGAAAGCGAAAACATTTTGCTTATGGAGCAGAAGCAGTCTTTACTTGCAACGCAGGCGGTTGGAGCCAGAGAAATGTCGCGCAAAGGAATAAGTGATGCTGAAGCGGCTGTGGCGCAAGTTTCGGGAATTTCAAAGCAAGAAGGTGTGAAAAATGTATTCGTACGCGGATTAGGCGATCGCTACAATTTTACCACTCTTAATGGATTGCCAATTCCTTCGGAAGATCCATTATATAAAAATATTTCACTCGATTTTTTTGGGTCTGATTTAATAAAAAATATTGGAGTAAATAAAGTTTTTACCAGTAATAATTATGGAGATGTTGGAGGCGCTGTAATTGATGTTTCGTCAAAAGAACTTATTGGTGAAAAAGAATTAGATATGGACTTATCGACAGGAATAAATACAAAAGCTATTGGTTCCGATTTTATAAAAATGGACGGGGTTAATTATTGGGGAGCATCAAAAAGTGTTCAACCTTTGAATAATTATAAAACGGTTTATAATTATGGGAATAGTCTCGACCCTCATTCTGTTTCATTGCCGTTAAATTATAGTTATGGAATTTCAGGAGGTAAAAAATTGTATTTAGGTGAAAATAAAAATCCACTTTCGTTTTTATTGGTTGGAACTTACAGTACAAAATATTCATATACAAAAGAAAAAGTGTATGATACTACCACTGATGGAACTGTTATAGATGACTTAAATGGAAATAAATCTACCCAAAACATCAATCAAATGGTGTTGGGTAACATCAATTTTTTACTCAACAACAAACAAGAATTTAATTATAATATAGTAATTATTCATGACAATAATCAATATATAGGAAATTTTGTGGGATATGGACCAAAATATTTATCGAGCCTCCAACCGTCAGAATACGAGTATAACGGGTTTATGAGAAGACAACAGTCGAATGATAATTTATTAATAACAAATCAATTGCTCTCAAAACTTAAAATTAATAACAAACTCAAATTAGACGCAGGAATATCTTACAATTCTACAATAGGTTCAGAACCTGACAGAAGAGTAAATAAATTATTCAGAATTAGTGAAACGGAATATTCGCCTTTAGCAGGAGATGGAGCAAATATCAGAAACTTCAACAAACTAACGGAGAATGATTTGAATGCCAAATTTGATTTTACGTATAAATTATCTGAGAAATTTAAGGATGACTTATCTTCCATAAATTTTGGATACAACGGGAGATATCTTACCGATGATTTTAGTGGTAATGAATACAGTATGATTATAACTACACTTTCGGGAAAACAGACATTAGATAATTTGAAGTTTGACGAATTATTTAATCAACAAAATTACGACAATAAAGAATTTGCAGGTTATGCCCGAATTAGCACATACAAAGTTACCAAATTAATCAATGCCGGTTTTGTTGGTTTGAATTATCAATTTTCAAACAAATTTACAAGCAACATAGGTTTAAGAACCGATCAAATTTATATACCGTATGATTTTAATGTACAAGGAGGTTATAACGGAGCGAATTCCGGTACAAAAAATTATTTATTTGTTCTTCCTGAATTAAATTTGAAATACAGTATTAATGATAGGAATGCGCTACGACTTGGAATGAGTAAGACTTACACATTGCCGCAAACTATCGAAATGATGCCTTATCAATATCTTGGATTAAGTTATTCGTTTCAGGGAAATCCAAAATTAAAACCTTCCGAAAATTATAACGTTGATGTAAAATGGGATTTTTATTTAAGCCCTTCAGAACTGTTATCGTTAAATGCTTTCTATAAATATATTGATAAACCAATTACGCGTGTGTATCAAAATAATGGAGCAGGATATTATACTTTTGATAATATGCAATATGCTTCTGTAGCAGGTGTTGAGATAGAAGTAAGAAAAAATATTATTAATAAAACCTCATCCAACGGTACAAATAAATTAAGTGCGGGTGTGAATGCTTCTTACATTAATTCAAGTATGTTTGTAAATTCCACTGCAAGTGTGTCCAGATATGCACAATTAGAAGGTTCTTCGCCTTACCTTGCAAATATTGATTTATCACACAACTATTCAAATAAAGATTTCTCCATTGTAAATACATTAGTCTTTAAGTACTTCAGCGATAGAATATTCTCCTTAGGATTTGTAGGATATAATGATGTAATAGAAAAAGGAATTCCGACTTTGGATTTTGTCTCCGGTATAAACATCAATAAACATCTCGGAATAAAATTAAAAGCTAAAAACATACTCGACCCTGAATATAAACTAATGCGTAAAGCAACTACCAGTAACGAGAATCAGGTATTGCACAGTTACAAAAAGGGAATGGACTTAAGTTTAGGTATAACCTATCAATTTTAATTAAAAATTTATCTACAAAAAAACATTATTTATCAATTAAATTTTATCAAAATGAAAAAATTATTTTTTAATTTATTAGTCATTTCAACGGCACTTTTATCGTTGAATTTTGTCTCTTGTAAGAACGATAGCGATCCACAAAAAGATTCGGTCGATATTCTTATCGAACAAGGTGTACTAACCGGAAAACTTGATCACGCGGTAACTTTAGACGCTTCTGTAACTTATAAACTCAACGGAACTTTTAGTGTGGAAAATGGTGCAAGTCTTACCATTCCTGCAGGAACTACTATTAAAGCATCAGAAGGTTACGGAAGCTATATTATTGTAGCCCAAGGTGGAAAAATCTTTGTAAACGGTACTGCTTCACAACCTGTAATTATGACCGCTGATAATGAAGCCTCTGCTTCTGCAGGTTATTGGGGAGGTTTAATATTGAATGGTAAAGCCAAGATTTCAGGACAAACAGGTATTACAGCTACAGGTACTTGCGAAATGAACCCTGATTATACTTACGGTGGTTCAGACGATGCTGATAATTCAGGATCAATCACTTATCTTGAAATTAAATACGGTGGTGCACGTTCAAGTGCTGAAGTAGAACACAACGGATTGACGTTGGATGCAGTTGGAAGTGGAACAACTATTCACGATATTTATGTGTACGAAAATGCTGACGATGGTATAGAATTTTTCGGAGGAACCGTAAATGTTTCAAACTTATTAATTGTTAATCCTGATGATGATATGTTTGATAATACACAAGGTTATCGCGGCACATTAACAAATTGCTATGGAATTTGGGAAAGCGGTTACACAAGTACAGAATCTGACCCGCGTGGTGTAGAATCTGATGGAAACTTAGATGGATTAACTCCAACAGATGTTAACCAAACAGATTTTACTATTACTAATATGACTATTGATCTTAAATTAGCGTATAATGCAGCAACTCAAGCAACATACATGCAGGATATTATTAAAATTCGTCGTGGAGCAAAAGCTACAATTACGAATGCATTAGTAAAAGGAACGGGTGCAATCCAAGACTTGATTGATATGAGTGACTCAAAAGGAGCTGGTACTGTAGATTCTTCAATTAGCTTAACAAATGGTTTAACGATTCCAACATCCATTACAGGTCATGAAGTTACTCCGGGTTATATAACAAACACAGACGGAACTAAAACATATCTTACATACCCTAATGTATCAGCTATAGCTACTGGCAACACTGGTTGTGATACAAGTATCTTTGCTTGGACAGGATATACAGGATTTTAATGAGCTTCATTCAGTTTTCTTCTATATATGCATTTTAATTTTGAAAGGCATTTCAATACGTTGGAATGCCTTTTAAAATCATTTTTAAGAATAATAACTTTTATCATACTATCTGTAATACATATTAAATTTTCGATATTTACATACTATTAGGCACGTATGTTGCATTTATATTATAAATTTGTTTCAAAATTATTACAAAGCGATTTCTCACTAAAAAAATTTAAATAGCTATGAAAAAGATAATATTGTCGTTGTTGATGGCTGTGTTTGCACTTTTAACAATGGCTCAAAACCAGCCCACGACTATTATTCAAACAAATGGAGTGTATTTTACCGATGCCACACAAAATACATTATACACAGGAGAGTATAAAGAATATTTTGACAACGGTTCCTTAAAATTAGAAATGTTTGTAAAAGACGGAAGACCTGATGGCGCCTACATTGTTTATTTCCCGAATGGAAAACCAAATGAAGTTCGTGCATATCATAACGGCGAGTTTCATGGATTATGGCGTACTTATAACGAAGCCGGTCTTTTGGTTGCCGAAGCTCAATATAAAAACAATAAAAAAGACGGAACTTGGCGTGTGTGGGACGATTCAGGCATAATGCGTTATGAAATGCATTACACCGATGGTAAAAAAACCGGAACCTGGTATATGTGGGATGAAAAAGGGAAATTATTATCTGAAAAAACATATTAATTTTGTAACATCAAATTAATTACATTGTATTTTGTTTGTCATAAAAATGTAATTTAGAAATAAGAATTTTGTACCGTAAAATTATAACAAAAAGGTATGAAAAAATTATTCAGTACATTTTTAATCGTTTTGATTTATTCGTCTTTAGCATTTGCAACTAATGATAACACAGGAAATAAATCAAAGGAAACAACAGCAAACAACATTGTGAATGTAAGCGAGAATGTAAATATTTCCGGAACAATTGTTGACTTAAAAAGCAATGAAACTTTGGCTGGTGCAACTATTTTAGTTGATGGGAAAAAATATTACTCCGATTTGGATGGTAATTTCAATCTGAGTTCATTAGCTCTTGGCAAACACCATATTGCGGTAGAAATGATTTCTTATAAAAACGCAGAAATGGAAATTGACGCTCAAAAGGACACAAATATTAAAATTCAACTTTTACAGCAGTAACCATTCAGTTATAGATAAATAAACGAAAAAGCATCTTCCACAGGAGATGCTTTTTTGTTGTAAGAATGCTATGATTACAATATTATTTTTCAATATCCGGTTCAAAGAACACCCATTTAATACTTGAATTTAGTTTGTGAAGGTCTTTTTCGCAGGCATTAATATTTTGAACCAATTTTTCGGTGGAAGAAACATCTTTCATTTTTGCCTTAATTGCTACCATAATATCTACCCCCAGTTGCAAGGTGATAACGTTCAAAATTTCTTCAATTTCAGGTCTGTTTTCCAAAAATGATTTTATTTCATATCGGGTTTCGGCATCTGCGCTTTGTCCAATAAGCAACCCTTTTACTTTAATACCTAAAAAAACAGAAACTATTACAAGAAGAACGCCAATTCCAATACTACCTGCCGCATCAAACACCGGATTTCCCGTGTACCAAGCTAAAATCACAGCAATAAGAGCTAACGTAAGACCGAATAAAGCCGCCACATCTTCTCCTAATATCACAATCAGCTCGCTTTTTCTGGTATATTTTACCCATTTCAGCAGTGAAACATTTTTTCTTTTTACTTTATTGATTTGCGTAATGCATCCGTAAAGAGAAGCGCCTTCAAGGACGATACTTACAAGCAATACAACAATTGCAATCAACGGACTTTTTAATCCTTCGTGTGTGCTTAATTTGTGAATTCCTTCATAAATGGAAAACATTCCACCCATACTGAACAAAATCAACGCTACAATAAACGACCAAAAGTAAATTTCTTTCCCATGTCCTAACGGGTGTTTTTCGTCATCCGCTTGTTTTGATTTTTTAAGTCCGAGAAACAATAAAAGTTGATTCCCGCAATCTGCAAAGGAGTGAATGGCTTCGGCAAGCATCGCACCCGAAGCGGTTAATACGGCTGCAACGGTTTTTGTAATGGCGATTCCTAAATTTGCCAATAAAGCGAACACAATGGATTTTACGGAAGCGTTTTCGTGTGACATAAGCTTGAATATTTTTACAAAGATAGAAAATATTTTTTCAGGAAATTCTATCCTTCATTATTCTGATTAGAACTTAAAAGCGGTTATATTGTTACTATGCTTAAAAAGATATTTTGTATGATTGAAAAAAGGATATTACATAAAACGAAAGTGTCCGGTATTAAACAAATAGCAAAAGATGTATTTGTGTTGTCTTTTCCGAGAGGTTTTGAATTTCGTGCAGGTCAGGTTGTAGGATTGGATGTGGAAGAAAACGGAACTCCACGTTTATATAGCATTGCAAGTGGCGAAAAAGATGAAAATATTGATATTTTGTTTGATGAAAAGCCGGACGGAAAACTTACACCGTTGCTTTCAACACTCAAAACGGGTGATAACATTTATGTTTCCGAACCATTTGGGAAATTCCAATGCGGTGATGAAAATGCGTGGTTTATAGCTTCCGGGACGGGAATCGCTCCGTTTGTTTCTATGTTGCGTTCCGGTTTTGTTGTCGGTAAAAAAGTAATTCATGGCGGAAGATTTGACGAGAATTTTTATTTCTCCGAAATGCTGGGAAAATTATTGGGAGAAAATTACATTCGTTGTTGTTCTCAGCAAGCAGATACAAAATATTACAAAGGACGACTTACGAAATGGATTCAGGAAAAAGAAGAGTTGCCTGTTGAAAATAAATTTTATCTTTGCGGAAGCCCTGAAATGGTTGTTGAAGTACGTGATTTGCTGATTTCAAAAGGAGTTTCTTTCCAAAATATTATTTCGGAAACGTATTTTTAGAAAATTCTGCCGTATCTTTGTACTGAATTATGGAAAACAAACAAAATCTTTTCGGACTTACATTGGAGCAACTGAAATCGGTAGTAAAAATACTCGATTTACCTTCTTTTACAGCCACACAAATTGCAGATTGGCTGTACAAAAAACACGTGTATTCCATTTCTGAAATGACCAATCTTTCTAAAAAAGCTCGTCAGTTATTGGATGAAAAATACACTGTGCAGTTAATTCCTCATACCAAAGTGCAAACTTCCATAGACGGCACAAAAAAATATTTATATCCTACACAAACGCAAAAATTTATTGAAGCGGCGTATATCCCTGATAAAGAACGGGCTACGCTTTGTGTCTCCACGCAAATTGGATGTAAAATGGGTTGTTTGTTTTGTATGACGGGAAAACAAGGTTTTCAGGGAAATCTTACCGCCGGAGAAATTGTCAATCAAATTCAATCTTTACCTGAATTTGAAAAACTCACCAACATCGTATATATGGGAATGGGAGAGCCGCTGGACAATTTGCAGGCGGTACTTGATTCACTCGAAATTCTCACTTCCGATTGGGGTTACGCTTGGAGTCCCAAACGAATTACGGTTTCTACCATTGGAATTATTCCTGCAATGCAAACTTTTTTGGAAAAAAGCACAGCGCATTTAGCAGTAAGTTTGCACTCTCCGTTTGATATTGAAAGGCGGGAAATTATGCCAATCCAGCAAGTTTATCCCGTTACAGAAGTTATAAAAGAAATTAAAAAATGGGATTTAGGTCGTCAACGTAGGGTTTCATTTGAATATATCATGTTCAAAGATGTGAATGATACGCCTCGCCATGCAAAAGAACTGGTGCGTTTGTTGAATGGTATTAAATGTCGCATTAATTTGATACGTTTTCATCCCATTCCTGATACACCGCTGCAAGGAACTTCGAAAGAAGGAATTATTTCTTTCCAGAACCAATTGAAATCGAAAGGAATGACAGTTACCATACGTGCTTCACGCGGCGAAGATATTTTTGCCGCTTGTGGATTACTCTCTACTAAAGAACTGGTTAAAAAACAGAAGGAAACGGATTATTAGTATTCAATTAAGAATCTGTTTCGGTAAACATTTCAGATATTGAAATATAATTTTGTGAAAATGACAATAAATTAGTAATTTTGCAGCAAAATGCAAGTTGATAATTTATATTTCAGAAAAATAGTTATTAAAAGTCGATATTTTTTTGAAAAAGAGTGAGAACTTATTTAAATAAAGATTAAAAATGAGTGATTTTATAAGCAGATTAGAAAAGGCAAATATTACGTTGCCCGAAGAATTACGCACTTTGCTTAATTCTTGTAAAAGCTATACGGTTTATGATAATGTGGATGAATTGGAAATAGCTGCAACGAATGGTGCAGATAAAAATGTTTTTGAGGTGAAATATGATATTCCCGGCAAAGGAGAATATACCGAAGCGATTGTTCACAGGGTAAAGAATGGAATTTCAGCTAATTATACAGAAGCATATATGAGGAGACGCGATCCGGACACGATGGTAATCTCCGATAATTTACCTACAGATAAAGAAAAATTTACGGAAAGATTTGGATATGAATTTTCAACATTGAAAGAAGAAACATTTGAATGGTTGAAAAAACAGGATTTAGCGGTATTTCTTTATTTTGCCGGTCGTGAAAAGATTGGTGTAGGAGGAATTGCTATTTGTCCCGCTAATGCCGGATTTTTTGCAATGGGGCTCGCTATGCTTCAAGTTATTGTTTCTACAAAAGAGATTCCCGAATATTTTTCACTCGATTCTATTATTTATGTTGCTCCTACGTTCCGTCATACTCACTTTAACGGAAAACAAATCGTAGTACACAACAGAACTCCCGAAAGGCACGAGATATTCTCATACAATTTGTATCCGGGACCGAGCGCTAAAAAAGGACTTTACGGAGCTTTGCTCACAAAAGGAGAACGTGAAGGATGGATTACGGCACACTGTTCAACTGTTCAAGCGGTTAGTCCTTATGATAATACTACTACTTTTATGCACGAAGGAGCTAGCGGAGGTGGAAAAAGTGAAATGTTGCAGTATATTTTGCGTGAGCCAAACGGACAAGTGTTAATAGGGAGAAATACCGTAAATCAAGAAACGAGGTTGATTAATTTGCCTCTTTTTTGTTCTTTTAAGCCGGTAACGGATGATATGGCATTATGTCATCCTACTTTACAGAATACAAATGGAAAATTGAGAGTACTTGACGCGGAAAACTCATGGTTTATTCGTGTGGATAGCGTAAATGAATACGGAGACGATCCTGCACTCGAAAAAATAACGGTAAACCCACCTCGTTCGCTCTTGTTCCTTAATTTACAATCAACGCCGAATTCTACGGTACTTATTTGGGAACACACAATGGATGAACCGGGAAAACCTTGTCCTAATCCACGCGTAATTTTACCTCGAGATATTGTGGAAAATGTAATTGATCACTCCGTTTCTGTGGATATTCGTAGTTTTGGCGTTCGTACTCCACCCAGCTCCCGAGAAAATCCAAACTATGGAATTATAGGATTATTCCATATGTTGCCGCCAGCTTTGGCTTGGTTGTGGAGACTTGTTGCTCCGCGCGGACATGCTAATCCGAGTATTAGCAGCACAGCCGGTACAGGAATGGACTCTGAAGGAGTTGGTTCGTATTGGCCCTTTGCAACAGGTAAAATGGTTCATCATGCTAATATGCTTTTGGAGCAAATAATGAAAACTCCCGAAACTCGCTACACTCTTGTTCCTAATCAATATATCGGAGTATGGAAAGTAGGATTTAAACCTCAATTATTAATGCGTGAGTATTTAACACGCCGTGGAAATATCAGCTTAAGACGCGACCAATACAAAGCGGCACGCTGTCCTTTGTTAGGGTATGAATTAAATTATTTGACTATTGAAGGAGCCAAAATTCCTTCTCGTTTCCTTCAGGTTTACAAACAGGACGAGGTTGGAACCGACGGTTATGATGCGGGAGCAGAAAAATTGTATGATTTTTTCAAAAAAGAATTACAACAATATCTTACCCCCGATTTAAATCCGTTGGGAAGACAAATCATAGAAGCGTGCCTCAACGGAGCTACTGTTGAAGATTATGAACAATTACTTGTGTTGGATTAATTTGCGCGTCAAATAAAATTGAATAAAAAATAATTAAAAACGGTTTCAATTGATTAAAGTTGAAACCGTTCTAATTTCTAAATAATATAAGATGTTGATTTTGAATTAACTATCTAACTCTTTGTGTTTTTTTATAAAGTCTTAATTCGTCAATATAAAAACTCATTTTTATAAACAGACTGATTCCCTGCAGCATCCATAGCCGTAAAACTTAATGTGTGTTTTTGTCCTTTCATCAATCTTTCGTCATCAAACTCATAAAAATATAATTTTGATTTTACATCATGAGTAAAAAGTGCGTATTTTCCGTCAATTTCTCCTCTGTAAAAGGTAATTCCGCTTTTATCATCCGTAACTTGAATAATAATTCGTTTTTTTTGTATCCACAGCGAAGAACTTTGAGGTGCAACGATTGGATTAATTGTATCAATATCAATTGCATAGCGTCCGCCTAATTCATTGATGGAGGTTTCAAAGCCGCCGTCCTTATATGTTCCGCCTTTCCATTCTTCTTTTCCGTTTTTATCAATTGAAATAATTCCCATTTGAGAAATGTTTCCTCCAATATCTTTTTTCAGTTTTATCCAGATTTTTCCATTCTTATTTAGCGGTATTGGTTTATTGTTTACTTGATGAATATCGGAATAATATTTTTGAGATTGTATTTTGTTATGCGTATAGCAAATGTCTGTATAAAGATTTCCTATCGGGATATTTAATGTGAAATCTGCCGAATAAAATCCGTTATTCACCACAGGCGACATATAATTTTCGCAGTTAGTTTGGGTGGGAACAGTTGTTTTTTGACCTTTTATACTAAAAGAATGCGTGGTTTTATTCCCATAATGATCTTCCAACTCGTAACGCAGTTGATAATTACGTTCTTCATTTATATTAATGTATCCGTTATTTATGTTGTCATAAACAGTGAGTGCATTTCCTTGTTCAACAAAGGATTTCATATAAAAAGATTTATTTCTTCGCCATTCTTCAAAATCAATAAAGGAGTTTATCATACGGGTTTTATCGAAAGAAAATTGATTTATTGTACTGCTAAATATTTTTCTTCCATCTACAAATAACCGAATATATTTCACTCCGTACGTATTTGTAGTCCCGTTCATTCTGTCAAAAGCTTTCACTCCAACGCCTATTTTTCCCCAGGCGGTAATGATTTTTTTCGTTTTTGATTTTTCGGGAATTCGAGTATAAATAGGGATACTACCGTTGTTTATCACACTTTTTCCTTGAATAGGATAAAACGCAATTCCACGTATCTCTGGAGCTTGTGTGTCAGTTAATATTTTTCCTATAAAGTTCATTCCATCTATCGGTTCCTCAGTTTTGGTGTCGCGTACTTCAAAATGTAAATGCGGACCGCCCGAACCTCCTGTATTTCCGCTCAACGCAATTTGTTCACCTCTTTTTACGGGGATTTCATTCGGTGGTAATTGTATGTCGATGGCAAAACTTTCATTTTCATATTGTTTTTGTTTTGCGTAATCGGCAATTTTTTTAGAAAAGCTGTTCAAATGTCCGTAAACAGTGGTATAACCGTTTGGATGGTCGATATACAATGCTAATCCGTAGCCGCCGGATGAAATATTAATACGCGAAATATAACCGTCAGCGACAGCAAAAACAGGTTTGTTTACTACTGTTTGTGTTTTAAAATCCAATCCTGAGTGAAAATGATTGTTGCGTAAATCGCCAAAATTAGCGCTTAACAGTGGAGGAATATTTAACGGACTAATAAAATTTTGAGAATAGAGTTCAAGAGAGTAAAAAAGGAATATCGAGACAAAAAGAATGTGTTTTTTTATTTTCATTACTATTGTTTTATGTTTTATACTTGAAAATATACCTCTAAAAAGAAACAGAGGACGTTTTTGTATGTAACGTCCTCTGTTTGTAAAATGTTTTATAGTTCAATTCAGATGCCAAATGAAATTCCCATTCGTTGACCTTGTTTTACTAAGGGATCATCAGGAGTTACCAACCGGAGTTTTCCTGCCACTTCCGATAAAGGAACATCGGATATTTCATTGATTCCTTTTACCGAAACCATTCTTCCAAATTTTTTACTGTTGATGAGTTTTGCGGCGTGACCTCCGAGAAGTGTTCCCAAATTACGGTCGTAAGCAGAAGGTGAACCTCCCCGTTGAATATATCCCAACACTGTTTCGCGTGCTTCAATTCCCGTGAGTTCTTCAATTTTGCGAGCAAAATACGTGGCAGGATGATGTTCCGTACCACCTTGAATTTCAATTCCTTCAGCCACAGCCACAATAGAATAAGGTTTTCCGCTTTTTTTGCGTTTGTTCAAAGCGAAAGCTACAGTATTCATATCGTAACCTAATTCAGGAAGTAAAATAATATCGGCGCCGCCTGCCATTCCTGCGTGCAGTGTAATCCAGCCCGCTTTATGTCCCATTAATTCTATCACCATCACGCGTTGATGAGAACTTGCCGTAGAATGCAAACGATCAATAGCATCAGTGGCAATATCTACCGCTGTTTGAAAACCAAAAGTAATATCCGTTCCGTATACATCGTTATCAATGGTTTTTGGAATACCAACCACGTTTAATCCTAATTCCGAAAGTTGCCACGCTGTTTTTTGTGTGCCGTTTCCACCAATGCAAACAAGACAATCCAAACCGAGTTCTTTATAAGCGGTTTTAATTTGTTCCTGATCATTTTTATCGGGCGATTTTAGAATTTTGCGGAATTCTTTCTCACGCGCAGTACCAAGAATGGTTCCTCCCATTGTGAGAATGCCCGAAAGAGAAGATTCTGTAAGCGGCATTACATCTTTGTACAGCAATCCTGAAAATCCATTCAGGATACCGATAACCTCGATACCGTATTTGTTGATGGCTGTTTTACCTACGCCACGTATGGTGGCGTTTATTCCGGGACAATCTCCTCCCGACGAAAGAATTCCGATTTTCATAGTTTTCAATTTTTATATGTAAAGTGGTGATGCAAAGTAAAGAAAAAATGTGAGAAAAGTGATAATTTTTGTGGATTTTATTTTTATGTTTTGTGAATGATTTACATATAGCAAAATTATTCATCAATTTTACTAAAAAGCAAAAAGGTTTTCAACGTTTAAATTGAAAACCTTTTTCATTAATTATGTTTTTCAGTTTCTCTTGCGATTCCGATTTTAGCGTAGTTTTTTCCGCTTTTAAAATAAAGGTGGTCTAAAGAAAACCGCGTGGTTTTATCCACAGATTTATTTTTATCTTCAATAAAATTGCCCAAACGATTTTCTGCGGAATTTTATCTAACATTTATTCAACTCTTTCAGCAAGTTTTCCTTTGATGTTTTAAATCATAAACTTAATTGTCGGATTTGTTCGAGTCTTCTTTTATAAAATGTACAACCGTGTCAGTTTGAGCTTTCATAGAATCGACCACATTTATAGAATCGGTTGGAACAACACTTTCTCTTTGGCAGCTTTTGCATCCTCGGCTGAGAATTATCCAAAGAATCAATCCAAGTAATAATAACCATAATAACCATTTTAGCCAGTTATTATTTGATTTTGGCGGTTCAACCATAGGAGGAGTAACTTTTGATTCCGTTACGGTTACTTTTGGAGCTTCTACGTTTATTTTTGGAGTTTCCACATCTGCTTTAGGAATGTCTGTATTAAAGAAATGTGCTGCGGAAAGTCCTGTAGGCAAAGCTGCAACAAGATTTGATTTGTTTTCAAGTAAATTAGTAACCAAATTACCAAAGGTCCAGTTTTTACTTTTCATCCATTTGGCTAAATATCCTAAAACCAAAGGAGTTAACATAGATAAAAGTTTTTCGGCTTTTTCTTTTTGCATTCCGGCAGTTTGAGCTATGGCGCTTGAAACCTCTTCCGTTTTATTTCCAAAAAGATTTCCCAGTAAATCTTTACCTTTCCCAAGCATATCGGTAAGGTTCATACCTTCCAAATCCGCTTCATCTTGTTTGTTTCCCATAAGTCCTGTAAGTGAATCCATCCAAGATGGAGCTGCACTGGTCGCTGTATTTTTGCCTAAAATTCCTGCCAATAAAGTAGGAACAATGGCGCTGACCCCTGATTTTACAGCAGCAGGTTCTAAACCTACTTCTTTACCGATAGTTTCAATGGTCTTATCACTAACGGCATTTTTTAAAATTTCAATTAAATTTACTGACATAATTTTTTCAATATTAATTTATATACAGTTGATGCACAATTTTTTATTTACTTATATAAAACAAATGTAAAAGGAGCTTTGTTTATGAAAAATTGATGAAAAAGGGGTTTCTATCAGAAAAAGGATCTCACAATTTTGAATCATTATTTGACAAATTTAAACAACAAAAAAAGATATCTTGTCTCCCTTTTTAACACTTACATTGTACTAATAATCTTATTCTTTCGTTATTTTTCAAAGTATGTTTTTTAAGAAATTTTGTTTTTTTGAAAACTCATAAACTTAAAGTATATTTGCAGTTTATATTGTATTAATTATACATTTTATTTGCAGAATTAATGATAGATTATATAAAGGGAGAAATTACAGAACTTACTCCTGCAAATGTTGTGGTGGAAAATAACGGAGTCGGATATTTTATTAATATTCCATTGACTGTTTACACGGCGCTGTCACAAGAAAAATCGGTAAAACTATTTGTTTACGAAGCAATTCGCGAAGATGCTCACGTACTTTTCGGATTTTTAAGTCAGGAAGAACGTCATTTGTTTCTTCTGCTTATTTCCGTATCGGGAGTTGGCGCCAATACAGCGCGAGTAATAATGTCGTCTTATTCTGTGAAAGAAATTCAGGATATGATTGCTGCGGGAAATGTAGCAGCATTAAATAATATTAAAGGTATCGGAGCAAAAACTGCTCAAAGGATAATCGTAGATTTGAAAGACAAAATCTTGAAAATAGGAGGAATAAGTGCGGACGCCACATCTAAATTGTCTTTTGAATCAAACAGCGTACGAGAAGAAACACTTGCAGCATTGGTTATGCTTGGTTATTCACAAGTAGCGTCGCAAAAAGTGGTGGACAAAATTTTGAAAGAAGAACCGGAATTAAAAGTGGAGCAAGTGATTAAAGCAGCATTGAAAATGCTTTAAGGGAATAGTATTAAAACGTAATTTTCACGAATAAAAAACAAAACTTTCATTCAAGAACCTAACCATATCATTGTTTATATTTCCAAATAATCAATGATGACAATAATATATGAGTTTAAAAAATAGAATCATACCTGTTTTAGCGGCTTTGAGCGTAGCAGCAAGTACTGCCTATGGCTTTGTGCGTTCCGGGCAGCATATGGAAACCACAGAAATACATGAAATGCCTGCTCCTCAAGATAAAACCGTTGCCGCAGAAAAAGATTCTACAACTCGTTTCCCTGTCGATAATAAAACCACAACAACTTACGAAGATTTGGATAAACAATATCCAATGGACTTAAAAGATCCGGAAAATGTAAAAACCGTTATAGAATACGATGTAAAAACAGGAAATTACATTCTTCGCACCAAAGTAGGAGATACCGAAGTAAGCACGCCTTACACAATGACTCCCGAAGAATACCGTAAATATTCGGAACAGGAGGAAATAAACCGCTATTGGAGAGAATTAAACTCAAACGATAAAAAAAATAACGAAGATAAATTCTCGCTCACAGATATGAAATTCAGTCTTGGACCTGCCGATAAAATTTTTGGTCCCGGCGGTGTTCAATTGAAAACAAGCGGTCAGGCGGAACTTCTTTTCGGCTTTAAATCCAATTTTATTAATAATCCCGCGTTAACGGAACGTGCACGCCGCTCCAATATTCCTAATTTCGACCAAAAAATTCAACTCAACGTAACAGGAAAAGTAGGCGATAAAGTCAATTTCGGGATGAATTACAATACCGAAGCTTCGTTTGATTTTGACCAAAAAATGATTAAACTCAATTATAAAGGCAAAGAAGACGATATTATCCAGAATATTGAGGCGGGAAACGTAAGTATGCAATTGAACAGTGCTCTGATTACGGGAAGTACGGCGCTTTTTGGTATAAAAACCGACTTGCAATTTGGAAAACTGAAAATTTCCGCCTTGGCTTCACAACAAGAATCGCAAACACAAACCGTAAGTTCACGAGGCGGAGTGCAAACTACTTCGTTTGAAGTTAATTGCGACCAATACGATGCTAACCGTCATTTTTTCCTCAGTCATTATTTTAGAGACCACTATGAAGCTGCAATGAGCAAACTTCCGCTCATTTCTTCCGGAATTACTATTAATCGAGTAGAAGTATGGGTTACAAATAAACGTGGAAATTTTGACGAAGCCCGAAACGTAGTGGCTTTTATGGATTTGGCAGAAACCGACAGTATTGACAAACCCGATGTTTGGCAAAAAACAGCTGGAGCTTCTTTACCTCAAAACGATGCAAACAATTTATACGGTAAAGTAAAATCGGAAGATGGAATTAGAAATATTCAGCAAACAAATGATTATTTGTCTACCAATTATCCTACTTTGAGCGGTGGCGAAGATTATGAAAAGATTGAAAGCGCACGTCGTCTCGACCCTTCTGAATACACTGTAAATAATACGTTGGGATATATTTCTCTTCGTTCTATGTTAAACCCCGATGAAGTTTTGGCTGTAGCGTATGAATATACTTACGGAGGAAAAACATATCAAGTGGGTGAATTTTCTACCGATAAAGGAATTGAAGCCCCTAACGCTTTGATATTAAAACTTTTAAAATCTACCACGCAATCTCCGAAACTCAAATCGTGGGATTTGATGATGAAAAACGTATATTCCATTGGCGCTATGCAAATGCAGGAAGAAGCGTTTGAAATGAACGTAATGTATCAAAACGACTCAGTCGGTACGGAATTACAATATCTTCAGGCAGGAGAAATCTCAAATCAATTGTTGCTCCGGGTAATGAATTTGGATAATTTGGATGTGAAAAAAACAGCGCATCCAGATGGTAAATTTGATTATATTGAGGGTTATACAGCGCAATCATCCACCGGAAGAGTCATTTTTCCTGTTTTGGAACCCTTTGGTTCACATTTACGCAAAAAAATTGGAAACGATGTAGTTGCCTCTAAATATGTTTATCAAGAATTATATGATTCTACATTAGTTGTAGCTCAAGAGTATAGCGAAAAAAATAAATTCCGTTTGGTAGGAAAATATAAAGGTTCTTCAAACGGTTCAGAAATTTACCTGAATGCAATGAACGTGCCGCGCGGTTCGGTAACGGTAACCGCAGGAGGAGCTGTTTTGAAAGAAGGCGTTGATTACACTGTGGATTACACGATGGGAACGGTAAACATCATTAATCAAAGTATTTTGAGCTCCAATACCAATATTGATGTAAAGCTGGAAAATCAATCTATGTTCAGTATGCAGCGCAAATCGTTGGTAGGAACACATCTTGAATATGAATTCAGTAAAAATTTCACATTAGGCGGAACCATTATGCATCTTTCTGAAATGCCGCTTACAAAAAAAGTGAATACAGGAAGTGAACCGCTGAAAAATACTATTTGGGGATTAAATACAGCTTGGCGCAAAGAATCACAATGGCTCACAAATGCACTCGATAAAATTCCGTTTGTAGATGTTACGCAGCCTTCAAGCATAGCGTTAAATGCTGAATTTGCACAATTAATTCCCGGACATTCCAACGTTATAAGTAATCAGGGATTGGCTTATTTGGATGATTTTGAATCCACTAAAACAAATATTGATATCCATTATCCCTACGGATGGTATTTGGCAAGTACTCCCGCTTTGTTCGATGAATCTAAATTAAGTAACAATGTTGATTACGGTAAAAACCGCGCTTTGTTAGCTTGGTATTCTGTTGATCCTATTTTAAATGGCGACAGACGCGAAACTCCTTCTAATTTGCGAGGAAATGTGGAATCACAATCCAATCTTTTAACCCGTGCCGTGCGTGAAACTGAATTATTTCCTTACAAAGATTTAGATCCCACACGTTCTTCGTTGCTTTCTATACTTAACTTGTCCTATTATCCCAGTGAACGCGGACCTTATAATCTGGATGCAACCGGGATGAATGCTGATGGAACGTTACAAAATCCTGATAAACGTTGGGGAGGTATTATGCGCAAACTGGAAACTACTGATTTTGAAAACGCGAATATCGAATATATCGAATTTTGGATGATGGAACCGTTTAATAAAGATAACCCCGATGATGTTGGAGGAGATCTTTATTTTAATCTAGGCGATATCAGTGAAGATATTTTGAAAGACGGCAAAAAATTCTTCGAAAACGGTATGCCTGTGGGAACAGATAAAACGCAGGTGGAAGAAACAGTTTGGGGAAAAGTACCTGCAACACAATCTACCGTAAAAGCTTTTGATAATACTCCGGAAAACAGAAAGCTGCAAGATGTGGGTTTAGATGGACTTACCAACGAGGAAGAATTCTTATATCCTACTTATAAAGATTATGTAGATGAAGTGCGTGGTAAAATAAGTCCTGCCACACTTACTGCTATGCAGAACAATCAGTTTTCTCCTATAAACGATCCGTCAGGAGATAAGTATCATTTTTATCGCGGCTCCGATTATGATGAACAACAAGCATCCATTCTTCAAAGATATAAACATTATAACGGTACCGAGGGAAATTCTCCTGCAACAGAAGACACAAAGGAAAGTTATTCAACTACAGCTACGCTTACACCCGATGTGGAAGATATTAACGGAGACAACACGTTGAATGAATATGAAAAATATTATCAGTACAAAGTTTCAATTCACCCTAATGATATGGTGGTGGGGAAAAATCATATTACGGATAAATTAGTATCTACAGTAACGCTGAAGAACGGTCAAAAAGTAGATATTGCTTGGTATCAATTTAAAATTCCGGTGCGTGAATACGATGATCCTGTTGGCGGTATTCGCAATTTTAAATCCATTCGTTTTATCCGTATGTTTTTAACCGGATTTCAAAAAGAAACACATTTGCGTTTAGGTACGCTCGATTTAGTTCGGGGCGAATGGAAAACATATACAAAAGAATTATATACTGTTGGAAATAATCCTTCTACAAATGGTAAATTGGATGTATTGGCAGTAAATATTGAAGAAAACGGACGTAAAACTCCTGTAAATTATGTGCTTCCTCCGGGTATAACTCGTGAGACAGATCCAAGCCAACCGCAGTTGTTACAGCAAAACGAACAATCTATGGTGTTGAAAGTGACGGATTTAGCTCCAAAAGATGCGCGTGCCGTATATAAAAATACGATGTTTGATATGCGCAAATACAAACGTTTACAAATGTTTGTTCACGCTGAAGCTATGTTGGATGCTGCGGCGCAAGCGCAAAATTTGAAAGACGGTGAACTTACTTGCTTCATTCGTCTGGGTTCCGATATGAAGAACAATTATTACGAATACGAAATTCCGTTGAAATTAACTCCTGAAGGTCAATACTCCGGAAGTAATTTAGCCGATAGAGAAAAAGTTTGGATTCCGGAAAATATGTTCGATTTTCCATTTACCGTACTTACCGATGCGAAATTAAAACGTAATAAAGAACGCAAGGGAGGCACTACCGGCGTAGGTTATGCCATTCCGTTTGAAGTGTATGATAATGATAAACCGACCAATAAAGTTACGGTGGTTGGAAATCCTTCTATCTCGGAAGTGGAAAATGTTATGATTGGTGTGCGTAATGTCAGTTCAAATACAAAATCAGGCGAAATTTGGGTAAACGAACTGCGTATGTCGGAATTTGACGAAGATGGAGGCTGGGCTGCACTGGCAAATCTAAATGTGGGATTATCGGATTTAGGTTCGGTAAATGTTTCGGGAAGAATGGAAACTTCCGGATTCGGAAACATCGAAAGCAATATTATGGACCGTCGTTTAGATGATTTTTATCAAGCCAACCTTGCTGCCGCGCTGGATTTGGGAAGATTTTTACCTGAAAAAGCAAAATTACAAATACCTGCTTACTACGCTTATACAACCGAAACAAATTCGCCAAAATATAATCCGCTTGACGAAGATATTATTTTGAAAGACGCATTGGATAATTTAGATACGGAATCAGAAAAAGATTCTTTACGGAATTTGACTCAAATTGTGCGTACCGTAGAAAGTTTCAATGTGGCAAATGCAAAAATAAATATTAAAAGTAAAAAACCGCAATTTTACGACCCTGCAAATATTACATTGAGTTATTCTTCCAACGTAACTAAAGAACACACTCCTGAAATAGAACAAAATCTTACCAAAGTACAACGGTTGGGATTAAATTATGCTTATTCTTTTAATTCTCAACCTTGGGAACCGTTTAAGAACGTAAAGGCAATAGGGAAATCGCTCAAAATAATAAAGGATTTTAATGTTTATTTCCTTCCTACATCGTTGAGTTACAGCACTAATTTAAACAGGGCGTTTACAAAAACAAAACTGCGTAATTTTACTTTGGATGGCGTTGCTTCTTCTCCATCAGAAGGTTTAGACACCATCGGGCTTTCATTTAGTAAAGATTTTACGTGGAATCGTCAATTTGATATTCAGTGGAATCTTACACGCGGATTACGGTTTGGCTTAACAACAGTGATGAATGCCAATATTGAAGAATCTTATTATACACCCGAAATAGGAGAAGAATATTATACTACTTGGAAAAACAAGGTTTGGGAAAGTATTAAAAAAATGGGAACGCCTTACACTTATCAACAAGTGTTTAATGCCTCCTACGAAGTTCCCATAAATAAATTGCCGCTTTTGGATTGGATTACGGCGAACGCCACTTACAATTCCACATACAGTTGGAACAGAAGCGCTGTATTGGATAATATGCCTGATGTAGGCAATATTGCTTCATCTATGGGAAATTGGTCGTTTGACGGAAACCTTAATTTTGAAACTTTTTATAATAAAGTGAAATACTTGAAGGATGTAAATAGCAGAGCTCAATCGGCATCACAACCTAAAAGAAATTTCACTCCTAAAAAATATTCTCAAACGGTTAATTTTGAGCAAAATAAAACAATCACCATTAATCATCAGTTGGGAAGTAGAAAATTCAGTATAACGGCAAAAGATAAAAACGGAAATACTGTGGCGGTACCTTATAAGGTGAAAGACGACAGAAGTATTGAAATTACTCCGACAGCAAATATTGAAGGCGTTTCTATCAATATGACAAGTAGAGATCCAAACGAGAGAAACGCAGGACAATCAATTACGGATTTTACCACTCGTTTTTTAATGGGCTTACGTCGCGTATCAGTTACTTATCGAGGTACAAGTAGTTTAGTCGTTCCGGGATTTTTGAATCAACCGGGGTTGTTAGGACAACAAAAAGTGAACGGATTGTTCTCACCGGGATTATTATTTGCATTTGGCTGGCACGATGACAATACTTTACAACAATTCATTGACAAGGATTGGGTTTATATGGGAACCGATGTAGTAAATCCCGCCAACGAAGCAAAAACATCCGATTTAAATATTCGTGTTTCAATAGAACCTGTTCCGGGACTAAAAATAGATTTAACAGCTCAACGTCAAACGGCTGATAATAAAGTGATTCAATATATGTATGAAGGTATGCCAACTACATTTAACGGAAACTTTAATATTACGCAAATAGCTATTGCGACGGCATTTGATAAAATCGGTACGGCAGACGAAAATTATTATTCCCGTACATTTAATAAGTTTCTGGAAAACAGAAAAATAATTTTATCACGTCTGCAAAATCAAATGAAGGATAGGCATTATCCTACCACCGGATTTTTTGCCCAGGGAGAAAGCGGACATAGTTATGCAGGAACTACTTATGATGAAACAAATGGAGCTTTCAATGAAAATTCTCCGGAAGTATTAATCCCTGCATTTTTATCGGCATATACAGGAAGAGATCCGTTGACAGTAACAACCAATCCATTTTTGTCGTTGTTACAAATGCTGCCTAATTGGAATATTAATTATAACGGGTTATCCAATCTTGAGTTTTTCAGAGATAAATTCCGTTCGGTGAGTTTAACGCACGCGTACACAAACCGTTATACAATAGGAAATTACACTTCGTTTTCAACGTGGGTTCCGCTGAATGACGACAGCAACAGTCAATTTGGTTTTATTCGCGATGTGCAAAGCGATATGCCTATTCCTGCTATGGCTTATGATATTTCTTCCGTTTCAATGTCGGAAAGTTTCTCGCCGCTCTTGGGAGTAAATATAGCTATGAAAAATAATATTACTACCAAAGTCGAATATCGAAAACAGCGTAATTTATCATTAAATCTGACAAGTACACAGTTAATAGAAGCAGACGCCGATGAATTTGTGGTGGGAGTTGGATATATCGTAAATGATTTTAAACTTTTCTTGCGTTCCGGAAGTAGAAAATCTTCGGTTAAAAACGATTTGAAATTGAATGCCGATGTATCTTACAAAGATGTGAAAACGCTGCTCAGGAAAGTAAGCGAAAATATTACTCAAGCGTCCAGCGGAAATAAATTGATTTCGATAAAATGTATGGCGGATTATGTGTTTAGCTCAAAAGTGAATTTGCAATTATACTTCGATCGTCAAAGTACTGTTCCGCTCATTTCAAGCACATTCCCTGTTTCGTCCACTAATTTTGGAATCAGTTTCAAATTTATGCTGACACGCTAATTGTGAAAAAAATATAAACAAACCGATAATATTTCTATGAGTTTGTTGTATTAGAATAGTATCACTATTTTTGTAAAATTATTATTCTAATTCACAGAAAATAAAACGAAAAAACCAACAAAACTTGTTATGAAGCTGAGATTATTGTTTTTATTTACTTTTTTTATTTTTTTGAACAGTTTTGCTCAAATCATAGATCCTGTAAAATGGACATTTGAGAAAAAAAATACAAGTGCAACTACGGCAGATGTTATTATCAAAGCAAAAATCGATAATGGTTGGCATTTATACGGATTAAATCTTCCTAAAGATGGTCCTGTTCCTACAACTATCACGTTTGAAAACATAGAAAATGCCAAAAAAGTAGGTGAAATTCAAGCCAAATCCAACCTAATTCAGTCACACGACCCCAATTTTGATATGGATTTAAATTGGTATGTGAACGAAGCTGTTTTTGTACAGAAAATTTCATTTACCGATGCTAATGCAGTTTACGTGAAAGGAAATGTGCGTTATATGCTTTGTAACGATGAAACTTGTTTGGCTCCAACAACGCGTGAGTTTAACTTTGGGACACAAGGAGTAAAATCATCTATAGCAAAGTCCACAGAAAAAGAAACTCTCCAAAAGACAACCGAAACGATTCCGGTTCAAACCCTTGCAACTGAAAATTTAGATTCGACAGATACAAAAACAGTTCAACCTGCGCTGGTTGTTTCAAATAAGGATTTATGGGCTCCGCTCACTGAAAAATTAAAACCTTTTGGCGGAGGCGAAGAACATAATTCGCTCTGGTGGATTTTTTTGACCGGATTTTTAGGAGGTTTGCTGGCTTTGGTAATGCCTTGCATTTGGCCCATTATTCCTATGACGATTAGTTTTTTCTTGAAACGCTCACAAGACAAAAAACGCGGACGTCGCGACGCTGTTTTATACGGACTTTCCATTGTTTTTATTTTTGTAGTATTGGGAACGTTAATCACCTTAATATTTGGAGCAAGCGCATTAAATAGTCTCTCGACCAATGCCGTATTTAATATATTTATTTTTCTCTTGCTGGTAGTATTTGCCATTTCGTTTTTCGGAGCGTTTGAAATTACTTTACCAGCTTCGTGGTCAACAAAAATGGACGCAAAAGCGGAATCCACCAGTGGAATTTTAAGTATTTTATTTATGGCATTTACGCTTGTAATTGTTTCATTTTCTTGCACAGGTCCTATCATTGGTTTGGTTTTGGTAGATGTAACCACGAAAGGATTAACCGCCGGACCTGTTTTAGCAATGTTAGGATTTTCGCTTGCATTGGCAATTCCGTTTGCCTTTTTTGCGTTTTTCCCTTCGCTTTTAAAATCATTACCCAAATCAGGAGGATGGTTGAATAAAGTAAAAGTAGTATTGGCGTTTTTAGAACTTGCTTTTGCCCTCAAATTCCTTTCTGTGGCAGATTTAGCTTACGGATGGAGAATATTGGACCGTGAAGTATTCCTTGCTTTGTGGATTGTAATTTTTGCATTGCTTGGAGTTTATTTGCTGGGAAAAATCCGTTTTCCTCATGATGATGAAATCAAACATACATCTGTTTCAGGTGTGATTTTGGCGATTATTTCACTTTCGTTTGCGGTGTATATGGTTCCAGGACTTTGGGGAGCGCCTCTTAAATCGGTAAGCGCATTTGCTCCTCCTACGCGTACGCAAGATTTTAATTTATATCAAAATGATGTTCATCCTAAATTTACCGATTACGATTTGGGAATGGCTTATGCCGCTTCAGTGAATAAACCTGTTGTTATAGATTTTACCGGTCACGGATGTGTTAATTGCCGAAAAATGGAAGCATCGGTTTGGACGGATGATAATGTGAGAAATTTGCTCAACAATGATTTTGTGTTGATTTCATTATTTGTAGATGAAAAAAAGTCTCTTTTAGAACCTTATGAAGTACAAGAAAACGGACGTACAACCAAAATCAATACGGTAGGAGACAAATGGAGCTATTTTCAGCGACATAAATTTGGCGCAAACGCGCAACCTTTTTACGTGATGCTGAAAGCTGACGGACAACCTCTAAACAATTATTACTTTCCATTTACAGAAGATCCGAAAGAATTTATTAAATGGTTAAAAACAAACTAGAAAGTTGATTATACAATAGCAATTTATTGCGTCTTTAATAATATAAATAATTTCCCTGCCAAAATGTCCTAAATCTTTTAAAAAAGAGAGATTAGAACGTTTTGGCAGATTTATTGTTGTAAATTTGCAGTTGAAATTTATGAATAATAAAAAATCAGAATATGAAAAAAGAAAAACATCATAACGAGGAAGTAGAATTAACAAATGAAGCTTCTGTTGAAGAAACACCACAGGAAACAACGGAACAAAAAGCTGAAAACGAAGTGGAAAATCTCGAAAATTTAAAGGAAAAATGCGCCGATTTGGCAGATAAAAACCTTCGTCTGATGGCAGAATTTGATAATTACCGCAAACGTACCCTGAAAGAAAAGGCAGATTTGATAAGTTCGGCAAGTGAAAGAGTTCTGGTGAATCTCCTTCCGTTGGTGGATGATTTTGAGCGTGCAATGAAAGCAATGGAGAATACGGAAGACATAGACGCTATAAAGGAAGGCGAAAAATTAATTTACAACAAATTTATTGCTTTTTTGCAGGCAAATGGCGTAAAAGAAATTCCCACCGAAAATGAACCTTTCAATGTAGATATTCACGAGGCGGTAACCACTTTTCCTGTGGATGATGAAGAAAAAAGAGGAAAAATCATCGATACGGTTTCAAAAGGTTACACATTAAACGATAAAGTTATCCGCTTCCCAAAAGTAGTAGTAGGAGAATAACCTTAGTTAATAGTTTATAGTTTGTAGTCGAGAAAACTTCAAACTTCAGACTTCAAACTTCAAACTCAAAAAGTATGACAAAGAGAGATTATTACGAGATATTAGAGGTATCGAAAACGGCAAGTGCGGATGAAATAAAAAAAGCGTACCGTAAAAAAGCTATTCAATTCCATCCGGATAAAAATCCCGGCGATAAACAAGCTGAAGAAAAATTCAAAGAAGCAGCCGAAGCGTATGAGATATTAAGCGATCCGCAGAAACGTCAGCGTTACGACCAATTTGGACACGCCGGTGTAGGTGGAGCTGCCGGAGGTGGTTTTGGTGGCGCCGGAATGACGATGGAAGATATTTTCTCCGCTTTTGGCGATATTTTTGGCGGACATTTTGGCGGTTTCGGAGGATTTGGAGGTTTTGGCGGAAGTCAATCTCGTGGAGGTCAGCGCATACGTCGCGGATCTGATTTACGTGTAAAGGTAAAATTGAATTTAGCTGAAATTGCCACAGGAGTAGAGAAAAAAATCAAAGTAAGAAAAGCTGTTGCTTGTTCTCATTGTCACGGAACCGGAGCGGAAGGAAATTCCGGCTCTGAAACTTGCAGTACGTGTCACGGAAGCGGACGTGTAACGCGTGTTCAGCAAACTATTCTAGGGCAAATGCAAACTACTACGGAATGTCCTACATGCCACGGAGAAGGAAAAATTATTAAAAATAAATGTACGCATTGTAACGGTGAAGGCGTTGTACGTGAGGAAGAAGTAATTTCAATCAATATTCCTGCGGGAGTAATGGAAGGAATGCAACTTTCTATGAGCGGAAAAGGAAACGCGGTTCCCAGAGGAGGAATCAACGGAGATTTATTGATAGTTATTGAAGAAGAAAAACATCCGGAACTTATTAGAGATGAGAATGATTTAATTTATAATCTTTTAGTGTCGGTTCCTGTAGCTACGCTCGGCGGTTCGGTAGAAGTTCCTACAGTGGATGGGAAAGTAAAAGTAAATATTGCTGCCGGAACTCAACCGGGGAAAGTATTGCGCTTAAGAGGAAAAGGGCTTCCGAGTGTAAACCGTTACGGTACAGGCGATCTGCTTGTAAATGTTGGTGTATATATTCCCGAAAACTTAAATAAGGAAGAAAAACAATTGATGGAGAAATTGGCAGACTCCAATAATGTGAAACCAAATCAATCGGCTTCAAAGAATTTCTTCTCCCATTTCAGAAATATGTTTGAGTAAGACGGTATTTAGAATCAAGAGCCAAGACTGTTAGATATAGACAGGATTTAATATTTGTCTTGACCCTTGATTCTTTGACTCTTTGACTCTGAAAATCTATTTTTCGCTCATTAAAGTTTCCAGCGCTTGTGCAAGTTGCTCTTTGGTTTCGCCTGAAGGATAATGCAAATCCAAACTTTTCATTTTTTCTACAATAATTTTTCCAATAGCTACACGCGCAAAAAATTTCTTATCAGCCGGAATAACAAACCAAGGAGCATAATCAGTAGAAGTTTCTTCCAGCATGTCTTCATACGCTTTTTGATATTCATCCCATTGAGCACGCGCTTTCAAATCATCGGAACTAAATTTCCAATTTTTATCTTTTTCCTCCAATCGAGCTAAAAGTCTTGCTTTTTGTTCTTCTTTTGAGAGGTGTAAGAAGAATTTTATCACGTGTGTGCCGTTTTGATACAAATATTTCTCAAAATTATTGATTTGTTCGTAACGCTGACTCCAAAATTTCTTGTGAATATCTTTTATATCATTAATTCCGGGTATATTTTCATTCAAAATAAATTGTGGATTTACTTTCGTTGCCAATACATTTTCATAATGTGAACGGTTAAAAATGCCAATCATTCCCCGCTCAGGTAAATCCTTGTAGTGTCTCCAAAGATAATCGTGGTCTAATTCTTCGCGTGACGGAGTTTTGTAACTATACACGCGACAGCTTTGCGGATTTAACCCTGACATTACGTGGCGAATAGCTCCGTCTTTTCCTGCAGCATCCGGAGCTTGCAGTACAATTAATAAAGAATAGCTATTGTCAGCCCAAAATAATTCCTGAAATGAAGCCAGTTCTTCTACATTTTTCAACAAATCTTTTACGCCTTCTTTCTTTTTTATTCCTCCGGAATAAGCTGTATCCAATTCTTTGAGATTGACTTTATCTCCCGGCTTTACTATGAATTTTTCTGAGAATGATTTCATATTTTTTGTATTTGTATTTATCTTAAAGTTAGAACGTTTACCGGGTTTCTTTGTTCGGTATATGTTAAATTATTGTGAGAGATATCATGGATTCATTATATTGATAAAAATGAATTTTTTTGACAAATTTATTCAATTTATTATTAATTGTAGGAGCTTTGTTATTTATAACCATTAAAAATTATTTAGGGGTTTTTGTTTTATTTTATTTGGGAAATATCGGTTTTTGATTAAAAATATTTCATTTGATTATATAGTTATTTCTATTACTTACAGATTGTTATTTGGTTTCCTTTGTGTCAAAATTAATTAAAGAAAAATTTCTTTAATTAATTTTTGTCGATTCAAAAAAACTTCCGAACTTTGCACCGAAAATCAGCAGATGAATACCTTTTATAAAGATTTTTAAGGATTTATCAGCTGAAAAAATGATAACTATCAATTTATAACTTATACCTTATTAAGTAATTATTTTTCTTTTTATGAAAGAAATTAAATTTAGCTTGGTCTATCGTGATATGTGGCAGTCTATGGGCAAATATGTGCCGCGTATTGATCAGCTTGAAAAAATTGCTCCCGTCATTATTGATATGGGATGCTTTGCTCGTGTAGAAACTAATGGAGGCGCTTCAGAACAAGTAAATTTGTTGTACGGCGAAAATCCTAATCCATCTGTACGTACGTTTACAAAACCGTTTAACGAAGTTGGAATTCAAACGCATATGCTTGACCGCGGATTGAACGGTTTGCGTATGAATCCTGTTCCTGCTGATGTCCGCCGCTTGATGTATAAAGTTAAAAAAGCGCAAGGTGTGGACATTACACGCATTTTTGACGGACTGAACGATGTAAGAAATATTTCCGATTCGATAAAATATGCTAAGGAAGCCGGAATGATTGCGCAAGCTGCTATGTGTATAACTGTATCTGAAGTACACAATGTAGATTATTATATTAATATGTCCGAAGAATTAATTGCTGCCGGCGCTGATGAAATTTGTTTGAAAGATATGGCAGGAATAGGACGACCTGAAATGTTGGGAAAAATTGTGAAAGCAATTAAAGACAAACATCCTGAAATCCCTATTCAATATCACGGACATTCCGGACCGGGTTTTTCTGTTGCATCTATGCTTGAGGTTGCAAAAGCCGGAGTAGATTATTTGGACGTGGCAATGGAACCTCTTTCTTGGGGAATGGTTCATCCCGATGTTATTACCATACAGCAAATGTTGAAAGATGCAGGTTTCAAAGTGCCTGAAATCAATATGAATGCATATATGGAAGCCCGTAGTTTGACACAAAGTTTTGTCGATGACTTTTTGGGATATTTTATTGATGAACGCAATAGAACAATGACCTCGTTATTAGTTGGTTGCGGACTTCCCGGAGGCATGATGGGCTCGTTGATGGCGGACTTAAAAGGAGTACACCAAGCAATTAATTCGGCTCGTAAAAATCAAGGCAAAAACGAACTGAATGAAGATGAATTACTCGTAAAACTGTTTGATGAAGTAAAATATATTTGGCCTAAACTTGGAAATCCGCCATTGGTAACACCTTTCAGTCAATATGTGAAAAATATTGCATTGATGAATGTGTTTTCCATTGAAAAAGGACAAGGACGCTGGACAATGATTGATAAAAACTCTTGGGATATGATTCTTGGAAAAGCAGGAAAATTGCCGGGAAAATTAGATCAGGAAATTGTTGATTTGGCTAAAAAGAACGGTTTTGAATTTTTTACAGGCAATCCGCAAGACAATTATCCCGATGAACTTCCTAAATACATTAAGGAAATGGAAGAAAAAGGTTGGGAAAGAGGAGAAAACGATGAAGAACTTTTTGAATTTGCTATGCACGAAAAACAATATCGCGATTACAAATCGGGCGAAGCAAAACAACGTTTCGAAAAAGAATTGGAAACTGCCATTAAAGCCAAATATGAAAAAACGGCAGACATCAAAAAAATTGATATTCGTGCGTTGAAACATCCAAACGCCGAACCAATTATTGCTCCTTATTCAGGACGTGTGCTTTGGGAACTTGATTTTAATGAAAAATCGGTAGCACCTCCTTTCGGAAAATATTTGAGTGAATTTGACACTGTATGCGTTATTCAAACAAACTACGGATGGGAAGATGTGGTAAGCTTTTGTAATGGACGCTTGGTGGGAATTGAGAAAAAACAAGGAGATATAGTACGTAAGGGCGATGTGTTGGCTTATATTGAAAAAAGCACGGTTACACTGCCTAAAAAGAAAGAATTATCAAAAAAGAAACAAAAAATAGCGGGTTAAGTTATTATTTGTAGAAAATAAGAAAGAGTATCGAAAAAAATCGATACTCTTTTTTTATAAAAACACGTCAATTAAGCAAAAAATGTTATTTTTGTAGCTTATTTTATGAAAATTAATAACTTATTTTTGAAAATTACTTATAACTTTAATCAAAAGTAACTATGGCAGAATTATTTATTCGTAAAAGTTTAGAACAAATCAACAGACAAGCCGAAGAGGGAGTAAATCAATTAAGACGACATTTGAATGCGCTCAATATTACTTTATTGGGAATAGGTTGTATTATTGGAGCCGGAATTTTTGTGTTAACAGGAACAGCCGCAGCCAATCATGCAGGTCCTGCGATTTCCATTTCGTTTATTGTATCAGCATTGGGTTGTTTGCTGGCAGGGCTTTGTTATGCGGAGTTTGCTTCAATGATTCCTGTTTCAGGCAGCGCATATACGTATGGATATGCAACAATGGGCGAATTTATTGCATGGATTATCGGTTGGGATTTGATTTTGGAATATCTTTTTGGTTCTGCTACTGTTGCTGTAGGATGGTCGGGTTATGTAACAAGTTTTTTGGCGGATTTGGGAATTCATTTGCCCGCATATATGTGCGACAGTCCTTTTAAATTTGAACACGGACAATGGATTCATACCGGAGCCATTATTAATTTTCCTGCCGTATTTGTTGTTGCTATGATGACTACGCTTTTAGTAATTGGAATCAAGGAAAGCGCTAAATTCAATAATATTATCGTAATTATAAAGGTTGCTGTTATTCTGTTGTTTATCGGTTTTGGAATTGCCTATATTAATGCTGATAACTGGACACCATTTGTTCCTGCCAACACCGGAACTTTCGGGCATTTTGGATGGAGCGGCGTACTTACCGGTGCGGCTGTGGTATTTTTTGCATACATTGGATTCGATGCGGTGAGTACAACTGCACAAGAGGCAATTAATCCCAAGCGCGATTTACCGATAGGAATTTTGGCTTCGTTGATTGTGTGTACTATACTTTATGTGGCGGTAAGTTTAGTACTCACGGGAATTGTAAATTACACCGAATTAAATGTGCCGGCTCCTATTGCGTTAGCCATTGATAAAGCCGGAGCAGGATTGTATTGGCTCCGTCCGATTATAAAAATAGGAGCTATTGCTGGTTTAAGCTCGGTGGTAATGGTGCTTTTGTTGGGGCAGAGCCGTATTTTTTACACTATGGCAAGCGATGGTTTGCTGTGGAAAAGTTTTGCTAAAACACACCCGAAATTTAAAACGCCTTATATTACCAGTATTGTTACAGGGATTTTTGCCGCTATTTTTGCCGGACTTTTCCCTATCGGATTGTTGGGAGAATTGGTTTCTATCGGCACATTGTTGGCGTTTGTCATTGTAAGCATCGGTTTAATTATTCTTCGTAAAACCGAACCGGACGCACCTCGTAAATTCCGTACTCCCTGGGTGCCTTTTGTTCCTATTTTGGGCGCTGTTGTATGTTTGGCGCAAATGGCTTCATTGCCTAAAGATACGTGGTTTCGTTTGATAGGTTGGATGGTGGTAGGTTTTGTTATCTATTTTACGTATGGAATAAAACACAGTCACGTAAGAAAAGAATTAAAGAATAAATCTATGTAATATCCTCTCTTCCAAGAGAAAGTTTATCCGTAAAAACACTTAAAAGCATCAACTCTCTTGAGATTGATGTTTTTTTTGTTATAAACCTTTGAATTTCGTTATAGCTTATTGATGATCTTCTTGAACTTCTAAAACCGGCTGTTTTACTTTTTCTGTTAAGGTTTTCCAGTTCCATTGATACTTTTTGGAAAATATAAATAAAGCAATTGCTCCGAAAGCAAACAATGTAATCATATCCACGTAAGAATTGATTTTTTCTGATTCAAAAATGGCTGGCGTAACTAAAACGGAATGTTTGTTTGTTATCAAAATGGAAGAGAAAAAATTATTGGCTGTGTGAAGTCCGATGGGTAATTCCACGCCATCATCCAATAATGTCATCAATCCTAATATAGCGCCAAAGCCGATGTATTCAGGCATTGTGGCAAAAAAACCGTATTCTTTTACTTCGGGATTAAAACTATGTAATAATCCAAAAAGTACGGAAGTAACTACCAATGCCCAAATTCTATTGTGCGTATTGGTGGCAACTCCCTGCATTAAATATCCGCGAAAAGTAATTTCTTCAAAAGAGGTTTGAAAAGGAATTAAAACAAGAGAAATAAAAAATAACGGAATAAATGTACTCCATTTTAACTGAAATTCAAGACTTTCAGAATCAATCAGCAAGGTTAAAACCAACGACAGAACCATTAATATGCCCCAAACAATAAAACCGCTGATTATTCTGTTCCAGCGAATTTTACGGGTTCCGTTAATTGTTCCCGTAAGCGTGCGGTTGTGAAAAGGTTTTAATAACAATGCAAAACCAATTAAACCTACTACAAAAGCGAACATCATAGCAGCTAAACCTACGTTCAAGTCTATTCCGTAAGCGCTGAAATCCATTATATTTTCGGGTCTTGCGTCTAAACTGCCCGATTTGAAGATTCCCGCAATAATAAGAATTCCCACCGGAATGGCGCCAATGGTATTTGAAATTAAAAAGGCGAGAATTATAACTACAATGTAACGCCAAAATTGGTTTTTACTGTCGAAAGCGTAATTTAAATGATTCATAGTGATTTTTTTTGATGTGAGATAATTTATGAATGGTGTTTCATTTTATTTCAGTTCCTTGTACCTGTCGGATTGATCAAAAAGTGTGAGGTCTTTGAAACCCTTCGATATTTTTGCCGAGTGCGGAACGTCTTTGTCAATGTAATAACTGTCTCCTTTTTTCAAAAGTTTTACTTCGCCGTTTATGGTTAATTCCATTTCACCGTCGAGCACTACGCCCCATTGCGCATTGTGAGAATGTGTTGGAACTTCCGCGTCTTCACTGAATTCCATAAAAACAAATTGTTGATTCCCCGCTTGTATTAAACGTGATTCCACTCCTCGCAAAGGTATTTCTGCGCTTGGATGTCTGTCTATTATTTCCGGAAATTTTCCTGCTTTTTTTGTCATATTAATAATGTGGTTAAAAAACTTTATCAGCTACATCTAAACTCGTGCGGGAGCAAGATTAGGTCAAATATTTTCTAAGTCAATTTCAAATAAGCAACAGTTTGGTTCGTCTTGATAATGTTTTGGAAGTGTTGAAATATTTGTCAATAAATACATTCCCAAAAAGATAAAACCGGAAGATGTATAATGTTCAATAAGTTTTGTGTTGTTTCCAAGTGTATCGAGTCTTATAAATCTTCTGTTAGTTTGTTGAGCATAAGTTTTTGCCCAGGAAACAATGGTATCTATATAACAATTACCCCTATGATTTGGGTTTGTACATATTCTATGGATATAAATACCGTCATCTTTGTCTTTATTCTCCCAAATTTCTTTGTCATTAAAAGTAACTGCCCAATTACATAAAATTTTAGTTCCTTCCGTGATTTTCCATTGTCTTTTCTCATTGATTTCCCTGATAATAAAATCCTCTTCAAAAGTGGGCCAAACAACCATTTTTTTCAACCTTTGCAAAGCTCTTGCATCGTTATACAAGTCAAGAATTAATGGCAAGTCATCGATTGTGCAATTATCTATTTTCATTTATATTTATGATTTTTGTTTGATTTACAAAAATCATCATAATATCTTTGTTTTAAAACCCGAAACTTGCTAAGTTTTATTTTCGGTTAATATTGATAGAGCGTTTCTCTGTCAACGTGATTTTCAATCCCCTTATTTTTTTTGGTGGATTTGAAATCCACCTTAAAATGCTACTTCGGAGTACAAATCCTCGTGTCAAGACGTTTTTTAGTCAGTTATATGAATAATTTTCTCCTTTTTGGTTTCGACATTTAATAATCTTATACTGTTCTTGGTCACAAATACAAGCGTATTATTGTCTGAGCTCCAATCTTTTGCAGTTCCATTATTACCAAAACTTTTACAAACTCCTTTCTGGTCTGTTACATAAGTCTGTATCTGTTCTGAGTTAAACTTTTTCTCATTTTGATTAATTTCTACTGCTTGAGGTACCTTGTTAAACAAAACTTTATTACCGTCAGGAGAAACTAAGACACCAAGATTAGGTTCGATATTTTTTGAAATTAGTTGTTTAGTACCATTAATATAGTTATAAAAGAATAAATCTGTTATTGGAAAATTATCATCATTTTCGTAGTGGGAAAACGTATAAATAACGGTTGTATCTTTTTCAGACCAACCAATAATTCTAACATTGGATTTAGGTAGTTTTAATTTTAATAATTTCGAGTTGTTTAGGTCGTAAATATTTGGAGATATTTGAGGCATAATAGAATAAAAAACAAAATTGCCCTTATCTGATAAAAACAGGTTCAAATGATTATTATTATCTCGGGATATTTCTGTATTAATTTGAGAATTTAATTTTCTCTCAAAAACAGATGGTTCTTTGTTATTAACACTCGAAATATAATATGATTTTTGATTTTTACGTGAGTAGGTCAGCCAATATTCATCTCCTTTAGAAGCACCATTTTCTTTAAGTGTCATAGTTGAAAAATCAAAAATGTATTGTTGTGATAAGCCGCTATGTTTGGATAAAAATATTATTCTCTGGTTATCACACCAAGATAAAGAGTTTTTATAAGCTAAATCAGTATTATATTCTTTTAATTCGTTTGAGTTTGTACATCTTGTGAGCTTTTTGTCCTCAATTGTGTACAAATACAAATCAGTAATCATATCTGTTGTTAATAGCAAAGCTATTTTATTTCCATCTGGTGAAAATTTAAGTTCACGAATTGTTGTATTCTTTAAACTGTCTACAATAATATCAGTGGTTAATCCATCACTTTCGGTAAAATAAAGTCGCAGATTTGTACATTCCTTATCTCTAATTATCAAAGCAATTGTAGTCGAGTTAGGAGAAAACTTAGCATCTATGACTTCGTAAGATACCGATAAAAGGTTCTGTACCGATGTCATTAACAACAAAAATAAAATTATCATTTTAGTCATAATATTCTGATTTTATGCCTATACGTGTTTTTATTTAAATGCTCAGTCCAACGTGATTTGCAATCCCGTTATTTTTATTTGGTGGATTTGAAATTCACCTTATAATGCTACTTCGAATTACAAATCCTCGTGTCAAGAGAATAACTGTAACTCTCAAAATGTTCTCTTGCAAATCTACGCTAAACAATATCTAATGTTTTTTTACTGATAGCTATTTACCATATTTTAATGCCACTACCGAATCCTGTTATTTATCAATATCCCGCTGCTTGTCCGTCTTTACGGCTTTCGGAAGCGCCGTGGTACACCTTGTTTTTACTGTCCCATAAAATGGCTTGGTAACCGCCATAAATTCCCAAGTCAAAAGCTACTTTATGTCCTTTTTCCATCAATCCCCGAACCGTTTCATAAGGTATGCCTGATTCTACGTGCACTTCGCCCGTGCCTTTTCCTGTTTCACCGGTAGGAGTGGAGCCGCCGTCATGATCCCAACGTGGAGCATCGCCTGCTTCTTGTAATCCCATACCAAAGTCGATAAGATTCATTACAATTTGCACGTGACCTTGCGGTTGGAAGTCGCCGCCCATTACACCAAAGCTCACATAGGGCTGACTGTCTTTGGTGATAAAAGCAGGAATAATAGTATGAAAAGGTCGTTTGCCCGGCTCATAAGTATTTGCTTGTCCTCTTTTTAAGCTGAACAATTCTCCACGATCCTGTAACATAAAGCCCAGTTTCGGAGGAACCATACCGGAACCCATACCACGATAATTGCTCTGAATCAAAGAGACCATATTTCCATATTTATCGGCAGTAGTGAGGTAAATGGTTTCGCCTGCACTGATTTTTCCCGCATTATAAGTGGAAGCTCTATCAGTAATAAGCGCCTGACGCTGTTTTGCGTATGCCTCAGATATTAAAGTCTCCACCGGAACTTTGGTAAAATCCATATCGGCATAGTATTTGGCACGGTCTTCAAAAGCCAGTTTTTTAGCTTCCACAAAGAGATGCAAGTGTTCGGTACTGCCGAAAGGAATTTTTGAAAAATCGTACTGTTTAAGTATCTGCAACATTTGCAACGCCGCAATTCCCTGTCCGTTTGGGGGCAATTCCCAAACATCATAACCGCGGTAATTGATAGAAACTGGTTCCACCCATTCAGAATGATGAGCCGCAAAATCTTCCTTTGACAAAAAGCCGCCTTGTGCCTGAATAAATTTAGTTATAACATCAGCAATTTCACCTTTATAATAAGCGTCTCTGCCACCCGCAGCCAGTTTGCGATAGGTTTGTGCCAAATACGGGTTTTTATAAATTTCGCCTTCCTGAGGTAATTTTCCGCCGTTTTGATCAATGTAAGTATCTTTAATATTCGGGAAACCCATTTTTTCATACCGATAAACCGACTGCAAGTAATAACCGATAAGCTGCGTAATCGGAAATCCTTTTTCGGCATACTCAATGGTTGGCTCCAAAATTTCCGCCATACTCATCGAACCGAAACGTTTGTTGAGTTCAAACCAACCATCCACAGCGCCGGGCACATTCACAGGCAAAGGTCCGAGCGCGGGAATTTTGTCCATTTTATTTTTCTCGAAATACTCTAACGTCAGGTTTTTGGGTGAGCGACCGCTAGCGTTAATGGCATATAGTTTTTTGGTTTTGGCATCCCAAACAATGGCAAAAAGGTCACCGCCAATTCCGCTTCCGGTGGGTTCCATAAGTCCCAAAGCCGCATTGGCTGCAATAGCCGCATCAATGGCATTTCCCCCTTTTTTAAGAATTTCCAAACCTATTTGAGTGGCTAATGGATGACTGGTTGCCACCATACCATTTTGCGCCAATACATCAGAGCGTGTAGCAAATAATTTGCCGTTCACACGATCTTGTGCCGTTATAGTGGAAATAAATATGATGCTTAAAATAAATAAAATAAATTTTCTCATAGTGGAATTTTAATAAAAATCAAAGATGTTTTTTTTTAAGCTTGACGCTTATCACACGATACAATCGTGCGATAGCGGGGGAAAATAAATACGATAGTTAAAATAAATAGTATGTATTTTTTCATAGTGGAGTTTTGCTGATAATTGATATTTTTGTATACGAATTATTTTAAAATCTTACGTTTCAAAAATATATAAAATTCCTCAAAGTTGTATGAAATTTAAAGTTTGAGGAATTGTTTTTTGTGAAGTACGCTTTATATGGTTGAGTGTATGTACAGTAAAGAGTGATGTTGTAAAAATTAAAGATTAAAGATAGTGGTTTTTTTTAATACTTAACACACGATAAAATCGTGCGATAGCGGGAGTCATTACTTAGGGATATTCGTAAAATAAAAAAACAAAGCCAACTAAATCATTGTGAGATAGTTGGCTTTTTCGTATCTTTGATTATTCCCCCGCTATTTGTGTTAGTGGCATAAAACGGAGGTAATAACCCCAAAAAGATATGTCAAAAGTACAAAAAATTTCTCAGATTTCTCCTACATTAGGATTTACAGAGTTTGATGTTTATCAAAATTACCGTTCAAGTTTTGCACAAAGCGAGTTAGGCAAACTTCACGAAGTTTTCCCTTTTACCGATTTTTGCCGCAGCATCGGTCTTAAAGATAAATCCTGTGGTCGTCAGAGTTATTTTACAGCGGAAGGGAAAGTTGCGCTGATGTTGTTAAAGTCCTACACCGGTTTTTCCGATTCCCAATTGATAGAACATTTAAACGGCAACATCCATTACCAAATGTTTTGCGGTGTATATATCCATCCTTTACGCCCGCTAAACAATTTTAAGATTGTCAGTGACATTCGAGTAGAGATAGCTTCGTTATTAGATATTGATTCTGCACAACAGGTATTGGCATCGCATTGGAAACCTTATTTGAAGAACCTGCACGTGTGTATGACAGATGCTACTTGTTATGAGAGTTATATACGTTATCCTACCAATGTAAAACTGTTATGGGAATCCGTCCGTTGGCTTCATACCCGTTTGTCTGATTTTTGTGCAATACTTCATCAGCGTCTTCCACGCAATAAGTTTAATGATGTTTCAAAGGCTTATCTCTCTTACAGTAAAAAACGCAAGAACAACGTGAAGAAATCAAGAAAGCGGATGCTTGTACGCAGATTATTGCATTTATTGGAGAAATTATTATCCCAAATAAAATCATTATTAAAAAATCACGCTAAGGGTTTATCTCTTTCAACCGATTTTCGCAAACGTTTATCTGTCATAGAAGAAGTATTGGAACAACAAAAAAGGATGTTTGAGGGCGAAAACATATCGGATAGAATTGTCAGTGTTGATAAACCTTATATTCGCCCCATTGTCAGAGGCAAAGAANTCAAAACCGTAGAGTTTGGGGCAAAAGTAAACAATATCCAAATAGACGGGATTTNTTTTATCGAACATCTCTCTTTCAAAGCCTTCAATGAAGGAATACGCCTCAAACAATGCGTCCGGTTACATCAACACTTGATGAAAACACGAGTGAAAGCCATAGGAGCAGACGGTATTTATGCCAATAACGCGAACAGACGTTTCTGTACAAAATACAACATTCATACCTCATTTGTACGCAAGGGAAAACCCGCTAAGGATGAAAAAGACAGGACGATGCTCAGAAAAGAATTAAGTCGTGAAAGAGCCACACGGATGGAAGGAAGTTTTGGAACTCAAAAACAACACTACGATTTACTCAAAGTACACGCCCGAACGAAACAAACCGAGATACTTTGGATATTTTTTGGAATACATACTGCCAATGCCGTAAAAATGATTGAGAAAGTACAAGCGGNAAAAAAAAACAAATCAGCAGGCTGTTTTTTGTTTCAGTTCTGCTGATTTGTTGTATTTAACGAATATCCCTACTTATACAAAATGTTGTGCAATCGTGCTTTAATTGGAAAAATCTTTGAAAATATCGATGATTTCATTAAACGGATTATTACCATTCTCAAAAGCCTTCTTAATATACAAAGTCTTAAATCTATCCTCTCCAATATTTGCTTTACTCGTAAAAATGCTAAGAATCTGTTTCCCTGGAATATCATTTTTCCATGAGTCGGAATCCAGTGATTTTTCAAACTCATTATGGTATTCCTCTAATTTTTTAAAAGGAACTTCTGAATTTAATATTGAATCAAACCTATTCAATTCAGTTTGAATAGTTTCTTTAAACTTATTTTTTAAATCATTAATTGTTAAGTTATTACAACCTTTGGGCATTATGTCAATATTACCGATTGTATCTCTAAATAATTTTGATACGGTTAATGAAGTTGAATAAGAAACTCTATCTTGTGCTATACGTTTCAATTCAGATTTTACACTTTCTGGATTACAAAGCCAAGAACTTTCATCTTCCATGTCCTTAAAAACTTCCACAATAATATTCTCATCAAGAAAGAAATTTTCAAGATGGTATTTAGAAAGTGATTTAATTTTAGATGTTAAATTTCTTTCGTCTATTTTATTCTGTATTTCTTTAGGATATGCATCTCTGTCTGAAAGCAAATAAAAATCAACTCCCCATACTGTTTTGTTTAAAACAGTATTTGCAATATGACTAAAAGACTGAATTGTATACTTTCCCTCACATGGCACTAAAACTAAATTTGGGAACTGTCCTTTTAATATTTGCAAATATGTTTTCTTGTCAAGGCTTGAATTCTGTCCTTCAATTAAGACAATTTTCTTCCCAAGAGAAACAACACCAATTGATTGTCCTATTGTTTTAAGAGCGTCGAAAGTTTCATTTTCAAGAGAAACCTTTACTGCTTGATTTTCTGTTGAACCGTTTGATGGCTGAATAAATATTACAGAATTATCCAAATTACTCGATATAAGTTCAGCCGAATGGGTGCAAAAAATGAATTGATTATTTTTTCCAATTGTTTTTAGTGTGTTTAAAAGCTTATTTGCTAATTCAGGATGAAGGTGTAACTCAGGTTCATCAAAGAATATAATACAATCGGAAGGGCTTCTAAGTAAAAAGTCAAAAGTAATATTTAATACTTCTCTTTCACCGGAACTTAAGCCATCTTCATTTATTTCACGGTCTCCATCCTGAATTTTTAAAGTGTTTCCTTGAATATTTATACCCATCAATTTTTTAGGTGATAATAGCTGATAAAACGCGTCTTTAAATGATTCTAAAGGGTCATTAAAAGTAAGATTCATAGAATAATATCCCTCACCTTTAAGCTGGATTGCCTTATTAGCAATTGCTGTCTTCTGACTCTGCACTTTTTTAAACAACGAGTGTAAAGTATCTTGAAATCTACTGGTTAATGGATTAAATGAGAAGTCCCATCCAATATTTTCTTCCCAAGGGTCATTGTACTCCCATGTGAATTGTAATGGTTGAACTTTAGTTATTTGTCTATTACTCTCATAATATAAAATACTGCTCTTAAAATTTCTTCTTGTTCTGTTTTGATGTAGGGTTGTATTAAACAGATTAATATCATTTCTATCAGATAGATTTAGATTCTTTTTACCACCCCACGTTTCTTCCTCCTTTTTCGATGTTGCCTCTATCTCCAGATGAAATTTAGAATTAACGTTAACACTTCTCAAATGATTAATTACACCTTGAATTAATCTTGTCTTTCCCACTCCATTTGCTCCTGCGAGTATAACAACATTTTCAAGACCATTTGTCTCAAAATGTTTTATAGGCAAATTTTCCTTAACTAATATTTTCGTTATTTTCATATATCCTCAGTTTCTTGTTTTTTGGTGTGTTGCACAACTATGTTATACCTGTAATAAATTACCTGTTTTGTTACGATTAGCCCGCCAATTTGGGTGGATAACCGTACTTTTCGTTACGTTTTTGTTTTTTAATAACCGTAAATCTGCTTTTTTTGCAAATCAACAGACGTTAAATATTTTCTAAGTTATTTATGATGTTATCATTTTGAAATTTTCTCCTCCGCAAATATAATTATCTTTTTTAACTTTTTACATTGTTAAACAGAATATATTCGTAAAAAGTTACTTATTTACCAATCAATAATTTAACCATCAGAAAAATTCCAGAAACTATTGTGTATTTAAGAAAATTATTGTACCTTTGCACGCTATTTTTATAATCAACACAATGTTTAACCCTCCTAATTTAATCATACTAAGGAAGTATAAATTAGATTAGTACAAAACCAATTTTTTTCTCATAATGGAAGAAAAAGAAATGCAAGCAGAAGAAGTAGTAAATACTCCGGAAGCTGTAGAACCAACCCAACCGGCTGAAGAAATAACTCCAAAAGCCAAAAAAACAACCAAAAAAGCAGAAGCTGCAGAAGAAGTAAAAGTGGAAGAAGAAGTAAAAGAAACTGCTGCCGAAGTAAAAGAAGAGCCTAAAACAGAAGAAGTAATTGAAGAAGCTCCTTCTGCAAAGAAAACCGTAAAAGAAGAACCGAAACAAGAGGTAAAACCACAAGAAGATTTTGACTGGGACGCTTACGAAAAAGGTGAAGTAATTTCAGGAAAATCGAAAGTGGAACTGGAAAAAATTTACGATGACACACTGAACGCCATCAAAGACAAAGAGGTGGTGGAAGGAACCGTTACATCTATCAACAAACGCGAAGTAGTTATCAATGTAGGATTTAAATCGGACGGCGTAGTTCCAATGAGCGAATTCCGTTACAATCCCGATTTGAAAGTAGGCGACAAAGTTGAAGTGTACATCGAAAGTCAGGAAGACAAAAAAGGACAGCTTATCCTTTCACATAAACAAGCACGCGCAACCCGCAGTTGGGACCGCGTAAACGCTGCGCTCGAATCGCAGGAAATTGTAAAAGGTTTCGTAAAATGCCGTACCAAAGGCGGTATGATTGTAGATGTATTCGGAATCGAAGCATTCTTACCTGGTTCACAAATCGATGTGAAACCAATCCGCGATTATGACGTATTTGTAAATAAAACGATGGAATTCAAAGTGGTGAAAATCAACCAGGAATTCAAAAACGTGGTAGTATCGCACAAAGCGCTTATCGAAGAAGAAATCGAACAACAAAAGAAAGAAATCATCGGCAAATTGCAAAAAGGTCAGGTATTGGAAGGTACCGTTAAAAACATTACTTCTTACGGAGTATTTATCGACCTTGGCGGCGTTGACGGTTTGATTCACATTACTGACTTAAGCTGGGGACGCGTTTCCGACCCGAAAGAAATTGTAGAACTCGACCAAAAACTCAATGTGGTTATTCTTGATTTTGATGATGAAAAGAAACGTATTGCTCTTGGTTTGAAACAACTTTCTCCACATCCTTGGGATGCGCTTGATCCTAATTTGAAAGTAGGCGACAAAGTGAAAGGAAAAGTAGTGGTAATGGCAGATTACGGCGCGTTTATCGAAATTGCTCCGGGTGTTGAAGGTTTAATCCACGTTTCAGAAATGAGCTGGTCACAACATTTACGTTCCGCTCAAGATTTCTTAAAAGTAGGTGATGAAGTTGAAACCGTTATCCTTACATTGGATCGCGACGAACGCAAAATGTCGTTGGGTATCAAACAATTGAAATCAGATCCTTGGGAAAATATCGAAGCTCGTTATCCTGTAGGAAGCAAACACACTGCAAAAGTGCGTAACTTTACAAACTTTGGCGTATTTGTGGAAATTGAAGAAGGCGTAGATGGTTTAATCCATATTTCTGACCTTTCTTGGACTAAAAAAATCAAACATCCGTCAGAATTTACCAAAATCGGTGACGATATCGAAGTACAAGTATTGGAAATCGATAAAGACAACCGCCGTTTGAGTTTAGGACACAAACAATTGGAAGAAAATCCTTGGGATGCTTTTGAAAGCCTGTTCGCAATAGATACAGTACACGAAGGTGTAATTACTGAAATGATGGATAAAGGCGCTGTAGTAGCTCTTCCTTACGGTGTTGAAGGTTTTGTAACTCCAAAACATTTGGTAAAAGAAGACGGTTCGCAAGCGCAAGTAGATGAAAAATTGCAATTCAAAGTAATTGAATTCAATAAAGATGCAAAACGTATTATTCTTTCTCACAGCCGCTTACACGAAGAAGCTAAACGCGCTGAAAAAGCTGCGGCAGTTGAAGACGCTCCAAAGAGAGTGAAAAAAGCGAAGAAAGAAGAAACATCTACTCCTGCAATAGAAAAAACCACATTGGGAGATATTCAATCTTTGGCAGATTTGAAAGACCAAATGGTGAATGAAGCTGCTGAAAAATTAGTTGCAAAAGAAGCTAAAAAAACTGCCGCAAAAGCAGAAAAAGCTCCTAAAGCAGAGAAGGAAGAAAAACCTGTAAAAGAAAAAGCTCCTAAAGCTAAAAAAGCAGAAAAAACCGAAGAATAATAAATTCAGATGTTTATAAATTAAAACGGTTGCTCAATACGAGCAACCGTTTTTGTTTTGTGGAGCTTACCGGACTCGAACCGGTCACCTCGACACTGCCAGTGTCGCGCTCTAGCCAGATGAGCTAAAACCCCCTTTATATATTTGCCTGCAAAGATAATTATTTTTTGAAAATAAATAATTACATTTGTAAATAAAACAATAAAGCTATGCTGATTTACAATACAACTTACGTGGTAGAAAATAAAAAAATTAACCATTGGAAAAAATGGATAGAAGAAATACATATTCCTTTTATGCGGAAAACGGGTAAATTTACTTCACCGCAAATAGCCAAACTTCTTTTCCCGGAAAATACGGAAACAACCTCTTTTTCAGTGCAGTTTAAAATCAGAGACTTGGAAATGCTTGGAATTTGGAGCGAATTATATGCGGAAGCTTTACAAAATGAGATTTCCAAAAAATTTGGAAACGATGTACTTCCTTTTTCTACCGTAATGGAAGTTATTGAACAATGACGCAGGAAGAAATTATATTAGGTATTGATCCCGGAACAACCGTGATGGGTTATGGTGTGCTCCGCGTAAGAGGAAATCAGGCGGAAATGCTTGCAATGGGCGTTCTGGAACTCAAAAAGTACGAGGAACATTATACCAAACTTCAAAAAATATTTTCCCGAACACTTTCTTTAATAGACGAATTTCATCCTTCTTGCCTTGCCATTGAAGCTCCTTTTTATGGGAAAAATGTGCAGTCCATGCTAAAATTAGGACGTGCGCAAGGAGTGGCAATGTCTGCAGCGTTGTATAGGAATATTGAAATTTCGGAATATGCGCCGCTCAAAATAAAAATGGCGATTACCGGAAACGGACGCGCCGCTAAAGAACAAGTGGCGGATATGCTTCGGCGTTATTTGAAAATTCCTGAGGAAAAAATGCTTCCTCATTTAGATGCCACAGATGGTTTGGCTGCAGCTTATTGTCATTTTCTCCAAATGGGAAAACCATCGCAGCAAGCAGAATATAAAAGTTGGAAAGATTATATAAATAAAAATGAAGGAAAAATAAAAAGCGATTCCAAATCCTCAAAATAGCATTCTAAAGAAAATATCTTTTCAAAATATTTTTTACTCCCGAATAATATCCGCTGCCAAAAATATTGAGGTGTATAAGAAGATAATAAAGTTGATATAACTCAATTTGACAGTCATAATTTTCTGTTTTAGGAATAATTTCATGATAAGCATTGTAAAATTCGGAATCAAAACCGCCAAACAATTTTGTCATTGCAATATCAACCATTGAATGTCCGTAATACGTTGCGGGGTCAATTAAGTAAGGAACGCCGCCGGTAGAAATAAGATAGTTTCCACCCCACAAATCTCCGTGAAGCAACGAAGGTTTCACTTCTCCAAAAATTTCATTGAAAACTTTCATTGCTTTTTCTTCGGATGGCGATTCATTTTTAGATAAAAGATGATTGTCAAATGCCATTTTCAACTGAGGAAAAATCCGTTCAAACCAATAGAATTCAGACCAATTTTGATGAAATATATTGCTTTGAGGTAAACTTCCGATAAAATTATTCGTCTCAAATCCAAATTCTGCGTTGCGGCATTGATGCAATGCAGCAAGCTGAGTTCCAAGTGTCTGTAAATCAATTGAATTAGGTCTTTTACTTTCGATAAATTCCATTAAAATAAATGATTGACTTTCAAAATTATCTGTAAGAAAAACGTGTGGAACGGCAATACTGTTGGTTTTTTCTATGGTATCCAATCCGGTTTTTTCAGCCGAAAACATTTCTTTAGCAAAAGGTTTGTTGTTTGTTTTCAGGAAAAAAGATGTATCGGCAGATTTTACTTGATAAGCCGCTGAAATATCACCGCCCGAAACAGGTTTTATATCGGTAAGTTTTATTCCGGTTTTATCTGAGAGATAATCAATGAGTTTCATTTTTGATGAGAAATTTCAAGCAAAATTAATATAAATTTTTTGCGTGCAATATCTGTATAATTATTTATGGAGTTAATTTAAAATCAGAAATTTTTAAAATGAATATCCCGTATTTTTCGCCTGATGAATGCAGTTTGCTTGCATTTTTACGAAATATACGGGAATCCAAGTCTCTTCTATGAGGGAAAATCAATTTTATCCAAGCATACTCAGCATAATACCGGCTGCAACTGCAGAACCGATAACGCCTGCCACGTTTGGACCCATTGCATGCATTAACAAGTGATTGTTTTTATCATTTTGTAATCCCACATCTTGCGCCACGCGCGCCGAATCGGGAACTGCAGAAACTCCGGCAGCTCCAATCAGAGGATTAAGTTTGTTGTTTCCCTTGAGAAATAAATTCATAAATTTAGCAAACAAAACTCCTCCGGCAGTAGCAATTACAAAAGACAGCGCTCCCAAGAAAAATATCTTCAATGAGTTAAAAGTCAAGAAACGGTCGGCTTGTGTTGATGCTCCAACGGTTAATCCTAACAAGATTGTAACGGCATTAATTAACGCATATCTTGCGGTATCAGCCAATCGTTCTGTAACGCCTGACTCTTTCAACAGATTTCCGAAAAACAACATTCCCAACAACGGTAGTGCGCTTGGTGATATAAATGTAGTAAGCAATAGTCCTACAATGGGGAAAATTACTTTTTCTGTTTTTGAAACTTGTCTTGGCGCTTTCATTCTTATTTTACGCTCTTCTTTTGTAGTAAGCAGATTCATCACGGGCGGCTGAATCAACGGTACAAGCGCCATATAAGAATATGCAGCTACGGCAATAGCTCCAATCAATTCTGGGGCTAATTTCGAGGAAAGGAAAATTGCTGTAGGTCCATCTGCACCACCAATAATACCGATAGCGCCGGCTTGTTGTGGAGTAAACCCTAACGCATAAGCTCCAATAAAGGTAAGAAATATACCAATCTGCGCAGCGGCGCCTAACAAAATTAATTTCGGATTAGAAATTAAAGCCGAAAAATCAGTCATAGCTCCGATGCCTAAAAAGATAAGCGGAGGATACCATCCTGTAATTACACCCGAATAAAGTATGTTTAATACTGAACCTTGTTCGTATATACCTATTTTATATCCTTCAGTAAATGGGATATTACCTACTAATATACCAAAACCAATAGGAACAAGAAGAAGCGGTTCCCAGTGTTTTTTGATGCCGAGAAAAATGAAAAGAATACCTACTAAAATCATTACAAGGTATTTGAATTCAAAATTTGCATATCCTGTATTAGCCCAAAATCCTCTCAAACTGTTAAATGCACTTTTTGTTTCTTCTTGTGCTGCCACTGTTTGTCCAAAAGAAGTGAAAACAAATACAACCAAAAGCAAACACAGCAATAGAATTTTCTTTGATGTTTGTTGTTTCATTTTTTCTCTATTTAATTCATTTCAAATAAAGTTTCATCTTGCAATACTGCTTGACCTACCTTTACATTTATTTTTACGATTGTTCCGTTTCTTTCGGAGAGAATATTGTTTTCCATTTTCATCGATTCCATTACTAAAAGGATATCGCCTTCTTTTACAACATCGCCTTCGTTTGCAACTATTTTAATAATGCTTCCCGGTAGTGGCGATTTTACAACTTTCGAACTTGGTTTTACATTGGTAGACACCGGAGAAAGTTTTTCTTTATTTTCACCCGGTTTTCTTTCTACTTCCTTGCGAACCAAAATAGGCGTTTTGGATGCTTTTTTGTCTTCTTGATTGATTTTTACTGAAAAAGAAGAACCATTCACTTCAAGTTCGGCAATATCGTCTTCAATTCCTTTTACTACTACCTCGTAATCTCCGCCGTTGATAGTAAATTTATATTTTTTCATCTCTTTTTATTAATTTTTTATTGAAAATTATTTAATCCGTAAATTTTTGAACTCCAGGGCGAGTATCGTCTCTGAATTCTTTTGATAGTCAGCACATTGCTTTCTTGATCGTGCATTTCTTCCTGCATATATAAGTGTAATGCTAATGAAATGGCTGCCATTTTATCCGTGTCTAATGTAGTTATGGCTTCTTTAGGTGTTCCGGATTTGATGGAACGTTTTTTTAGCGTATTTTGACTCATTCGTCCACTAAATAGAAATGCGAAAACCAATAACGTTAAAGCAACGAAAACAACAGCTATTCCTACGCCTGATTCTAATAATATATCAGATAATGATGAAATTTCTAATATCATAATTTTTATATTTTATAATGTTATTAAAATAACAATTTCTGATAGTTTATAACGGAATATTGCAATGTTTACGAGGTGGATTAACCACTTTTTTAGTTTGCAATGCTTCAAAAGCACGAATTACACGGAAACGTGTATTGCGCGGTTCGATAATATCGTCAATATAACCATAAGAAGCTGCCTGATACGGATTTGCAAATTTATCCTTGTATTCGGTTTCTTTTTCTGTAATGTATTTGGCTTTTTCTTCCGGATCTTCAATTTTTGAAACAGCTCGTCCTTCCAGCACTTCTATCGCGCCTGCTGCGCCCATTACGGCAATTTCAGCAGTAGGCCAAGCGTAGTTAAAATCGCCTCTCAATTGTTTACAACTCATTACATCATGTGCTCCACCGTAAGATTTACGAATAGTAACCGTAACTTTAGGCACAGTAGCTTCGCCATAAGCAAACATCAGTTTTGCTCCGTGAATAATAATTCCCGCATATTCCTGACCTGAACCCGGCAAAAATCCTGGAACGTCCACCAAAGTTAAAATTGGAATGTTAAATGCATCGCAGAAACGAACAAAACGGGCTGCTTTGCGTGAAGCATCGCAATCGAGTACGCCTGCAAGGAAATTGGGCTGATTAGCAATAATACCCGTAGAAACTCCATTGAAACGGGCAAAACCTACGATAATGTTACGAGCATAATGGCGATGAACTTCCAAAAACTCTCCGTCATCCACAATGCTGTGGATAATATCTTTCATATCGTAAGGCATATTTGGATTATCAGGAATAATTCTGTTTAATGAATCTTCCAATCTATCGATAGGGTCGTTTGTGGAATATAAAGGCGGTTCTTCTAAATTGTTTTGAGGAATATAAGATAATAATTTACGAATCAACATCATTCCTTCTTGTTCATCTTCTACTTTGAAATGAGTTACACCCGATTTTTTTGCGTGAACATCTGCTCCTCCAAGGTCTTCAGTAGAAATATCTTCGCCCGTAACGGATTTTACAACTTTTGGACCGGTTACAAACATATAGCTGTTTTGTTCGGTCATCAAAATAAAATCGGTAAGAGCAGGGGAATATACAGCACCTCCCGCACAAGGACCGAAAATGGCTGAGATTTGTGGTATAACGCCTGAGGCTAATATGTTTCTTTCAAAAATTTCGGCATATCCGGCAAGGGAAGTAACACCTTCTTGAATACGAGCGCCTCCCGAATCGTTAACTCCGATTACCGGAGCCCCCATTTTCATTGCCATATCCATTACTTTGCAAATTTTTTGCGCCATAGTTTCTGAAAGTGAGCCGCCGAAAACAGTAAAATCTTGTGCGTAAATAAATACAATGCGTCCGTCGATAGTTCCGTGTCCGGTAATTACGCCGTCGCCCATATATTTTTCTTTTTCCAGTCCAAAGTTATTGCAACGGTGTGTTACAAACATATCAAATTCTTCAAAACTGCCTTCGTCGAGTAATAACTCAATACGTTCACGTGCGGTCATTTTTCCTTTAGCATGTTGAGAAGCAATGCGTTTTTCTCCTCCACCCAGTTTTGCTTGCGCGCGTTTTTCTATCAAGTCTTGTACCTTTTCTTGATTTTTCATTTTTCTTATATTTTTATCTATTTGTTATTTTCATGGTAAAGTTTTATAAACAACCCATTTGATTTGGATTTTCACATAGTTCCATCAATACTCCGAAAGTTGATTTTGGATGTAAAAACGCAATATTTAGTCCTTCGGCGCCTTTACGCGGGGTTTTATCAATAAGTTGAACGCCTTGAAGTTCCAACACACCGAGTTGTTCTTGCAATCCTTCCACCGCAAAAGCTACGTGGTGAATTCCTTCTCCCTTCTTTTCGATAAATTTTGCAATAGGACTTTCTTCGTTGGTGGCTTCCAATAGTTCTATTTTAGTTTGTCCAACTTTGAAGAATGCTGTTTTTACTTTTTGGTCGGTAACTTCTTCAATAGCGTAGCACTCGGTGCCTAAAATGTTTGTGTAAAATGAAATCGCTTCATCCAAGCTTTTTACTGCAATGCCTAGATGTTCAATATGAGATGCTTTCATAAATGGATAAATAATTGTTATAGTGTTAGTTAGATGAATTTTATTTTTAGAAAAGTCAGTTTAATTGCAGAAAAATTTCCTTAATTGAAATATTGCACAAAAGTAGTATTTTTAAACGGTTTGTCAATAAAAAAAATGAGTTATTTTTACTGGGGAATACCGGGTTTTGTTAAGAATAAGAAACAAGTTCGGGATGAAGAAAAATCTCCAAAAATCTTTGTTAAAGATGAAATTAAGTGTCGGAATAGAAGAACTTGGCTATTCATAAAAATTTAAAGTCAACAGATAATTTATTTACCTTTGAGGTTAAAAAAGGAATAAGTTTGCGCTCAACATTATTTCATAGTTAAAAATGTTATAAATAATAATCTTTTTGCCATTAATTTATTCAATAAACTAACAGAGTAAAACAAATCAACTTTTTTCCCTATCTTTGCAATATAAATTTCTGAAAAAAGTAAATGAGCCACCAACAGTTTTCTTCTTCACTTTTGGAAAATGCAGTTAATGAGTTTGCAAAGCTACCCGGAATTGGACGTAAGACGGCTCTTCGTTTGGTGTTGCATTTGCTGAAACAATCGGAGAATGAAGTGGAAGTATTTGGAAATGCTTTTATTCAGTTGCGGAAAGAAATTATTTATTGCAAGGTCTGTCACAATATTTCGGATACCGAAGTATGTCAGATTTGTGGAAATCCGTCCCGTGACGCAGAAACGGTGTGTGTGGTAGAAAATATTAAAGACGTAATTTCCATTGAAAACACGCAACAATACAGAGGATTGTACCACGTATTAGGCGGTATTATTTCGCCGATGGACGGAATTGGACCCAATGATTTGGAAATAGAAAGTTTAGTAAAAAGGGTAGAAGCGGGAGAAATTAAAGAAGTAATTTTGGCGTTGAGCACCACAATGGAAGGCGATACTACGAATTTTTATATTTTCCGTAAACTTTCGCCGAGCGGTGTGAAAATAACCACCATTGCGCGCGGTGTGGCTGTAGGAGATGAACTGGAATATGCCGATGAAATTACGCTTGGACGCTCCATTGTAAACAGAGTAGAATTTACAAACTCATTTAAATAGATAAATTGACAATAGAAATACAGATACCGGATGCGGTTTTAAATTTTTTGTCTGAAATCTGAAATCCTGAAAAAATATGGAAAATACATTAAGAACTATAAACGGAGTTTATTACTCAATTATGATGCTTGCAGTGCTTTCTGCGGTTATTGTTTTTACACTTACATTTATGAACATCAGCACATTAAATATTGCTGAAAACAGCCCTGTTGGAAGAACTTTTTCATCGCTGCTGATTATATATATTCTTATTTCTATTCCACTTTCGATGTGGCTTTTTTATAAGAATACAAAAAAATGGCAACAATTGCCGGATAAGTTTACAAAATTTAATGCTTATAAAAAAGCTTCCATTATTCGTTTATGGATTGTAGGCGTAGGTTTAATTGCAAGCGTGGTATTGGTGTATTTTATGCGTTCCAATAATATGATGTATTGTGCTTTAATATCTATTATTGGTTTGTATTTTTGTAAACCCACCGCCAATAAAATGATAAAAGAATTGGATTTGGACGAAGAAGATATTTAATTTCCCAATATGTAAATTAAATAATTAACCAATAAATCAATAAACTATAAGAACCAAATGATAATAGCCGTAGATTTTGACGGAACCATCGTAACCCACGAATATCCCAAAATAGGAAAAGAAATTCCGTTTGCTATAAGTACGTTAAAAAAATTGCAAGCCGAAGGTCATCATCAATTAATTCTTTGGAGTGTGCGTGAAGGAGTTTTGCTGCAGGAGGCAGTAGATTATTGTCGTTCGCGTGGATTAGAATTCTATGCCGTAAATAGCAATTATCCCGATGCGGAAACAGGTACAATTGAAAAACAAGCACGTAAACTAACAGTCGAACTTTTTATTGACGACCGAAATTTAGGAGGACTACCCGATTGGGGCGTAATTTACCGTATGATTATGTCGGGAAATCCTTGGGAACCAATGTCGGCAGACGTAATGCCTGATGCACAACCTCCTAAAAAGAAAGGTTGGTTTAGAAGATAAAAGGAGTGTAAAGAAATATTCGTTTTTCATAAAACGAACGAAATTATAAAAACCTNGTAGATAAAGATTAAACTTTAATCCTACAAGGTTTCTTATTTGTATAGGATAATTTTAAAAAGTATTAGAAAAGGAATTCTTAAACTTTTTTCAATACAATGGATTGTCCGAAAAGAACATTGGCTGCGTCTAACATTTGTAGCATATTATTCCACTCGGCAATAGGAATAAACGATTTTAGGTATGATTTTTTAACCCGAATAATAAGTTTATTGTTCTCAAAAACTGGCTCGGAAGTAAATGCGGCATACTCATTTTGTATATTTACTTTGAAGTTATCTACAGATTCTATTTTATATCCTTCTGGAATATAAATAAGGATATTGTACTCAAGTGTTCTTGCAAAAGGCATATACACATCTAAAGTGCGATTTCTATCTTCATCGTCTACTTTAAGTTGTTCACCAATAAGTTTTCCCGCACTGAAAATAATGTTATTTCCGGCTCGTTTTATTAATCCTTCAATGGTATAAATGGCTTCGTATTTAAATGTGCTGTCTTTGTTAGTAACTCCTTGCGAAAGTATATTGTAATTTGATACTTCTTTTATTTTTGAACCGTGAAAATCTTCCAAATCACTTTTTATTGAGTCCTTTTGAGCTTTGCGTCTTTCTTCAAGTTTAATATTTAATTCGTTTTTATTTTTGGCAGAGCCGCCAAAATCACTGATATAATCTGTCGTTATATCCAATGATTTTCTCAGTTCTCTATCGGCATCGTAAAAGTTTAAAATACGTTGCTGACCGTTATATTTCATATGTCCGGAGTGTTCCTGGGTTAATTTTAGTGTAACATCCTGAGAATTTATATCTATAAATCCAATTTCAGAATTATATTTTGATTTGTTTTGTTCAGCTATGGTTGCCGGAACTATCTCTTTGCTTGATTTTGAGAAATCGAACATATTTTTAGTTGAAAACATTGAAGATTTAAATGGTTGTGTTACAGCAATTTCGTTTTCAGCGTCGGTGCTTATCTCTCCTGCAAAAGAAAATATAGTAGGTAATGTGTAAAATTGTCCGTTTACAGTCGAGATAATTGGTTCTAAATCATCCATCGACATTATTTCGTTAGGTCGTGCTCCTGTATTACTAGTAATGAAACCAATTTTTGATTGAATGTTGTTATCAGATAATAAGTTATTTAACACATGAAAAAACAAAAGAGGGATTGGCTTATAACTCATCCACTCTACTTTGGTGGCATTGTAAATAAAATCAGCCAGCTCCTTATTTGAGGCATTTGGATTTTTTGTCCTAAAGTTTTTGATATGTTTTTTTGTTTTACTACTCCCGTTAACAGTATAATATATTGAAATATCGTTTGTAAGATTTAGATAATCTGTCATAACATAATCCGGATTTAAATTGGGATAAATTCCTTTAGTACGAGCGGATTTTGGTTTATAAATTACTTTAGAGGCATTATTAAGAATATTCATTCTTATCATTGGGAGTTGGCGGTAAAAAGCAGTCCAATAGAGTATTTCTATTTTGGGGATATTTTCTTTTTCCGCATCTAAATATGTAATATCTTCATTCACTGTTTTTGTGAAATCTGGCGCTCCGTTAATAGATCTGTATTCTACTGTAAGATTTTTATTTATTTCACAATGTACTTTATAATTTAAAATTGGATATCTTCCCGAAAAAACAAACAATGATTGAGGCACGTTTTCCGCATCTAATTTATAATCTTCTTGTATAAAATAGTCTAAGATATCTCCTATTTGAAGGTCGGGAATGGCTAATTTTTTATAATTATCAGTTCCCTTTTTGTTTTCGGTAACGGTAACAGCTTCTTTCACATTTATTTCTTTAATGCTTCCATCAGGTTTTATTATGCGCGCTCCTAAATAGGTATTCATTGTGTTTACGGTATTGTAACCTATTTTTTTATCAGATTCCGTAAAACTAAACTCCGAAAATCTTTCTAGAGCAGCTTTATCGTTTATTTTTACCATTTTCCGTGTAGTACTAGTGTAATAGAGTTCTTTGTTTACGCTCAAACTGCTCAGAAAACGTAGTTTTGATTTTCCCGATGCGTTTATTTCTTCATAATCGGCAAGAATAATGGCAGATTCATTGGCAAACTCAGTCGGAACAGTTCTGTTGTTAAACATAGTCATATTCCAACCCCATATAGAATCACGCACAGCTTTGGCGCGTGATTCATAATCATTGGCAAATGTTTGTGTGATAATTAGTAGTAAGGATACGGAGATGAGGACTCTTTTTTTCATGTGTTTATTATTTGCTTTTTTGTTAATACAATTTGTTCCAAAAAGGCTTTGTTCAGATTTTTTATATCGTTGTTCCATTTTTTGAACTCGTCTTTTTTTATGAGTAAATCCTTGATAATTATTTTTTTATCGTAGGTGATTTTTCCTTTTTCTTCGGTGTAATGAATAGAAAAATGATATTTAGAATTGTCTATTTCAAAATCGGTTGGTTTGTATGTTACCGTGTAATTTTGAGGAACATTCAGCACAATGTGCCGCACAATGTTGTGTTTGTATGTAAAAAGAAAATCGTTTACGCGTTTTAATGTGTCAAACGTGAGTTCATTCATATCTTTGTCAATATCCAATCCAAGATAAATTTCGTTGTTTACAGGTTGAATGGTGGATTGATTAGTAACATCAAATTTGATGTTTACCGATTCTGCATTATTTTCAAGCCCTGAAACATCAATGTTTTCCATTTTATCAAGCACATTATTTTTCTCGAAAAAAGACTTTAACATTAGTTCTCTTTTATCTTTTGGAGTATGGTGGTAAATACTGAGTATTTTGAATTTAGACTCTCCAAAGAAGTTGTAATTTGTTTTTCCAATTAATTTTCCGTCTTCAATTTTATATTCGCAATATAAACTGTCTTTGTTGAATATTGGCTGAAATTCAGGAATACGTTTCAATATATATTTGTCTCCGTTTTGTATTAGCGCTTGCCTTCCCTGAATGGTATGCGGATATTCGCCAGGTAGTAAATAATCTATGGTTGGGTCTAGAAAATAAGTTTTTCCATTATAAAAAAGTGTACATATCATATGATTATCAACCACGAGTGATGGTGTGCTGTAGTCATAAGCTAAATGGCTTGTTCCCAGCCATGTAAGATGTGCATCAAATCCTTGAGCAGTAAGGAGTTCTTTGGTAAGATTTGCCATTCCTTTGCAATCACCGTATTTTTTACGGATAACTTCCTGTGCTTCATCGGGTTTAAATGCAGCAATTCCATCTTCAAAAGCAATGTAACGAATATTATCCTGTACCCATGAAAGTAACTTAGTAACTTTTTCCATATCTGTTTTACTTCCGGCAATAATCTCATCGGATTTGGATTTTATAGCTTCTTTATCTGTTTTTAACGAATCGATAATCATTTTATACCACGCGTATTGATCGTCCAACGTATCAAAATAACGTTCGGTTTTATCTTTCAATTTTGCAGATTTCATTCTTACAAGTAGGTGAGGGTAAATGTAGGAGCGACCTAACATATTAGGTTCTGTTTTGGTGGCTTTTTGAGAAGTTATGATATATTTATATACTGTAAACTTACCATTTTGAACTTTATCTTTTACAATGTTTCCGTTAAAGTTTTTTTCTATTATGTCCAATTCGAGCCATTCTGGTACATTAAATTTTACGATTTTGGATTTAATAAAATAGGGATCAGCAAAATATACTGTTCCAAAATATCGTGGGTCTTTAATAATTTTTTTAAATTGTACTTTTATGCTTTTGTTTTTATACTTGAAAGGGAGCGCATAATAACATATTTTAGTATCGCTATAAAAAACCTCATCATTATCTAAATGTCCATAATAAGGTCGTGCTGCAGAACCATCCACGTCAGCCTTTACAATCTCGGATTGCTTGTCGTAAAATTCAGCCACAGGAACTTCATCTCCTTTTTTAGTGGCAATATATTCTGCATCGGTGTATTTTGTTATTATAACATTGTTGCCTTTTTGACTAAAATCGTAATTTTCAATGGCAGAATTGATTATAACATTGTCGTCATCGGTTTGTGAGTAAGAAAATAAAGGTACTATTGCAAGCAGGAGAGGAAGGAAAAGGTCTTTTTTCATCAGGAATTTTATAAGTTTTATAGATGTAAATGTATTTTACAATAATTTTAAATTTTCAACAAATATAACACAAAAATAACAAAATTAATTATTTGTAAATAAAAAAGGGAATTTTTTTCCAATTCCCTTTAAGTGTTGATTTTATATGGTTTATAAGTGTTTTTTTATTAAATCATTTCGGCAATTTGTTTTTCCAATTTAAGTAAATCTTTAGTAAAATTCCGTATTCCTTCAGCCAATTTTTCTGTTGCCATTGCGTCTTCATTCATCATCCAACGGAATGTTTTTTCGTCCATTTCAATCTTTTTTTCCTCGGATTGCGTTGCTTTTTCCATGCTTAATTTCTGAATAAGCGTGTTTCCAGTATTTTCCAGTTCTTGCAATAACTTAGGTGAAATGGTTAATAAATCGCATCCGGCAAGTTCAATAATTTCACCAATATTACGGAAACTGGCTCCCATAACCTGTGTTTGATAACCAAATTTTTTGTAATAATTATAAATGCTTGTAACAGAAAGTACTCCGGGATCTTCCGATTGCGGTATTTCATTTACTCCGCGTTCCTTTTTGTACCAATCTAAAATTCTTCCCACAAAAGGAGAAATTAGTCTTACATTGGCTTCGGCACACGCAATGGCTTGCGCTTTAGAAAAAAGCAATGTCAGGTTACAATGAATTCCTTCTTTTTCGAGAGTCTCTGCGGCACGAATTCCTTCCCAGGTGGAAGCGATTTTTATTAAAATTCTTTCACGAGGAATATTTTGTTCTTCGTACAAAGCAATTATTTCTCTTGCTTTTTTTATGGTGTCTTCCGTGTTAAAAGAAAGTCGTGCATCTACTTCGGTAGAAACTCTGTTTGGAACGATTTTTAGAATTTCCAAGCCAAAATTTACCGCCAATTTATCCATTGCTTTTGAAAGCTGAATTGATTTTTCAGAAGACATTTTTTTAGCATAATAGATAGCATCATCAATTAAATGCTTGTACTTTTCATCCTGTGAAGCAGCGTATATTAAAGACGGATTGGTCGTGGCATCAACCGGTTTGTAAACTTCAATCGAAGCAAAATCGCCGGTATCGGCTACTACTTGTGTGTATAATTTTAATTGTTCCAGTAAGTTCATAATACTTAAAGTTAGAAATTAGAAATTAGGTTGTTTTCAACTTCAAAGTTATTATTTATTTGCCTAACTTCCTAATGAAGCGGTTTATTTCTCACAAATAATAACCGTCAATCTGTTTCTTTACAAATTGACGGTTAACAAATATTTCTAATCTATATTTATAAAATAATCAGAATAATCAAACAAATCAAAGTTCTGACTAATTATTTTCCGGCCTCAGTTTACGTACAACAGCTCCTGCTTGCCACATTTCACTTTCACGGAGTTCTTTCAGTTCTTTTTCCAACCCTTCGCGATAGTCAGGTTTGGAATTGGTATCAATGGAACGTTGAGCTTCGTTTCCGCTGGCAACTTCTTTATATAGTTTTTCAAACACAGGTTTTGTTGCATCGTGGAAAGGTCCCATCCAATCCAAAGCGCCTCGCTGTGCCGTTGTGGAACAGTTTGCATACATCCAGTCCATACCGTTTTCAGCAAAAAGAGGCATCAACGATTGAGTCAGTTCTTCTACCGTTTCATTGAATGCTTCCGATGGAGTATGTCCGTTTTCGCGAAGAACTTCATATTGTGCCAAAAGTAATCCTTGAATAGCGCCCATCAATGTTCCGCGTTCGCCGGTTAAATCAGAGTACACTTCACGTTTAAAAGTAGTTTCAAACAAATATCCGGAACCCACACCGATACCAAGTGCAATAACACGTTCTTTAGCACGTCCGGTAGCATCTTGAAATATCGCATAGGATGAATTTAAACCGCGTCCTTGCAAAAACATTCTTCTCAATGAAGTTCCGGAACCTTTTGGAGCAACTAAAATTACGTCAACATCTGCCGGTGGAATAATTCCCGTACGTTCTTTATACGTGATGCCGAAACCGTGTGAAAAATAAAGCGCTTTTCCTGCCGTAAGATAAGGTTTAATGCGGGGCCAAACTTCAATTTGTGCCGCATCTGAAAGCAAATATTGAATAATGGTTGCTTTTTCGCAAGCTTCTTCAATGTCAAACAGACTTTCACCCGGAATCCAGCCGTCAGCGACAGCTTTGTCCCAAGTTTTACCACCTTTGCGTTGTCCTACAATTACATTAAATCCGTTATCTTTCAGGTTAAGTGATTGTCCGGGACCTTGAACGCCGTAACCGATTACAGCGATTACTTCATTTTTTAATACTTCACGTGCTTTTTCCAGTGGAAATTCATTGCGGGTAACAACGTTTTCGTCCATCCCGCCAAAATTCATTATTGCCATTTTTTTAGACTTTTAGATACAAAAATAAAGAGTAAATACTTTTTTATTCTTGTTTTTTATGTTATTTAATTTTTAATTTCTTTTGTGCTCAAACTTTTGAACTTCAATCTTCCTCTACAAGCTGTTTTTTCTTCTTTTGAAATTTCAAAATGAAAATCGTTTTCTTCTATTTCTTGTTGATAAACCTCAATATTATCTCCAAAAACAACTTCATTTATAAAATTTACATCAAATCGTTCCAATTGGTTTTGTTTGTAAAAATCAAGCGAAAGACAATCGGACATCCATTGAATATATTTTACAGTGTTTACATGTTGATTAATGTCAATATCGCTGTAACATACTGAAAAAGATTTTTTTGGAGTACTATTTACAATATCCAGTTTTAGCGGCGCAGCAATATTAACGTGTATATGCTCTGCGTGATGATGAATACTTCCCAGTTTTTCTAATTCTACAGGTCTGCGTGTTTCAAAGTTGATCATTACCCAAAGCGAAACAGCTTGTCCGATGATTTTATTTTCACTGTTCCGAATTTGAAAATTACGAGTCGTATTCAGTTTATATACTTCATCAATCCACGTGTCAATGTAAATCCATTCATATTGTTTGGGCATATATTCCATTTCTACCGCCAAACGTGATAATACCCAAGTGCAATTCAGTTTTTGTAAATCTCTGATACCAAAACCATTTTCATCAGCATTGTTCCCTGCAGTGGTAAGAATTAAGTCTACCAACGCACCAATGGTAATTTGTCCTTGAAAATCAACTGTTTGTGGAGCTATTTGAAATTTGCTTTGCCCTCTCATTGATGTTTTTCTTCAATTTTTCGCATGTTATCAAGCATATCGCTGAGGCGTTCTACTTTAGAGCGGGTAATAGCTACGCGCCCTGAACGGATAAATTGCAAAACTCCAATAGTTTTACTTAATTCATTGAAAAGTTCTTGTGTCTCAGCGTAATGTCCGGCTTTTAGAAAAACAGTACAATCGTTTGATATTTCTAAAACGCGAATGTTATATTTTCTTATAAAATATTCTACAGAACCGTGTTCCAAAACCTTATCTGTAGCTAATTTATACATTGCAAGTTCTTGATGCACAAGGTCTTCGTCTGTATTGTAATATGCTTTGAGTATATCCACACGTTTATCAATTTGTTTTACTACTTTTTCTACCATATCTTGAGTAGAATTAAGCGTAATGGTAAACTTATGTATTCCCTCCAATGCTGATGGAGAAACCGAAAGGGTTTCAATGTTTAATGCACGGCGTGTAAATATTACAGTTATTTGGTTTAGAATACCGACTGTGTTTTCAGAGAAAACCGTGATAGTATATAATTTTGTTTCCATAATTTATTCTCCTAACATTATATTGGTTACACATGTTCCGGCTGGCACCATTGGATATACCATTCCTTTTTGTTCCACTTCCACCACTAATAGATATGGTTTATCATCTTTAAGCATGTCGGCAATGGCATCATTCAGTTCTTCACGTTTTGTAACAAGTTTGCCGTCAATGTTATATGCTTTTGCAATAGCAACAAAATCAGGGTTTTTCATATGTGTAAATGAATATCTTTCATCAAAGAAAAGTTCCTGCCATTGACGAACCATTCCAAGAAAACGATTATCTAATACAATCATTTTTACACCTACATTTTCCTGCATAATAGTTCCCAATTCCTGAATTGTCATTTGAAAACCGCCATCGCCGGTAAATAGACAAACAGTACGTTCAGAAGCGCCCATTTTAGCGCCGATAGCTGCCGGAAGTCCAAATCCCATTGTTCCTAACCCTCCTGAGGTTACTATACTGCGAGAATGTTTGTATTTGAAATAACGCGCTGCCATCATTTGGTTTTGTCCTACATCAGTAACAACAACAGCGTCGTTGTCTGTGGCTTCTGTAATTTTATGAATTACTTCTCCCATTGTAATTTCTCCCGATGCAGGGAAAAGTTCTTTATTGATAACTGCGTCTTGCTCTTTCTTGTCATATTCATCAAAACTTTCAATCCATTCGGTGTGTTTGGCTTTATTTATTTTTTTTGTTAATGCTTTTAAGCTGTCTTTAGCAGAACCTAATACGGGAGCATCTACTGCAACATTTTTGCCAATTTCAGATGGATCGATATCTAAATGAACGATTTTTGCTTGTTTTGCGTATGTTTTCAAATCTCCTGTAACGCGGTCATCAAAGCGCATACCGATAGCAATAAGTACATCACACTCATTCGTTTTCATATTTGGAGCAACATTTCCGTGCATTCCAAGAAATCCTTTGTTTAATCGAAAATCAGTAGGTATTGCAGAAAGCCCGAGCAAAGTGGAGGCTGCGGGAATATCGGCTTTTTCAAGAAATTCAATTAATTCTTTTTCAGCATTTGCCAAAATAACACCTTGTCCTACAAGAGCATACGGTTTTTTGGACTGATTAATTAATTCTGCTGCTACATTGATTTGTTCTTCTTGAATTTCAGGAATAGCATTATAACTGCGGATAAATTTACAGGATTTATACTTGAAATCAATAGTTTCCACTTGTGCGCTTTTGGCAAAATCAAGTACAACAGGACCGGGACGTCCACTTCTTGCAATATAAAATGCACGCGCTACTGCCCAAGCAACATCTTCCGCTTTGCGGATTTGATAAGCCCATTTGGTAATTGGCTGGGTAATTCCCACCACATCTATTTCCTGAAAAGCATCCGTGCCTAACAAAGATGCTCCAACTTGTCCGGTAACTACCACAAGCGGTGTGCTGTCAAGCAATGCATCGGCAATTCCGGTTATAGCATTAGTAGCAGCCGGACCGGATGTTACCAAACAAACTCCCACTTTTCCTGATACGCGTGCGTAACCTTGTGCTGCGTGGGTTGCGCCTTGTTCGTGACGTGTAAGAATGTGATTAATTTTTTCGTGATAGTCGTACAATGCATCGAAAACAGGCATAATTGCACCGCCAGGATATCCGAATATTGTATCAACCCCTTCGTGTATAAGCGCTTGCATAAGTGCGTGTGCGCCGTTTAGTGTTTTATTCATAATTTCTTAGTTGATGAGTAAACTTTTAAACAAGAAATTGCGATTTACAAGTTTATTATTTATAATTTATTTTCAAAGAAAATTAGTATATTGACAAATTAAATTTCTCTTATCGCTCCTTTATCTGCTGAACTTACTATACTTGCATAAGCACGCAATGCTTTAGATACTTGTCGGTTTCTGTCCTTTGGAGTAAAAGCTTCTTTTCCTCTTGCCAATTCGGCATTTCTGCGTCGAATTAATTCTTCATCACTTAATTTTACATTAATTGAGCGATTTGGAATATCAATTTCAATAGTATCTCCGTCTTGAATTAATCCGATATTTCCTCCCGCAGCTGCTTCCGGTGAAACATGACCTATAGAAAGCCCCGAAGTTCCTCCGGAAAAACGTCCGTCGGTAATTAAAGCACATTCTTTTCCCAGATGACGAGATTTGATGTAGGAGGTAGGGTAGAGCATTTCCTGCATTCCTGGTCCTCCTTTTGGTCCTTCGTGTGTTATTACAACCACATCACCTGAAACAACTTCCCCTTTTAGAATTCCTTCAATCGCGCTATCTTGTGATGTGAATACTACTGCTTTTCCGGTGAATTTCCAAATATTTTCATCTACTCCGGCTGTTTTAACAACGCAACCGTTTTGCGCTATGTTTCCTTTCAAAATAGCAAGCCCACCATCTTTGGTGTATGCGTGTTCCATATCGCGAATACAACCGTTCTCACGATCGGTATCAAGTGTTTTATATTGTGAGTTTTGCGAACCCATTTTTAGGTTAAACTTGTTAGCAGGAGCGCTTTTATATATGCTTTCAGCATTGGAATCAATTTCAATTTTCGTTATATCATATTTTTCGAGGGCTTCTCTTAAATTTAATCCGTCAATTCTATAAACAGATGTATTTAATAAATTGCTTTTTTTCAATTCATTGAGAATTCCCAAAATTCCTCCAGCTCTATTCACATCTTGTATATGGTATTTTTGTGTGTTTGGAGCTACTTTGCATAAACAAGGCGTTTTACGTGAAAGTGCATCTATGTCGTCCATTGTAAAATCCACTTCTGCTTCGTTGGCAATAGCTAAGATATGTAAAACGGTATTGGTAGAACCGCCCATTGCAATATCTAATGTCATGGCATTCAAAAATGCTTCACGCGTAGCTATGCTTCTTGGTAAAACGCTTTCATCTCCATCCCTATAATATTTGTAAGCGTTTTCTACAATTAATTTAGCAGCATCCATAAATAATTTTTCCCGGTTGGAGTGTGTTGCAACAATAGTTCCATTTCCCGGTAGCGCTAAGCCAATAGCTTCATTTAAACAGTTCATAGAATTGGCAGTAAACATGCCGGAACAAGAACCACATGTGGGGCACGCAGCGTTTTCAATACGGTTTATTTGCGCATCAGAAACACTCTCATCGGCAGATTGTACCATAGCATCAATCAAATCCAAATGTTTTCCGTCTAATTCACCTGCTTCCATTGGTCCGCCTGATACAAAGACAGTAGGGATATTTAAACGCATTGCAGCCATAAGCATTCCGGGTGTGATTTTATCGCAGTTACTGATGCAAATCATCGCATCTGCTTTATGTGCATTTACCATATATTCCACACTGTCTGCAATCAAATCCCGCGATGGAAGTGAATAAAGCATACCATCGTGTCCCATAGCAATACCATCGTCAATAGCAATGGTGTTAAATTCGGCAGCAAAACAACCTAGTTTTTCTATTTCAGATTTCACTTTTTGTCCGATTTCATGTAAATGAACATGTCCGGGAACAAATTGTGTGAACGAATTGACAATAGCTATCAATGGTTTTCCCATTTGTTTATCGGTCATTCCATTAGCGCGCCATAATGCACGTGCGCCTGCCATACGTCTTCCTTGTGTGCTTGATAAACTACGTAGATTCATATTTCTTTTATAAAAAAACCTTTCTCTGTTAAGTGAGAAAGGTTTCAATGCTTTTATTACATATTATAAATTACACACATAACCATTCTCACCTTTGATTGCTGACCAAAAGTAACACGACAATAATGAGAATGTTAACTGTGTTATGCGCTTTCATTGCTTTAATTTTTTGCAAAGGTATATTATTTGTTTTACAAAAACAATAGTTTAATAGAAAAAAATATGTTTTTTTATCAATTTGTAAGAAATTGACAGGTTTTTATGTTAAGGTATATTTTTGAGGCTGATAAAAGAAAACCACAACAGTATACATAAACTATTGTGGTTTAACTTTTTATTTGTTTTTTGGTTTTTTTATTCCATTTCTTTACTTATTTCATCATATTCTTTTTGCATATTCAAGCGATAGTAAAGTTGTTTCAATGCAAATTTATAATCGTTGTCTTTTGGGTTTAATTCCACCGCTTTTTTAAGATAAGGCATTGATGCTTTAAATAAGTTATCTGCTTTTTCTTTTTCTGCTTGGTATAATTTGTTGTCTTTAATATTGATAGCATTGTTCAATATTTGAACTCCCTGGTTGAATATAATACGTCCGATACCACCATAAGCTTCAGCAGAATTAGGTTCGAGTGATAATGCTTTTTCAAATGCTGCGCGGGCTGCTTCCATATTTCCTAATCTGTCTTCTATATTTCCTTTTACGGAGTAATATTGGGGAGTATTAGGCGATTGAGCAATAGCATCGTCCAAATATTTTGAGGCTTTCTCAATTTGATTGGTATATATGTAGTGGTTGATGATATTTTGTAAAAACCACGGTTCATCTTTGAATTTATTAAAACCTTCATTTAATGTTTGTAAGTAGCTTACAGTATCTTTTTCAGTAAGATATTCGCTAGCCAATAATTGATATACGTTTTTTGTTTGATAATCATCCGATTTTAATTCTGTATATAATTTTATAGCCTCGTTGTGGTTTCCTGAATTGCTCGCTGATGCTGCTGTATAGTATTTAATCATCTTATATGTAGAATCTACTTTTAGTTCATTATTCAGCATAGGCAATTTAGGAACATTCAAATAAGTGTTAAAAGTTTTATAAGCGTTTTCGTAGTTTTTATTGTCATACAATGTGGCTCCATAACTAATAAGATTATATTGCTGAGAATAATAATCTTTCAACGCTTCTTTGATTTTAGTTGTGTAGCGTGGTTTAACTTTTCCTTTAGCATTAGGTAATTGATCCAAACTGTCTGCTATCATAAAATATTTTACAGATTCCATAATAGCTTTTCCTTTTTGCATTTGGTCTACGTCTTTTTTGAGCATCATCAATTTTACAAATTCCTCGTTTTCTTTTTGCCCTATAAGACCTGCAATATAATACGTTTTGGCATCGTTTTTCGTAGATTCATCTTGCATAGCAGCTTTGATAGCTTCACGAGCTCCTTTGAAATCAGGAGTTTCTTGCATTATCAAATTTTCGGCTTTTGAAACATTTGATTTTTGGGCAAATGTAAAAGAAATCGCCATTATTGCACATAATGATAAAAATAATTTTTTCATGTTTGTCAAAAATTTAATTAGTTGAATGTATTGTTTAATTTACTTATTCTTCGTTTTCTTGGACTTCTTCCGTCTCATTAACTTCACTCTTTTCTATTTGTCCTTCTATTTCTACTTCTACAATTTCATTGTTGTTTTCAATAGCTTCTTCCAAAATTTCTTCTTCTTGCGATTGAACTTTACAAACCGAAGCAATTTCGTCGTTTCGTTTTTCAAGATTAATAATACGCACACCTTGTGTAGCACGTCCCATTACACGTAAATCGGCTACTTTAGTCCGGATGGTGATGCCCGATTTATTAATAATCATCAAGTCATTACTGTCATTTACGGCTTTTATGGTTACTAATTTACCTGTTTTTTCGGTAATGTTAATCGTTTTTACACCTTTTCCTCCGCGGTTTGTTACGCGGTAATCTTCTAAGTCGGAACGTTTCCCATAACCTTGTTGCGAAACTACTAAAATATTTTCTTTTTCTTCGGGTGTTACACAAATCATACCAACAACTTCGTCCATTCCATCATTGTCCAATGTCATTCCTATTACGCCCGTTGCTGTTCGTCCCATTGGTCTTACTTTACTTTCGGGGAAACGAATAGCTCGTCCGTTACGATTTGCCATAATTACTTCGGAGTTTCCATCTGTGAGACGAACTTGTATCACTTGGTCATCTTCGCGGATTGTAATGGCATTAACACCGTTTTGGCGTGGACGTGAGTATGCTTCAAGTACCGTTTTCTTTATTATACCATTTTTCGTGCCAAAAATTAAGTAATGGGAATTAATATACTCAGCATCGTCTAATCCTTTAATTCGAATGAAGGCGTTTACTTTATCATCAGAATTAATATTTAATAAATTTTGTATGGCGCGACCTTTTGAACTTTTTGTTCCTTCAGGAATTTCATACACTTTTAACCAGTAGCATTTTCCTTTTTGGGTAAAGAAAAGCATCGTATTGTGCATCGAAGCAGGATAGATGTATTCTATAAAATCTTCGTCGCGTGAATCACTTCCTTTAGAACCAACACCGCCTCGTCCTTGTGCTTTAAATTCGGTTAAAGCAGTTCGTTTAATGTAACCAAGGTGTGAAATAGTAATAATCATTTCATCATCGGCATAGAAATCTTCCGGATTAAATTCTTCAGATGCGTAAACGATTTCGCTTTTGCGTTCATCGCCATATCGGGCTTTAATGTCAAGCAGTTCATCTTTAATAATCTGCATACGTAAACTTAAATTGGCAAGAATTTCTTTCAAATGTTCTATTAATTTAAGTGTTTCTTCATACTCGGCGCGAAGTTTGTCTTGCTCCATTCCGGTAAGTTGACGCAGGCGCATTTCAACTACGGCGCGAGATTGAATTTCAGACAAACCAAAACGTTCCATCAAACGTGTGCGAGCTTCATCGGGAGTTTTAGAATCACGGATAATTTGAATGGCTTCATCCAAATTATCAAGTATAATCATAAACCCTTCCAATAAGTGAGCGCGTTTTTCAGCTTCAGCCAATTCATATTGCGTGCGGCGTGTAACAACTTCGTGGCGGTGGTCAACAAAATATCTAATAAGGTCTTTAATATTCAGCAATCTTGGACGTCCGTTTACCAATGCAATATTATTTACGCTGAAGGAAGATTGCATTGCCGAATATTTGAATAATTTGTTGAGAACAACGCTTGCATTTGCATCTCGTTTAATATCAATTACAATGCGCATTCCATCCCGGTCTGATTCATCGTTGATGTTCGAAATTCCTTCCAGTTTCTTTTCATTCACCATTGTCGCAATGGCTTTTATTAATTCCGATTTATTTACCATATACGGAATTTCGCTGACAATGATTTTTTCTTTGCCAGAACTGTCTGTTTCAATTTCGGCACGAGAACGGATGACAATTCTTCCGCGTCCTGTTTCAAATGCTTCTTTTACTCCGGCATAACCGTAAATTATTCCTCCTGTAGGAAAATCAGGCGCTTTGATGTATTTTATCAGTTCCGGAATTTCAATATCATGATTATCGATGAAAGCAATAGTAGCATCAATAGTTTCAGAAAGATTGTGCGGAGCCATATTTGTAGCCATCCCTACTGCAATTCCGGAAGAACCGTTGATGATTAAATTAGGAATGCGAGATGGAAGTACATTAGGTTCCTTTAATGTGTCGTCGAAATTGAGCTGAAAATCAACCGTTTCTTTTTCAATATCCACCAACATTTCTTCGGCAATTTTCTTAAGACGAGCTTCAGTATAACGCATTGCAGCTGCGTTATCTCCGTCAACCGAACCGAAATTTCCTTGTCCGTCAACAAGCGTATAACGCATTGACCAGGGTTGAGCCATACGCACTAAAGTTCCATAAATGGAAGAGTCGCCGTGAGGGTGATACTTACCCATCACTTCCCCTACAATTCTTGCAGCTTTTTTATATGGTTTGTCAGAGTTGTTCCCAAGCTCATTCATTCCGAAAAGCACGCGGCGGTGTACAGGTTTTAATCCGTCACGTACATCGGGAAGCGCACGCGAAACAATTACTGACATGGAGTAATCAATGTAAGACGACTTCATTTCGTCGTCAATATTCACTTTAATAATTCTGTCGTTATTCTCTATCATCTGTTTTAATTTATAATCCGAAAAAAGCGTTTTTTGTACGTAAAAAATTTTCTCTATGAAAAATAATTAAACTGAAAATAAACGCTTTATGATCTTGTAATATTGTTCTGAAAAAACGCACTAAGATACTACTTTTTTCTGAATTGCACAAGCGTTAAAAACAAAAAAAGAACACATTCAAAACGTGTTCTTTCTTATAAAAATAATTGTTTTTATTTTATGCTTTTTTGCTTTTGGAATGGACAAATCTTATTATAAATGAATCTATTCAAACGCCAAAAATATTCCATTACGGTTAGTTCGATGGCGGATACGCCCCAACATATTTAATATTTTTCTTTTGAATGTTCATTGTCTTCATAATATCGGCTGGAATTATACCGCTGTATTTATTTCCGTCAAATGACTTTATAGGTTCAAAATTTTTCAATTCTACACTTTTGAAAATGGTTATGTCTGTGTATAGATGGTTATTTTCTCCAAATTCTCCATACAAATTTCGTAAATTATCGATTTGAAGAAATTCCCCCGAACTTTCTTTGTTAGTAGCTCTTGTCCAAAATATGGTTGGAGTAATGTGGCATAACGAGGTTCTTGCAAACACATTGTTGTCAATTTTCTCAAGCTGGGGTTTATAGTTTTTTTGATACAAAGTATCGGGTTGCCATACTATTAAAAGCGGATATTTCAAATTTTCGTTACCAAAAAGCAGATTATTGGCAAAAACATGATTAGTGCGTTTATCAACGTCGGGTCCTGTTCCTGAATGCCAGCCGAAAGTGCCATCGTTAGCGGGACTACGATCGTTTCTTCCGATGGTAACGGCGCTATTTACCAGTGTGTTATTATAAATTTCTGCTCCTGTGCTATTCAAAACAAATATTCCATGGTCGCAATTAACGAAAACATTTCCCGCACAAACTACATTTTTAGAAATTTCAAAAAAGAAACCATTTTGGCTGGGCCATGGTTGATATTTATTAAACTGAATACTGCCGTTTCCTACGTTTTCCACCCAATTGTTGATAAACTTTCCGTCAACATTTCCAACATCGTACCACACGCCGTTTGACTCGGGTAAATCTGTTATTAAATTGTCATAACACGTAACACGATGTGTTTGATTGAAAATTTTTACCGCCGCAGGGAAATATCCGACAATGTTTTCAATGTTGTTGCGTGCAAAGATGTTTTTTTCGAGCAAAACATCATTTGAGGCGATAATGTAAATTCCTTCTGTACTGGTATCGCTTATTTTGCAGTTTCGCATCGTGAGTTTATCTCCCCGCAAATAAGCGGCTACTCTCGAACAAAAAGTGATGCTGCAATCTTCAATGGTGGTTCCAACCACATCTTTACCAAATTCACTTTCATTCATAATTCCTTCGGGTTCTTTTCCGTCCACTTCTACGGCGCAATATGCATACTGAGTTAAATCAATTCCTTTCAGCGTAAAACCTTTTTTGTCGGAAGTTTTACCGTTACATTCTCCTGTTACTCTGTGTAAAGCTGAATTAAAAGCGGTTATTTCCACCAATTTGTCTTGGGGATTCACGCCAATATAAACCAATCCCGATTCATAATCGATGTAATATGTGTTTTCATTCACATCCTTTTCTTGTCCAACTGATTGCAGAAATTGTCCGTTAACAAATACCATATCGTTGTTGAAAAGATGCATTGGGCATATTCTTGCATATTTAGAACGGTTCCACCACGTGTCAGGTTTCGAGGGGAAAAAATGATCCCATTTTGTAACCCATAAACCATTTTTCAGGTCTTTCCAGTTTTGCGCCACATAAGTTCCTTTTAACACGGGACGTTCTGCGCCAAAAGGTTGTAAAGTAATTCCTTGATTTAAAACAAGGTTTCCGGTACGATATGTTCCTCCGCGTAAAATAATAACGTCTCCTGTTACTGCTTTTTCAATAGCTTTCTCAAGAGTTGTAGGTTGGTCTATTGTGCTTCCGGTTTGAGTATTACTTCCGTTCGGGGAAACATAATAAATTGTATTCGCTGTTTTTGGGAGTTCATACGTTTGAAAAACAGGACCATAAGGACCGCCTGAAGGTTGTGCTGCCATTTGTTGCAAAAAAATGAATGTAAAAGATAAAAACAGGCAGCAAGAAATAAAAGTTGGGTGTGCAATGTTTGATTTTGTCATACGATTAAAGATTAAATTAGTTGTCTGTATATTCTCAATATGTCTATTTATAGGAGATAAAACCTGCAGTGTTTATTTTATATTTCCATCTTCAAAATTAAAAATATTATTTTGATTAATTTCTAAAAAATAGTCTTTTTTTTAATAATAAAATTACTTTAACTAAATGATAAAAAGCAAGTTATAACTAAAAAATACAATATCTTTTCATGTAATTTGGGGTTCTAAAACAAAAAATCAACCTGAATTATTATAACTAATTCAGGTTGATTTAATGTCCTTTTATAAAGGATAAGTTTGCAAAATATTCCTTCAAATAAGGATTTTAAACAGCTGTTTTACGTTTTGCCTTCGGACAAAACTTATCGTAAATTAACTTATCCAGTGCGATTCTTCCGGGTCCTGTTAGTAATAAAACCACATACATTCCTAAATACAATAAGGGCAATTCTCTACCGCTAAAAGGCATACCTTTGTGTGCTACAAAAGCAGCCACGCTCATTCCAATAATCAAAGGTATAACTGCCAATCTGGTAAATAATCCCAAAATCAAAGCAATTGAACAGAAAAATTCGGCAAAAATAATTAAGGATAATCCAACTTGAGAACTCAATCCTAACATTGGAGGAAATTGTTGCAACATAGTGTCATAATTCGACAATTTTTGCCAGCCATGTGTAAGCATAAAAATCCCAATAATCAATCTAAAAACCAACAATCCGAAATCTTTCAGTTCCGGACAATTTTTTTCTCCATTAAAATCTGTTTTGCATTCCATAAATTTTCAAAATTAAATTGTTGAACTATAACGTTTTTCAGCATTGAAAGTTCTGTAAAAAATACTTTATTTTAGAATGATTTTATAAAAATAGCACTATATTTGTCAACGAAAAAATAACTGATTGTATGCGGAAAATTCTTTTATTATTTACTTTGTTTTGGTGCGAAGGATTTGTAAATGCTCAATTTACAGCCCATTACGAGTTGAATGTCGGCGTTTTAACTCAAAAAGTTCAGAAACTATATTTCGAAAATGGAATTGGCGGTGATTTTACATCCGATTTTTTATTCAATAAAAAAATTCATTTAAAAGCCGCTTACGTTACAAGTCGCTTGGGAAGCGCCTTAGGAACAAATGCCATTAAACAGGATAATTTTACGGTAGGCGCCGATTGGCATTTTTTCCCGACTCGGCGTTATCAGATTTTTACAGGATTAAACACCGGATATTTTTATGCCGATTACGAAGAGGAAATGTTTAAAGTGCTTCCTCATACATCTATGCTGTTTCAATTTGAGTCGGGATTGATGTACAAATTTAATGCTCCGTTCACAGCTTCGTTGTCGTTCGGATACAACTTCATTAATGGCGATGGTGTAAGCAAGCCGGGAACACTTTTTCCCGTTTTCTATCAATTAAAAGTGTATTATAGATTTAAATAATTTGAATAATGAAAATTCTGAAATATATTTTATTTTTTACGCTGATATTATCTGTTTCGTGCGGTAAAACTCCCGACATTGACAATTCCACTATGCTTGATGGCAATCAAATTTATGATTTATCACTTACGCATCCCGAAAATTACTTGATGTCGGTACGTTATCCTCATCCTACCGATGAACAGAAAAATGTACCGGTTATTATTGCCGCTCACGGTTACAGCGCCAGTACTTTTGAGTGGGATGAATTGCGTACTTTTGCCGATAGCGCCAAAACTTTCAATATTTCACAAGTGCTTTTGGGCGGGCACGGCAGAACCTATGCTGATTTTAAAAAAGCCACTTGGAAAAATTGGCAATCTTCCATTATACGTGAATATAAAAAATTGGATAGTTTAGGATATAAAAAGATATTTTTGGCAGGTTCTTCCACAGGTTGTCCGCTAATAATCAATATGGTAAAAAACAGGGTTTTCAGAGATTCTTTTCCACCCAAAGGAATTTTTCTGATAGATCCGATTATTGTTTCGTCCAATAAAATGTTGACGATGGTTTCCGTTCTGGGACCAATTTTGGGTTACACAACCACAGAATTAAGCACCGGTGAACAAGGACATTGGTATGTATACCGTCCTCAGGAATCTTTAAAACAACTTATGGACTTGATAGATTTAACTCGTCAGGATTTGGAAAAAGGAATTGGATTGCCCGAAGGTACCTTTATGAAAACCTATAAAAGTAAATCAGACGACGTTGCCGATCCTGTGAGTGCAGTGATGATTTATAAAGGAATGCGGACTTTTGAAGGCAAAAGAACGGAAGTTGAATTGGTTGATTCCAAATTACATGTTTTCACACGTTTGGATGGAAGAGAAGGGGTAACTTCTAAAGATAAATTTCTGCAGATGAAAACGTTTAAAGAAATGGAACAAAAAATGATAAATAGCAACTAAATTTGTTTTCTGATTGAAAAAGTCGATAAAAATCACTGCATTTCGGTCAGGTATTTCCAATATCGCACGGGCATGTGTTGGCGTTGAAGGCACGGATTTATCCGTTCTTTTATCGCCATTGTTTTAAAGTAATTTTTCCACATTTGCTGGTAAAGTTGCTCTTCCCCATCCATTTGTTCTTCTTTCAATTTTCCCGATTTGTTTACCGGCTCTTCCGTAAAGGTAATTTCGGTAACTTTATTTAAATCGTAATACAGACCGAATTTTCGTTTTGTATCGTAAATTATCCATTGCTGGTCGGCGTAGCGTTCTTTGAAATGGTCGGCAACAAGTGTGATGACATTAAAATCGGGAGAGATTGGCGCAAAATAAACTCCATCGCTTGTTTTCTGAAAACGCACAAATTGAATCACTTTTAAGCTGGAAGTATTTACTTTTTTGAAAATTTCCGCACATCGAAGTACATCGGTATCTCCAAAATTTAATTCGATAGATTTTGGAGCTTTAAATGCTTTGCAGATATATCTGAATAACAGCATTTCAATCTCGGGAAGTTCTGAAAGCCAAACGATTAACAGCATTTGACACGCCGATTTGGAAATTTTCTTTTCCAGTCCTTTCCAAACTCGTTTCGATTTATCGGTTTCGGTAACAACGGTAAACGATTTTTCTAAAAACAACGGTTTAACTTCATCTGTTCCCAATAAAATATCGGGCGTTTCTTTCGTTTCAAATGCAAAAAACACACAGCAAAGCAATCCTTCAAAGGTTTTATCGTAACAAAATGCGGTCATATCCGTTTCTTAACTTTTGTAAAAGAGGAATATTTTTAAAAAACCTCAAACGTCAAACGTTAAACTCAACTGAGCATTATCTTTCTTCTTATTTTCAGTCAGCGCTTTTCTTACATATTCCGGTTTTACTTCATTTACAGTGTTTATGGGTAATTCTTTACACACAATAAAATATTTGGCGCGTTTCATAACTACGCCTATTTTTTTCAGTTGTTCCGAAGTCAATCTTCCATATCTGCGAGCCGTTATAATTTTTTTTGCGGATAAAACTCCAATTCCCGGAATGCGTAAAATTGCTTCGTATGGTGCGATATTTACATCAATCGGGAAAAATTCGGGATGTCGCAGCGCCCACGAAACTTTCGGGTCAATTTCCAAATCGAGCGTTGGATTATTCTCATCCACAATTTCGTTCACATCAAAATTATAAAACCGCATCAACCAATCTGCCTGATACAAACGATTTTCGCGTACAAGTGGCGGTTGTTTCAGCATTGGCAAGCGATTGTCATTCTGATTGATATGGATATAGCCCGAATAATACACGCGTTTCATACTGTCGATATTATATAGTTTGGAAGCAAGCGAAAGGATTTGATTATCGGTTTCGGGAGTGGCGCCAATAATCATTTGCGTGCTTTGACCGGCTGGAACAAATTTGGGCGCAAACCGAAATTTTTTCCTGTCTTCCGAATTTTCCAAAATCCCCTGTTTGATGTATTTCATTGGTTTCCAAACGCTTACATAATCTTTTTCGGGGGCAAGTTTTTTCAAACTTTCTTCGGTCGGAATTTCGATGTTTACGCTTAATCTGTCCACATACATTCCGGCTTTGTTCACATATTCCTGACTGGCTCCGGGAATGCTTTTCATGTGGATGTAACCGTTGAAACGATGAACTTCACGCAATTCTTTTACTACGCCAATCATTTGTTCCATTGTGTAATCCGGATTACGAATTACGCCCGAACTCAAAAACAATCCTTCTATGTAATTTCGGCGGTAAAATTCAATGGTTAGTTCCGCCAATTCTTTTGGAGTAAAAGCTACCCGTTTTATGTCGTTGGTGCGTCGATTGGAGCAATAAGCGCAATCGTAAATGCAATGGTTGGTCATCAAAATTTTGAAAAGCGCAATACATCTTCCGTCTGCCGTAAAACTGTGGCAAATTCCCCAACCTGCAGCCGTTCCGAGCGTTTTGTTCGGATTACCGCGCGTAGTTCCGCTCGATGCACACGAAACATCGTATTTGGCGGCATCGGCAAGAATGTTGAGTTTTTCCAGTGTTTTTTCGCTTATCATATCACAAAGAAAAGCATTTCTTTTGATAAATTTTGCAAAGGAAATCTTAAAAAATAGGGGAGTGTTGAAAAGTTTTATGGATGGTTGATTTTTGAATCAAATCCACACTAAGTTTATTTATGTTTTACTTTTACCTTTGCCTTTTGTTATTGCCCAAAAAGTAGATGCGGTGACTATAATTGAAAATATCGCAGCTTTAAGCAAGATATTTTTATCAAAACTGAAACTGTTATTTTTACCATTCAAAATCAAATAAAAAAATAAAAAATTGAGAGGAAGTGAAAATGTTATGATCAAAATTTTTTTCATAAAAAATAGTAGTAAATTCTAATTTGAGTAGACATTTAACATTTCACACTATTAAAATCCTTTAAAACAAGAAGATTAACTTAAATAAAGTTAAATAATTGCATTTTCTGCTGAGAAAATATGTTTTATAACACAAAAAGCTATATCTTTGCATCGTGTTTTTCATGGTATTAGATTTAAGGTTAATTGAAGATTGGGTTGTCGTGATGACAACCTTTCTTTTTTTTAAGACTGCCGGATAGAAGATTTCAGACATCAGACCTTCCCAAAAATCTAACAACATAAATAAGAAGCGAAACTCGAAACAAGGAATACGAAACCTACCGCGACAAGCAAGCTTGAAACTAATCCAATATTCCACAAGCCACAAAACTTCCCTCAAACATTCCTTCAAACGTTGGTTTTTCGGTGAAAATACCGTAAACGGATGAACCCGAACCTGACATAGAAGCATACAAAGCGCCTAAATCATATATTTTATCTTTTAATTTTCCAATTTCCGATTGTTTCGCAAAAACTGTTTTTTCAAAATCGTTTTTAATATGATTTTTCCATTCCGCAATGGGAAGCTGAATCTGTTCTGTGAGTGGTTTTTCTGATGGAGTCGGTGTAATTCCCGCGTACGCTTCAGCGGTAGAAACGTGAATATCGGGTTTTACAAGCAGCATCCAATATCCTTTTAGTGAAATTTTTACCGGCGAAAAAATATTCCCGATTCCGGTAGCGTAAACCGGTTTGTTTTTAATAAAGAAAGGACAATCCGCACCGAGTTTTGCAGCCAGCGTTTCCAATTTTTTAGCGGTAATTCTCAATTCAAAAAGTTCATTCAACGCTTTCAACGTAAACGCAGCATCAGCAGAACCGCCTCCCAATCCTGCGCCAAGCGGAATTTGTTTGTGCAATGAAATATCTACCGGAGGAAATTCATATTCGGAACGGAGCAAATGATATGCTTTGATAATCAAATTATCTTCCGTATCGCCTCCAACGGTAATTCCTGAAGATGAAAAACTGTAATCGCTGCAAGTTTCGGAAGGTTCCACGCTTAACACATCCTGAATTCCAATGGGATAAAAAATAGTTTCGATGTTGTGATAACTGTCCGAACGACGTTCGACAACGTTTAGTCCGAGATTTATTTTGGCGTTTGGATAAACGATCATTCTAAGGTAGTTAATTAGTAAATTTGTTGATTGGCATATTCGTTTTTATAGTTTCAAAGGTACAAGTTATTTTTTGTTTTTCAATTTTTTTGTAAACAATCCATAAAATTTAAAGCTGAAAACTTGTTGAAAACAACTTTTTGTTATTCTTTTTTCCCCTTTTTTCTTTTCGTAACTTTGAAACCCTTTTTGAAGAACTAAATAAATTAATTCCCCTCTCCAAAGAAGAGGGTCAGGCTGAGGTAAAATTATGGCAGAAAAACGCACGTACAACAAGAAAGAAACTACTCCAAGTCCTATTCCGGCAAACGAATACGGAAAACTTCCACCACAAGCATTGGAACTGGAAGAAGATGTTTTAGGAGCAGTGATGCTCGAAAAAGACGCTTATTCGATGATTTCGGATTTGCTGAAACCCACTTATTTTTACAAAACAGCGCATCAAAAAATTTTTGAAGCCATTGTAGATTTGGCTCTGCATCAAAACCCTATTGATATGCACACGGTTACGGAACAATTGCGTAAAAAAGGGACTTTGGAAGAAGTTGGCGGTCCGTATTATATTACACTTTTAACTTCGCGAGTATCCTCGGCAGCACATTTAATTTACCATTCGCAAATTATTGTTCAGAAGTATTTGGCTCGTGAACTTATTCGTCTTTCGAGCGATATTCAGACCAAAGCGTTTGATGAAAAAATGGATGTGGACGATTTGATGCAAGAAGCGGAAGGAAAACTGTTTGAAATCACACAGCAAAACCTTAAAAAGGATGTTGTGCAGATAAATTCGGTGATTGAAGAAGCGCGTAATAGGATGAAAGATGCAGCCAATCGTCAAGGTTCAAGCGGAACTCCGTCCGGTTTCAAAGATTTGGATAAAATTACTTCCGGCTGGCAAAGATCGGATTTGATTATTATTGCAGCGCGTCCTGCTATGGGAAAAACAGCTTTCATCCTTTCTATGGCAAAAAATATGGCGGTAGATTTGAATGTTCCCGTTGCAATTTTTTCGCTCGAAATGTCGAATGTTCAGTTGGTAAATCGTTTGCTGATGAACGTGTGCAGTTTGGAAGGGGAAAAAATTAAGAATGGAAACCTTACACCAGACGAATGGGAAAAATTTGATAAAGATGTAAATTTATTGCTCGATGCGCCCATTTTTGTGGACGATACGCCGAGTTTATCCATTTTTGAACTACGAAGCAAAGCCCGCAGATTGATGAAAGAACATCATATTCAATGCTTGATTATAGATTATTTACAATTGATGAACGCGAGCGGAATGACCTTTGGAAGCCGCGAACAGGAAGTAAGTTTAATTTCACGCTCACTAAAAGGATTGGCGAAGGAATTGGATATTCCCATCATTGCTTTGTCGCAGTTAAATCGTAGTGTGGAAGGACGTTCCGTTTCAGAAGGAAAACGTCCGCAATTATCGGATTTACGTGAATCGGGTGCAATTGAGCAGGATGCGGATATGGTTTGCTTTATTCACCGTCCGGAATATTACGGAATAAAAGTAGATCCCGAAGGAAATTCGTACGAAGGAATTGCAGAAATTATTATCGCAAAACATCGTAATGGCGCCGTTGGTGATGTACGTTTGAAATTCAAAAATATTTTTGCAAAATTCTTGAATATAGCGGACGATGCGGATCCGTTCTACTCACAAAATTTCCTTACCGTAAAATCAAAGTTATCTACTGATGATATGATGGTTGATCCGCTTTCGGTTAGCGGTTCGAAGGAAGAAAATATTCCGGATTATTTACGAAATCCGCCGTTTGAAAATCCAAAAGACGGAACGCCGTTTTAATAAAAAAGTCCTGGATTTCAGGACTTTTTTATTATTGTACTCTTGTATCTATAAAACTGTAATTTGTGTTTTCAGATTTAGTATTTAATTTTTTAGCTTTAAATAAAATATGATTTTCGTCCACAACTTCAAAAGTATAAATATCTGGTTTTTTAGATAATTTTGATTTTTCATAATAAAGACTATCTATAATCCACCAGTTACCAGTTTCAGATGATTTGTCCTCATATATAAAATTGTTTTCATCATCAAAATATTTAGTTATAAAATCTATTGTATATATCCCATCTTTTAATCTGGTTATTTTCCAATTTTTTTGAACTCCTTTTATTTGTTCATCTTTTTCTGCACCAGACCATAATCCAACAAACCTTTCATCAAATATTTTGGTTTTTTTATGGCTATTTTGATTAAATCCGCAAATAACAACTAATAAGGCGTATATAATTAGAATTTTTATGTTTCGCATATTTTTTAATGTTTAACCTCTCCAATTTCTTCAGGATTGTGCTTGTATTGGAACAAAATCATAAATAGAACAGCCACTACTAATGCATAAGCTGAGAAAGTAAACCAAATTCCCTGCCAGTTTTTCACATGCGTTACCGGATCTTCAAACCATTTTGCAATAACTAATCCGGCGATTATGTTTCCAAGAACTGCTCCAATACCATTGGTCATTAGCATAAAAACTCCTTGTGCCGACGATTGTATACTTGAATCGGTATTTTTTTCTACAAATAAAGCCCCTGAGATATTGAAAAAATCGAAAGCCATACCGTAAATAATGCAAGAAGCAATAATCAATGTAAAACCGATGACGCTGTTTTCTGCTATTCCAAATAATCCGAAACGCAAAACCCAAGCTATCATACTGAAAAGCATTACTTTCTTGATTCCGAATTTTTTCATAAAGAAAGGAATAGCGAGAATGAATAAGGTTTCTGAAATTTGCGATATAGAGAGAATAATGGTAGAAAAATTATTAATGAGTTCGCCTTTGGGAAAAACGGTGGCATCTTGTAAAAAACCGTCGCCATAAGCATTAGTCAATTGCAGCGCTCCGCCAAGCATTAAACTGAAAATAAAGAAAAGAGCCATTTTCTTTTCTTTAAATAAAATAAATGCTTCCAATCCTAATTTTTGAACTAAAGTTTTTTTGACTTCAGCAGATTTCTCTTCGCTCTTTTTAACAACAGGCAGAAAAATAAAAGAAAATAACGATAAAATAAAGGCAAAGACAGCCGAGATTATAAAAGAAACTTTTATGCTTTGTCCCAAGCCCCATTCTTTTGTAAATATATTGGTAATCCACATTGCGGCGATAAACCCGATAGTTCCCCAAACGCGAATAGGAGGGAAATATGTTATAGGGTCTTTTCCTTCATTTTTCAACACGTTAAAACCAATGGAGTTATTTAATCCTATTGTAGGCATATAAAAACACATCGCCACTAACAGAACCCAGAAAAAAGGAATTGGAGCTTCAATAAGAGGCAGAAAACACATAGTTACGCCAAAAAGCAAATGTAGTATGGCAAATACATAATTGGCTTTCCATTTGTCAGCAATAATACCAAAAAGTGTAGGCATTATTAGCGATGCAAAACCCATAGTAGAAAATACCAAGCCAAATTCAGCTCCGTTCCATTGTTTTTCAACAAACCCGTAATGGGCAAGGGTCATCATCCAAGCTCCCCATACAAAAAATTGGAGAAAATTCATGATGATCAATCTAAGTTTCAAATTCATAGTAAAATAGCGTTAAGTTAATTATTTTCGTTTTTCAATTTCATCGCGAATTTCGGCGGCAATTTCATATCTTTCTTCATTAATAGCTAAATTCAACAATTCTTGAAGTTCCTCGTCGGTAAGAACGTCTAATAATGATGAAGAATAATTGTCCAAACTGATATTTTTCTCTGTTTCCTTTTCAGGATAAGTTCTTTTCATTGTTTCAGCATCCAACACTGTTCCTACCACATCCAAAATATCTGAATTTATGTAAATAGGAGCATCGCTTCTTACGGCAAGCGCAACAGCATCAGAAGTGCGCGCATCAATTACAATAACCGAATTATTTTGCATCAAATAGATATTGGAGTAAAAAATATCGTTTTTCATATTGTAAATGACTACTTTTACCAATTTTGCATTTAGCATTTTAACTATCGAAACCATTAAATCGTGTGAAAGCGGACGAGGTGGAAGTGTATTATTTAATTTGAGTGCAATGGATTGCGCTTCGGATTCTCCTATAAGTACCGAAAAACGGCGTTGCAAACCCTCATCTTCAGATAAAACCAAAGAATAAGTGCCTCCAATTGCTTGATTATAAATCATTCCGCTAATATGTATACGAATTTCTTCAGCCATTGTCAGATTTTTGAAGATTATTTTTTTTAAATGAATGTTTTGCTGCAAAGGACGACAAATATACTTATTTTTATCAAGAAAATGTGTGCGAGGGTATATTTTTTGAATAAAAAAGGTAGAAAAAAATCAAGCTGTTTTCCTGAATAGAAAACTCTATGAAATTCTTTAAGAAAAAAGATGTATTTTTGCGTGAAGAATTATGGAAGAAAAATGTTAAAAAAATCCGATATAACGATAAAAAATAAACGCGCTACGTTTGATTACGAAATTTTAGACCGTTTTACAGCAGGAATCCAACTTTTCGGTACGGAAATAAAATCTATTCGCGATGGAAAAGCAAGTTTAACGGAAACTTACTGTACGTTTATTAGCGATGAATTGTGGGTGAAAAATATGAATATTTCCACTTATTTTTTCGGCACATACAATAACCACGAACCGCGACGCGACCGTAAATTACTTCTCACCAAACGGGAATTAAATAAATTGGTGCGTGCAACCAAAGAGACGGGAAATACAATTATTCCGATTAAACTTTTTATTAATGAAAAGGGATTGGCTAAACTCGAAATAGGATTGGCTCGCGGTAAAAAATCGTATGATAAACGTCAAACGCTGAAAGAGAAAGACGATAAGCGTGAAATGGATAGAGCGTTTAAAAGATAAAAATAAAAAAGCGAATGAAAAAAAATCACTCGCTTTTTTATCTTTTATAAATTTCCGGTACCTCCTGAATTGTTGTTACTTCCGCCGGATTTTACATCATCGTTTTTAATGGTATTTTTGGCGGTTTTTATTTGTTCTTTCATTTTTCCGAAACGGTAACTGATATTTAATCTTATATTGGGCGCGAGACGCCTGTATGTATTATCAGCCCTGTAAGTTTCCGTTTCGGTGTAGCTGGAGAATTTTATGTATTTCTGTAAAAACATACCCGGGCGCAGCGAAATATTCAACTTCTTTTGCATATACGATTTTGTGATATTTAAACCGTAATAGGCAAAAAATCCACCTCCACCTTGCAATGTAACGCCACGTTTAAATACTCCTGTATATAAATTTAAAGCCCAATCTTTTGGGAAATTATATCCTCCTCCGAAGTTGCCGTTGTAATTTACACCATCATTTTTTGTTCCTTTTCCGTCATCCAAATAATTGTATGATGTATTCCCATTGAAAAACATATTCATTTTTGGAGTAACTTGCCAGCGGAAATAAGTGGAAAGTCCGGTACTTCTATTTATCCCGATATTTTCATACGTTGATATGATTGTGTCACCTTTTAATTGGTTGATTTCTTCAATAGCATTGTTTGTAAACGAATAGTAGACACTGGAATTCAGATTGAATTTTGAGTTGAAATATCCGTAACTTAAATTAAAAGAATTGCTTATTTCCGTATCAAGTTTTGGATTTCCTACTTGTATATTGTATGGATTTGAATTATCAACAAATGGATTGAGATACCAAATATCAGGACGGCTTAACCGTTGTGTGTAACTCAATGTTATATTTGACATATCTGTCATTTTATAATTAAAATTAATGGAAGGAACTAAGTTGTTAAATGAAGGCGGAGTGAAATTCCTATCGGTTTGAATTTTGTATTTAATGCTTGATTGTGTATGTTCAAAACGTACGCCAACTCTTGTACTGAATTTCTTTGCTTTAAATGTATAACTTCCGTAGCTTCCGAGAATATCTTGCCTGTGTGTAAAATCATCGTCAATTATATCGCTCATCCCCTTCCATTTTTTTTGCTGTTCATCATATATTTGGTAAGTATTTAAACTGTGGTTATCTCGTATAATGTATTTCAAACCCACTTCCATTACGTGTTTTTTATTGAATGGCTCGTTATAATCAATCTGAAACGTATGTTCGTCTCCATAAGAGTCTGTTTTGATTTTTTGACGCGGAGAAGAATAATGTACAGATTGTAAAGTGTCTAACCACGATTCGTTTTCCACTCCGCTTGGAGAATAGCTTAACTTGTATGATAAGGTAAGAAGTTTGTCCGGTTTCTTAAACGAGCGTTGATAATCAAATCCAGCTTCGTAACCACCCCAAAGGTTAGATGTGCGACGGTTTTGATGATAAATCTGCAATGGATTATCGTTTTTAGAGTCCATTTCTCCGTTTGATGTGTTATTTCCACCCCAGCCGCTTCCGCTGAATGTAAGTAAATCAAGCGAATCCATTTCGTAACTTACACTGAAGTTGCCGTTCCTGAAATTTCCTTTATTGTTAAAGGATGAATTTTGTTTAAGTGTAGAATTATCTGTTTTATTTAATCGTATATAATCCGAAAAACTCTCCGGACTTCTAAACTGAGATGTGTTAAGATTGGTAGTAATTCCCCATTTTCCTATTTTGGTAGTAAAATAAACTCCGCCATTTAATGAACCGTAAACATCTACTCCCGCATTTACCGATGCTGTATAACCTTTCATCGCACTTTCGGTAATAATGTTAATGATTCCCGATAATCCTTCCGATTCATATTTTGCTCCGGGTTCCGTAATTACTTCAACGCTTTTGATGGTATTGGCGGGAATGCTTTTCAATACTTGCGCAGGATTGTTGGTAATCATGTTGGTCGCTTTACCGTTCATAAATATTTTGAAATTGGATTTCCCTTTCACTTGAATATTTTCATCAGCATCGATAGTTACCAAAGGTACTTTGCGAAGCATATCCAACACGTTTGACGATTGCGACTCGGGATCGGATTTCATATCGTAGGTAATTTTATCCAAATCTACTTTTACAAGAGGTTTTGCAGCCGTTACCGTCACTTCCGAAAGTATTTTATCGTTTGGAGGAAGTACAATTTTTCCCAAATCAGTTGTTTTTTCGGAAAGAGCAACGGTTTTTACTGTTGATTTCATTCCAACCGATTCAAATTTTAATAAAAGTGTGTCGGGTTTTGAAAATTCCATACTAAAATTTCCATTAACGTCAGCTGCCACTCTTTTTAGATACACCATCGGCATTTTTACTCTGGAAGCGGAAACAGTACAAAATGAAACTGATTGATTTGAAACGGAGTCAACGACTGACCCTTTTAATACGTAAACTTGATTAGGTTTAGATTGAGATTGCGCAAAATTTCCTACAGTGAAGAGTATCACTACAAGCAAGGCGATTTTTTTTATCATAAAATGAGGTTAATTTTTGATGGACGAAGGTACTATAATTAGACGTAGAAATGTTAAATTTATGACAAATCTATTTGAATTTTAAGATTATTTAATTGTTAAATTTTAGTTTTGTTACAAATTCTTTAATATCCCATTCTGCTTGTAGAATCTTTTTTTATTTGTAAATTATTAATAGTATTCATAACGGACATACATTGTAGTTTGGAATGATTTTCGAGCATTCCTACAATGGTTTGAAAACTGCCATTATAAAGTTGTATGTTTGTACTATTTGTGTTCAAAACCATTTTTTCTACTGAAACATTCCCTGTAATCCTGATTTTAGCACTATCTTTAGATTGTATTTCAATGTATTTGTATGTTGAGGTACTTCCTTCTCCATAATTTATATACACCTCGCCATCTTGCAAGTTCATTTTTAACGAATCTGTGTTGTACGCGTGTATTCCAATCCAATATGCTTTTTTGGAAACTACAGATTTTAAGTTATTTCCATAAGCGAACATCCTCGCTCCTTTATATACGTAGAGCGTATCATTTTTTACTTCAAATAATTGTTTTGACAGGGATTTTTTATCATCCAATTCTATTTTTAGTTTAGCGGTATCACTTTTAATGAAGTGAATGTCGCTGCCATCATTAGCAACCAGCGTAGTGAAATCAGCAATGTTGACCACTTTGAAATTATTTTTAGCATTCATTTCGATTTTTCCTTCATGTGTTTTACCATTAATGTAAAATATCAATATGGAAGCAATAATAAATGATGCCAAAAGGATAAGGATTATATTACTTTTTTTCATTGGAGTTATTTTTTATAATGGACGTTAATTCTGATAAATCGGTTTCGGTTAGTTTTAGCAACTGTACTTTTCGCATAAAATCCGGTAAATCATGATTGAAAAATTCTTTTTTCTCATTTTGACGGATAAGTTCTACAGCATTCTCGGCTACAAAAAAGCCAATGCCGCGTTTGTTTATAATTATTCCGCCTTCTTCCAATATGGAGTAAGTTCGCAGCAGCGTGTTGCGATTTACTTCAAATTCTTCAGCTAAGTCCCTCACAGAAGGCACACGTTCTCCAATAGGAAGTTTCCCTTCCAATATCCGGTGGGAGATATTATCCGCTATTTGCTGAAAAATTCCCTTTGTGGCTTTAAAATCTATACTCATACCTCTTTTTCTTTTAATTTGAAGAAACCTAAGACCAACAAAAATATCCACGAAACGGAAACGATGATTATTCCTAATATTTGTCCGCTTTCTAAATTCCTTATCACTTCATACTCCGACGTATGAACATCAAATCCTTTTGTTTCAGGATAAAAAATATGTGAAAACAAAACAAACAATAAATAAATACCAAATAAGAAAGATATGAATGTCAAAGATGTTTTTAGTATTCCATTTCTATTGAAAAATAATCGGATGGCAAAGAAAAACATAGCTGTGGACAACAATAAAAAAGGCATAAATATGTGTGAAAATTCGTCTTTTTTTAATATGCGCAGTAAATCGGAGTAAGAAAATGCCTCAATTTTCGGCGTGTTTTCTTTTATTGTGCCTAAAACAGTAAGACGCGCTAAATTTGCATCTAACCAAAATGCAAACAGAAATAAAATAAATGTTATCACAATACGTCCTAAAAATTGTGCGCTGTATTTCTCGAACGTACTTGCAGGCGTAAGCATATATATACGGGCTGTTTTTTTACTGTTGAACGCAGGAAAAGAAGTGCCGATAAATGCAATTAATGCAAATAATGAGATGTTTAATAGGTTTAAATATCGGTTTGCATCAAAAACAGAACTGCCTTCGTAAGCGCGTTTCGGAAGATTTAGATAAATAAATACATATCCTATTGCCAACATTGTCAAAAATAATAAGATGTATTTTTTGTAATTTATCAGCCAATCGCTTTTTATCAACTTTATAAACCTTGTGAAGCTAAAATATTGATTTGTATTCATAATGAGTAAAATTAAAAGGACTTACTAATGACTGCATTGAAAAACATCTCCAAGTCTATTACAGAACTTTCGTTTTTTCCTGCCGGTTGAATAATTTTATATCCCGAAGGACATTGTTCGCTGTAAAATACTTCTTTCACATTTTGCAAGGAAGGAACGGTTTCAAAATGGAATTTCTGTAAGATTTCGTCTGTATTTTCTTTGAAAACAACTTTTCCATTGTCCAGCACAATTACGGTATCAATCACGGTGTCAATGTCTTTCACTTGATGTGTGGAGATAATTACGAGTTGCTCTTCGGTAACCGAACCAACGAGAATTTTACGGAATTGGCTTTTAGAAGGAATATCCAAACCATTTGTTGGCTCATCGAGTAGGAGCGTGGAACAATTACTTGCCAAGGCAAACGCAATCAGGAATTTTTTTCGTTGCCCATGTGAAAGTTTATTCAGATTGTTATCATATTTCAACTCAAACTCAATCAGAATTTTATCTAATTTTTGATGATCGAAATGAGGATAAAATATACTGTATGCTTTTACATACGTCTCAATAGTAACGCTTGGGAAAGAAAATTCTTCGGGAACCAGATAAATGTCTTTTAAAAACATCGGATTCCTCTGAAAAGGCGTTTGTTGATTTACCAAAATACTTCCTCCTTTGGATGCAATAAGTCCCGCCATCAAATTTAAAAGGGTGGATTTTCCCGCTCCGTTTTTACCAAGTAATCCTACAATGCGTCCGTTTTCCATATCTAATGAAAGATTATCGAACAACGGCGATTTCTTTTGATAATGAAATGATAAATTTTTAATTTCAATCATTGTTATAATAGCTTAGTGGTCTATGTAACTAAGACACAAAATAACAAACAATATTTTATTCCTCCAAATAAATTTGAAAATATTTTTATGATTTTTTGAGGATTGTTTTTAAATTGCTGATAATCTGCAATTTATTTTGCTAATTTTATTTTCTGTTTATAGAGAAATTAACTTTGCCAAAGCCGAAAACTTTGGCAAAGTTAGGTAGAGGTTAGAACTGATGTCAATTTATGAGAAAGGTTATTTGGTGAAAACCTGTACGATTCTTTCTTTTTTCAAATTATATTTAATTGCCAATTCGGGGAAATTTGAAAGCGGATCAGAATTTATTACCCGAATTTTTGAATAATCCATTTTTTGAAGTGTTTTTACATCAGCAAGTTGTCCGTCAATAAAAACAGCTGTATTTTTATCATTAATTCCCTTAGTTATTACTTTGTTTCCTTCGCCGGTAATTTTTGCAGATGTCATTTTTTTAGTTTTCTGTTTTTCAATGTAATTCATTACATCTTCTTTCACAGGACTTTCTTTTGCGTTGGTAGAGTATTTTTTTGTTGTTATATTTATCACACCATTTTTTCCTCTTTTCCCGTACATTTTTATGGCTTCATCTCCTTTTAACACTGAAACAGAAGCAATATTAGAAGGATCTGTTTTGTCTATTACTTTTTTATCAGTATAAACTCCATCAATAATATACAGTGCATTGCTTGTTTCTTTTATATTTTCTGAGATATTTTTTCCATTCGCTTTTTTTGTCGTGATGAGGACTACTCCATTTAAACCCCGAGTTCCGTAAAGCGCTGTTGCTGATGCATCTTTAAGCACCGAAACAGATGCAATCTCTTTTCCATCAATAGAACTTACTTTTTCTTTATCAGTAGGAATACCATCAACTATGTAAATTGGAGCAGTGGAATTATCTACAGGTGAGTTTGAATCAATTAAATGTCCTTTTCTTTTTATTATTACTACTCCATTTTTCCCTTTTTCGCCGTAAACTTTGGTTGCTGGTTCACTTTTTAACACATTAACGTTATCAATATCTTCCGGTTTTATTTTTATCATTTCATCTCCTGTGATTTCTTTACCATCTAAAATAATAATCCGTTTTTCTTTATTGTCGAGAGAATCACGAACAATGATGATTTTTTTTGTGGTTTTTATTCCATCTTTATCATTATTTTTAATTACAATTATTTTTCTTCCTTTAATTGAATCAGAAGATTCTTTTCCAATAATTTTAGATGTTGTAACCACGCCGTTTACTTTTTCAGTTACAAATGTGGTGTCATTTATACACACTACTTTGATTTCTTTTTTTATTGAATCATTTTGTAAATCAATACTTTCGTCTGATGTTGTAATCTTTGAGTGAAGATTTTCTGCCGATAGTACTCCTGAAATAATTATAAATAAGAATGGAATAATCGCGTAAATCCATTTTTTTTGTTTTGCTGAATTTGTTTTCATAATCATTTTAATACGTTTGTGCAAATTGCTGTATTCGAAATTGTTTGCCAGCATAAACTTGTTTTCGCCCACGCATTTGCGAATTAATAATAATTGATATTCTTTTACGTCGGTTCCGGTAGAAATCACCTTTTCGTCTGCCTGAAACTCGTGTATGGTCTGCAGTTCCTTTCGGAGTAGCCACGCAAACGGATTAAACCAATAAAAAACAGTATATATATTTGCCAAAAGCATATCCCAAGAATGATGCTGCTGAATGTGAGCTTTTTCGTGAAGAATAATAGATGAACTATCGCTCAAAAAATCTTCATGTGAAATAACCAGGAAACTCATCCAACTGAAAGGAGAAACGTCTTTATCATAGATGTAAAGTGTAATTCCGTTTCCCAATTTTCTTTTTTCTGATTTTAAGATAATGTAAAACATCCGAGAAAAACTTATTGAAAAAATAAGGAATGTTATAATTATTCCTGTAAAATAGGCGCTGCTCAAAATTTTTATCCACGGAATTTCAATATTTGATTGAGTGTCAGGAATGATAATTCCCTCATTGATATTAAATTGCGAAATATCAAATGTTGCGGTTTCAGTTTTATGCGGGAACATCCACGAAATATCCAAACTAAACAACGGCAGCAAAAGTGAACAAACAAAAAAGAACAAAATCATTATTCTATTGTATTGATGAAGCGTATTTTTGCTTGCAACGAACTTGTAGAAAAGATATAAAACTGTCAACGCAATGCTTGAGCGAAGTATGTAATATAAAATGATTTCCATTTGGTAATTGGTTAAATTGTTAATTTATAGGTAAGAATCAGATTAATTATCCAAATCAAAAGATTAAGATTCAGATTTTTCTACTTCGTCCAACAATTTTCTGATTTCGTCCACCGATACATTTTCCGAGCGGATAAAACTGGAAACAACATTCAAATACGAGTTATTAAAATACTTTTTCACCACATTTTTCAGCGTGCGGTTTTTGTATTCAGCTTCCGAAACTAACGGAAAATAACGATACGTGGTTCCAAAACTTTCGTGCGAAAGCAATCCTTTTTCTTCCAACGCGCGCACATAAGTAGAAAGTGTGTTGAAGTGCGGTTTCGGGTCGGGATATTTTTCTACTAAATCTTTCACAAACAAAGCGTCTTCTTTCCAGAAATGCCGCATTATTTCTTCTTCTTTGGGCGTTAATTCTTTCATTTTTGATAGATATTTAGATTTCAGACTTTCAGACTTCAGACGCTTTTTTTGTATAACAGTCTGATATCTGATAGCGAAGCGGTCTAAAAGCCAGATTTNAATTTACAATGCAAATATAAACTAAATGTTTTAGTTTGTAACTATATTTCATAGTTTGTCAACTAAATATTTTAGTTAAATAAAATTAAACACGAATAATATGCTGATTATCAACAAAATAAAAAAGCGTCAGAATAGACATTCCAACGCTTTGTATTTTTTAAATTTTGACTTCCGTCTATCAACTACTGACTAACATCTATCAGTCGTTCGTCTTGAATTTTCAACACACGTCCGGAAAACATATCGACCCAAGTTAAATTGTGCGTAGCGATGATAATGGTTGTTCCCGCTTCGCGAATGCTGTAAAGTAGTTCCATAATGCCTTTTCCTGTATTAGGGTCAAGGTTGCCGGTGGGTTCATCTGCCAAAATAATAGATGGAGAATTAAGCAACGCTCGTGCAATAACAATACGTTGTTGTTCGCCGCCGGAAAGTTGATGCGGCATTTTGTAGCCTTTTGTTTGCATACCGACTTGTTTCAACACGTTTTCAATTTGCTCTTCGATTAGTTTTTTGTCTTTCCAACCGGTTGCACGAAGTACAAATTCCAGATTTTTATGTACGTTTCTATCAATTAAAAGTTGGAAGTCCTGAAACACAATACCGATTTTTCGACGCAAATGCGGCACTTCTTTGGTTTTTATTTTCAATAAATCGTAATCAAAAATTTGTGCTTCTCCTGTTTCAATCGGCACTTCGTGGTATAATGATTTTAAAAACGTGCTTTTACCGCTTCCAACACTTCCAAGCAAGTAAATAAATTCGCCTGCGCCAATTTTTATGTTTACATCTTTCAAAACAACCAATTCCTGTTGGCAAAGTTCTACGTCTTTATATTTAATAAATGTTTCCGACATAACTCAGTTTGTAGTTTATAGTTTGCAGTTTATAGTGGCTTATAGCTTGCTGTTTACCGCTTATTATTTGTGTCTTTTTTCCAATTCTTTCGCAATATCAGTTAATGAATAACCTTTATGAGTCAACAAAACGATTAAGTGATAAATCAAATCTGAAGCTTCGTAAAGAAAACCTTCATCAGTGCCGTTTACGGCTTCAATAACGGTTTCTACAGCTTCTTCTCCTACTTTTTGCGCCATACGGTTTACTCCTTTTTGAAACAGTGAAGTAGTGTAAGAACCTTCGGGCATTTCGGCTTTTCGTTTGGTAATAAATTCCTGTAAGTATTGTAAAAAAGCAATATCGGTTTTATTTTTTTCATTCCAACAAGTGTCGTTTCCCGTGTGGCACACAGGTCCAACCGGATTTACTTTTATTAGTAACGTATCGTTATCACAATCGGGCGTAATGGAAACAACGTTGAGAAAATTACCGCTTTCTTCGCCTTTTGTCCATAGACGATTTTTTGTGCGGCTGAAAAAAGTTACTTTTCCGGTTTCTTCTGTTTTTTTCAACGCGTCTTCATTCATAAAACCAAGCATCAATACCTTTAAAGTATTGTTATCTTGAATAATAGCCGGAACTAAACCGTTTAATTTTTGAAAATCGAGATTCATCATTTTATTTTTCATTAATGTGCGAAAGTACAAAAAATCACCGAAATAGACAATGTTATGATTTATAAATAAAATTTCCCGCTGAAAAAATAAGTTTAATAGATTTTTTCAACGGGAATTAGGTGTGTAATAACTCTTGCTATTATTTTTTTATCCTTTTATATTCGCAAAAAGAATAAGCGAAAGGATTTTTTTCATCGGCTTGATGATCTTCTCTACTAATTTCTTTCCATTTTGTGGTGTCGAATTTTGGAAAATAAATATCCGCTTCAAAAGAAGCATGTATCCATGTTATATACATTGTATTAATGTCCGGAAAATCCAATGCCTGTTTAAAAACAGAAGCGCCTCCGATTATAAATACTTGCTTTTCTTTTTCACAAAGTTCCAAAGCATCACGAAGCGAGGTTGCTTCATAATATTTATCAAAATCACCCTCGAGAATGGTTGTTAATACAATGTTTTTTCTATTTGGAAGCGGTCCATTCGGCAAACTTTCAAAAGTTCGTTTTCCCATTACTACAGCGTGTCCGGTGGTTAATTCTTTGAAACGTTTCAAATCGGCAGGTAAATGCCAAGGTAATTTATTGTTTTTGCCTATGGCATAATTGTCGGCAACAGCGACTATTATTGAAACTTTTGGCATAAAAGGGTATTTTTATAACAAATTATTGCCTTTATTTTTTGTTTTATACAAAAATAGACAAAATTGCCTCACATTATTTGAGTTTTAGGTTTTTTTAGATTTGTAAAATCAGACATTCCTAAAAGAAAGTATTGTTTGTTATATAGAAACTTCCCCTTTGATGTGAGGATGAGGGTCGTAATCGGTCAATTTAAAATCTTCAAATTTAAAATCGAAAATACTTTTTACATTAGGATTAATTAACATCTTTGGCAATTTCCTTGGTTCACGTGTGAGTTGTAATTTTACTTGTTCCAAATGGTTGGTGTAAATATGAACATCGCCCAATGTATGAACAAAATCACCCGCTTTTAGCCCTGTAACTTGAGCCATCATTTGAAGTAAAAGTGCGTAAGAAGCAATATTAAAAGGAACTCCGAGAAAAACATCGGCGCTGCGTTGGTAGAGTTGAAGGCTTAATTTTCCGTCAGCTACGTAAAACTGGAAAAAAGCATGACAGGGAGGTAAATTCATGTTGGGTAAATCAGCCACATTCCAAGCGCTAACAATGATTCGGCGCGAATCAGGATTGTTTTTGATTGTTTCCACTGCCTGCGAAATTTGATCAATGTGTCCGCCGTTATAATCGGGCCAAGAACGCCACTGNTAACCGTAAATAGGTCCTAAATATCCATTTTCGTCTGCCCATTCATTCCAAATTCTTACTCCGTTGTCTTGCAGATATTTTACGTNGGTGTCGCCGTTCAANAACCAAAGGAGTTCATAGATGATGGATTTTAGGTGTAATTTCTTTGTTGTTAAACAAGGAAAACCGTCTTCCATATTAAACCGCATTTGATGTCCAAAAACACTAAGGGTTCCTGTTCCTGTACGGTCTTCTTTTTTGACTCCTTCGTCTAAAATGCGTTGTAAAAGGTCTAAATATTGTTTCACGTTAGTTAATTGGTTAAATAGTTGAATTGTTAATTGGTAAAAAATAGTTCGGTTCACAGTTCACCGCTCACTGCTCACTGCTCACTGCTCACCGCTATTAATAAAGATTATATGTTGTTTTCAGTACTTTAAATTCTGTTCTACGATTAATTTGATTGGAAACTTCTTGTTGTTCTGGCGTTAAGGTCAAAATATATTCCTCTGTGAGCGGTGCATTCATTTTTAAAAACGAATATTTTCTTGTCGTTGCAGCATCCACTGTGAATGGTTGTTCTTCGCCATAACCGACAGCTGTGAGTCTGTCTTTAGCAATTCCGGCTTTTATCAAATAATCAACAACAGATTGTGCACGCTTCTCTGAAAGTGTTTTGTTCGCATCGTTATTTCCAACATAATCCGTATGCGAACTTAATTCAATTGTGATGTTCGGATTATCGTTCAGCAATTTAACTAAACTTTGAAGTCCTGTTTCAGATTCAGGCGTGAGTGTCCATTTAGCAAATTCATAAAAAATATTATTCATTTGCACCGGTTTTGAAATAGGTGTAAGCTGAAAATCTATTTTGAAATCTTCACTTTTGCGGTCGCTTACTTCTAATGTGTTAATTTGATTTTTCTGATTTAAATATCCGCGTGCAGACGCCATCATTACATATTNTACCCCTTTTTTCATTTTAAATCGATAGGTTCCGTCTCCTTTTGCTTGAATCCGGGCGTTTTCGCCATCATTTCCTACAATTTTTATTTTTGCGTCGGGAACGGTTTCTCCTTTAATGTCGGTAATTTTTCCGGACAAAACGTATTCCAATTCAGGTAAAACAAAACTCCAAAGTTTATCGTATCCGCGTGATTGTCCTCTGTTGGAAGAAAAATATCCGCTGTTTGTTTTCCCCGAAAATGCAATACCAAAATCATCGTTATTGGAATTAATAGGAAATCCTATGTTTTCTACTTTCCANTTTCCATCAGGTTGTAGTTTTGCAGAAAAAATATCCAATCCTCCCATTCCTGGTTTTCCATCGGTTGAATAATACAGCGTTCCGTTAGAGTCGAAAGAAGGAAACATGTCGTCGCCTTGCGTATTAANTTCAGGTCCNAGATTTTCAATAGCGCTCCATTCTCCTTGGATGTTGNTTGCTTTCCATATATCTTTTCCGCCTAAACCTCCCGGAGCATCCGATACAAAGTAAAGCGTTTCTCCATCGGGAGAAACCGCAGGATGACCTACCGAAACGGTACTGTCGCGGAAAAGTTGTACTTTTTGGGGCTCGCTCCAAGAACCGCCGGCTCTGTTTGAAACCATAATAATAGTTCCGCTGCCTTTGTCTTCTACGGTATTGGAACGTGTGAAATACATAGAGCGCCCATCGGGAGAAAAAGAGGCGACTCCTTCATCATTACCGGTAGTAATGCCTCCTTCTACTTGTTCTATTTTTTCCCATTTTCCGGCGTTATTTTTCTTTACCGTGAAGATATGATTGTTTGGTTGTCCGCTCACTCCATTATTTTTACGGACGATGTTTTTCTTTCCAAATTTACGATTGGATGTAAAATAAAGAACATCTCCATCGGTTCCAANGTAAGCGGGACTAAAAGTAGAAGAACGTCCTGCATTAAATTCTTTAGACTCTCTGATAACGTATCTTGTAGGATTATTTTTAAGATCTAAAGCGTAGGATGTGGCTTTTAATCCATTTTGCGCAAGTTCACTTTCAGGGTGAGTTTGGAGAAATGTAGTAAAAGTTTTGACAGCATCGGCGTATTTTCCGTTTCGCATCTGCATTTGTGCTAACCGTAAATAAACCGTATCGTTAGGATATTTATATCTAACAGCGTTTTGATACACTTGTTCGGCACGGTAATAATTTATTAACCGGTAACATTCAGCTTGTTTAAAAGCAATGGCAGCGCGTTTTTCTTTTTGACTGGAAGGTGTGCGGGTATAAACGCTTTTATATAAATTTCCAGCAATGGCATATTCTCCCAGTGCGTAATGCTTGTCAGCTTTACGCAGGCGAGCTTCAATGCCGCAGGAAGTGAAAAATATCCCAACTAAAAGCAAAGTGAACAGATACGATATGTTGTGTTTTTTCATTTGTTTTTTATATGGATTTCATCTATAAAAAACTGTACAATTGGAGTTTTATTGCTTTAATACTTGGTTCGTTTAAAATGTTTAGTAATGACGGAAAAATATAAAATAGNTTTACTTTTCTCAGAANTTATAATAAACACCTATGTTGAAAAGAATTCCTGAACCGTTTGGCGTAAAAAAGAAACTGTCTGTAGGCGTAACTCTTTGCGTTTCAGTNAGCTTATAGGAAACGTCTATCCATTTTATACCCATATTGAATGACCAATTATCAGAAATATCTTGTTCATAAAGAACAACAATATGATAACCTAATGGATTGTTATAAGTCCAAGTGTCTTTAAATCCATCCGGAATTTTTGACAAATCTGCTTTCAATTTTGCAGATAGAAAATAACTCAAACCGCCGCCTATTTTTATACGACGAAAATCTCCTCCTTTTAGTGGTATTACAAATGTGGGAGTGATAGAAGCTGAAAATCGGTTAAAAGTCATTTTNGCATTACTTACAGAAGGCGATAATTCGCTAAATTGATAATCAAAACCGATTTCCGTGTCAAAATATTTTCCAAATTGATGTCCTAAGATTAATCCGAAACCGACTCCTCCGCCATAACTCATAGAGGAATAATCACCATTATCCAACATTAATACATTTTCGTTTTTAATCCCGGCTCCTCCTCCCAGGTTTAATCCGATTCTGTTTTGTGGTTTAGCAAAGTTGGTAAATAAATCCACTTTTTTCAAATATCCATTATTTATTAAAGCTTCGGCTGAAAATGAATCTACAAGATATAATTCAGGTGTTACAGTCCAAAAATTGGATTTAAATCCCAATAAAATATAATAANTTTTTCCTGCTTCTGCATTTATCACAACATTTGGTTTTGATTTTTTATCCAAGGAAATATTNTAAATNTTCGGTTCGCACTCAAACACATAATAAGATTGGTTTTTCAATTTTGCAACGGGAAAACCATTTGCATATATTGAATATGCAGCTCCTGAGTAAATTTGTGATGATTCTCTGTAAAAAATAATTTTTGACATGCCGTTTGACGATGTCTGGTTTGTCACATTAACAGAATCATTTACTGTTTGAGAATATCCAAATGTAAAAATAAATNCGGTTAAAACAAATAAGATATTTTTTTTCANCTGTTTTATTTTTTNAATTTTTCACACCAATTCATGAATAACCAATCCCGAACGCAATTTGGGCTCAAACCACGTAGTTTTGGGAGGCATAATATTTCCGCTGTCGGCAATGTCTATCAATTGTTTCATTGAAACCGGATAAAGCGCTAAAGCTACTTTCATTTCACCGCTGTCCACACGTTTTTTAAGTTCACCCAAACCGCGAATTCCGCCTACGAAATCAATCCGTTTGTCGCTTCTTAAATCTTTTATTCCAAGAATTTCATCCAAAATTAAATTGGAAGAAATGGTTACGTCCAATACTCCAATCGGGTCGTTGTCATTATAAGTTCCTTCTTTCGCGGTTAAGGAATACCATTTTCCTGAAAGGTAAACAGAGAAATTATGCAGTTTGTTTGGCTTATAAATTTCCGTTCCTTTTTCTTCTACAATGAAATTTTCTTTCAGTTTATTTAAAAATTCATCGTCTGAAAGTCCGTTCAAATCTTTTACTACGCGATTGTAGTCAATAATTGTAAGTTGATTATCCGGGAAACAAACTGCCATAAAATAATTGTATTCTTCATCGCCTTTGTGATTGCGGTTTTGAAGGCGTTTTTCGTTACCAACCAAAGCGGCGGCTGCGCTGCGGTGATGCCCGTCAGCAATGTAAAGCGATGGGATTTCGGCAAAAATTTCGGTAATTTTTTCTATGGTTTTTTCATCGTCAATAATCCAAAAAGTGTGACCGAAACCGTCTAATTCTGCTACGAAATCGTATTCAGGAGTTTTTTTTGTAATTTCTTTTACAATATTATCCAATTCTTCGTTGTGCGGATAAGCAAAAAATACCGGTTCGATGTTGGCGTTGTTCACACGAACGTGTTTCATACGGTCTTCTTCCTTATCACGGCGAGTAAGTTCATGTTTTTTAATGTTGCCTTTCATATAATCATCCACATAAGCTGCTACAACCAAGCCGTACTGTGTTTTTCCGTTCATTGTTTGAGCGTAAACGTAGTACAGCGGTTTTTCATCCTGCACAAGCCAACCTTTATCACGGAATTTTGCAAAATTTTCGGCTGCTTTTTTGTACACTTTTTCATCGTGTTCGTCGGTCCCGACTGGGAAATCTATCTCGGGTTTAATAATATGATAAAGCGAATATTCGTTTCCTGCTGCTTCAGCGCGCGCTTCTTCAGAATTTAAAACATCATACGGACGAGAATTTACTTTTTCCGCTAAATTTTTTGGAGGACGAATACCTTTGAACGGTTTAATAACAGCCATATTTAAGTTATGAGTTATGAATGGTAAATTATAAGTTTTTATTGGGACAAATTTACGAAAAAAGTTGAAAAGAATAACAGATAAGTTATTAAAACCGTCAAAACTCCATCGTCATCATATCTTCACTTAAAGAAGTGTTTTCAAATACTTCTTTTGCTTCTTTCAGAATGATATTTTTATTGATGTATCGGGCGGAATAATGTCCGAGAAGGAGTTTTTTTACATTTGCTTTTTTGGCAATCTCAGCTGCCTGACGCGCTGTGGAATGCATCGTTTGCCGCGCGCGCAATGTCTCATCATCGGCAAAAGTAGCTTCGTGATAAAGTAAATCTACGTCTTTAATAANAGGTATCATTGCTTCATTGTAAGCCGTGTCGGAGCAAAAAGCATAACGAAACGCAGGGGTAGGAGCGGTAGTTAAAATCTCATTGGGGATAATTTCTCCTTCTTCAGTTACAAAATCTTCCCCTTGTTTTATTTTGTTTATTTGTGAAACAGGAACGTTATAGAAATCAATCATATCTTTCTTAATATGTCTGAATCCTTGTTTTTCCTGAAAAAGAAACCCGCAAGTAGGAACACGATGCTTGAGCGGAATAGTAAAAACTTCCACACTGCGGTCTTCGTAAATTAATTCATGTATGGTAGGATTTATCGGGTGGAAGATGATTTTAAAAGGAGATTCCGAACAAAAATATTTCAATTGAGGTTCCAGAAGTTGTTCTAAGTCGGGGTGAGCGTGGATGTGTAAATCTGCCGTTCGGTTCAGCATCCCAAAAGTGGCAATCAATCCAATCAAACCAAAACAATGATCGCCGTGAAGATGAGAAATAAAAATGTGTCCCAATCGATTTGTTCTCAACTTCATCTGCTTAAGACGAATTTGTGTGCCTTCTCCGCAATCAATCATAAATTGTTTATCACGCAATTCTAAAATTTGCGAAGTAGGAAAATTATCCTTGGTGGGTAATGCCGAGCCGGAGCCGATGATATGTAGTTTGATGTTCAAGAGTTTGGGTGTTTGATGTTTGACGTTTAATGTTCGACAACTTCAAACGTCAAACTTTTTAACGTTAATCGACGCGTGTTTTTTTCTTTAATTCAAAGTCTCGTCCAAGATATTTTTCACGCACCACCGGATTTTTTGCAAGTTCTTCCGATGTTCCCTGAAACATAATTTTTCCTTCAAAAAGCATATAAGCGCGGTCGGTAATACTCAATGTTTCGTCCACATTGTGGTCGGTAATAAGAATTCCGATATTTTTATCTTTCAGTTTCCAAACAATNTCCTGAATATCTTGCACGGCAATGGGATCGACCCCTGCAAAGGGTTCGTCGAGCATAATAAAACGAGGTTCAATTGCCAAACAGCGTGCAATTTCCGTTCTGCGTCTTTCTCCTCCTGAAAGGCGATCGCCAATGTTTTTTCGCACGTGTCCGAGATTAAATTCAGCAATCAACGTTTCCAATTTCTCTTTTTGATATTCTTTGCTGAATTTTGTCATCTCTAAAATGGATTTGATGTTGTCTTCCACCGTCATTTTACGAAAAACCGACGCTTCTTGCGCCAAATAACCTATTCCCAGCTGCGCTCTACGAAAAACCGGATATTTTGTAATATCGTGTTCATCGAGAAAAATTTTACCCGAATTTGGTGTAACCAATCCGGTGGTCATATAAAATGTGGTGGTTTTACCGGCGCCATTTGGACCGAGTAATCCAACAATTTCACCTTGTTCCACATAAATGGAAACATCATTTACCACCGTACGTTTTCCGTATTTTTTGAAAAGATGCTCTGTGCGAAGCACTTTTGAAGTTTCTTCCATTGATATTTTTTATTTTACAGAATGCAAAAGTACAAAATTTGGATGTATTTCTAAAACACGTTTTTCTCTAAAAAAATCTCCGTTAATCTTGAAACGGCAAATTTTTCTATTTCTGATATTTTTAATTTTAAAAACGATTGAAAACGAGCGTTTTCTTCTGAGATTTTCACGGAATAAAATCGTGCGAAAATCCTTCGGTGGCTTAAAATATGTTTTGTTTGAAAGGATAAATTTGNTATTTCAATATTCTGAATATCAGCAAATAAAAGTTTAAACCCATCCGTATTCATTAACTCTTTTAATTCCAAATTTTCTTCCGTTTCAATNANCGGAAATTCATACAGATTTTGCCAAATATCTTTTTTTGTTCGTTTTTGCAAGAAAATATAATCTCCGTTTTGGATAAAAAAATAATTAAAATATCGGTTTGTAACGGCAATTTTTCCTTGTTTTACGGGAAAATTAGACACTATATTTAAAGTATAAGCTTTGCAATGTTCTTGCAGCGGACAAATTTCACAATTAGGATTTACGGGAACGCATTGTAAAGCGCCAAACTCCATTATTGCCTGATTATGCGTGTGAGAATCTGTTTTATCCAGCAAGTTCTCAGCTAATTGAGAGAATTCTTTTTGTCCTGCATTGCTGTCAATGGGAGTGGAAATTGCAAAAAGTCGCGCTAAAACTCTGAAAACATTGCCATCCAAAACGGCATAATTTTGATTGTAGGCAAAACTGCAAATAGCAGAAGCGGTGTAAGTTCCAATCCCTGACAAACTCAACACATTTTCAAATTTTTCGGGAAATTTTCCGTCAAACTTCTCCATAATTTGCTTAGCGGCTTTGTGTAAATTACGCGCTCGGGAATAATATCCCAATCCCTGCCAATATTTGAGAACCTCATCTTCAGAGCCATTTGCAAGTGTTTTTACATCAGGAAATCGATTGATAAAACGTAAATAATAATCAAATCCCTGATTTACACGGGTTTGTTGCAGGATAATTTCTGAAATCCAGATTTTATAAGGATCGGAAGTTTCACGCCANGGCAAATCACGNTTATTNATATTGTACCATTCTTTAAGTATNTGTTGAATTTTATTCATTTTTTCGTTTCGTATTTTTTGCTTTCTCAACTTTTAATTTCTTTTCTTCTATTTTATTGTAAATAAATTNGTTAAAATGTTTGCTGCGCTGAAAAATAAATAGCAACTTTGCACACAAAATTACTTCAAAACGAATTATAAAATGATATGTTTATGAAAAAAATTATTTATTTGACTTTTATTTCTTTTTTAATAATCTCTTGTAAGCAAGCTACATCATATAAAATTTCAGGAAATTTAGATGGAAATAANTGGGAAGGACAAAAAATATTTCTGAAAGAACGTGTTAATAGAGAATGGAAAACGCTTGACAGCGTGATGATTAAAGACGGTAAGTTTGAATTTCAAGGAAAGACAGATTCTGCAAAAGTGATTTACTTAAGCGATAACAACGATTTTCGTCAGCCGTTTATTTTGGAAAATGGAAATATTATCGTCAAAATAGATACAACAAATTTTGCGGAAATTTCAGGCACGCAAAATAATGAGATATTGAGCAAATTCATCGTTGAGACGGGCGAANAAGAAAAAGCAATGGAAAATTTCTACAATAACGCCAAAACTGTTCACGAAAAAGATTGGGAAGTTGTGAAAGACTCTGTTGAACAAAAAATGACCGAAATGCAAAGTGAAATCAACAAAATAGACGTAGAAAACGCTATGAAGTATGTAAACACACTTGCCGGAAGTCAAATTTTTATGCAATCGTTTTACAATTTCACCGTTGCTGAAAAAGAAGCGCTTTTTGCAAAAATGGATGCAAAAACCAAAGCCATTCCGCGTATTGCAGAATTAATTGCCGCTACCGAANTNGAAAAGAAAACTTCGGAAGGAGCTCAATATGTGAATTTTACAATGAAAGACGACAACGATAAAACAGTTTCTTTATCGGATTTTGTGGGAAANACAGATTATTTGCTCATCGATTTTTGGGNATCTTGGTGTCCTGATTGTAGAGCTTCGCTCCCGGGCTTAAAAGAATTTTACGAAAGAAATAAAGGTCAACATTTTGATATTGTTGGAGTTTCGTTAGATAAAAACAAAGAAAAATGGAAAGATTGTATTGCAAAATTTGCATTACCCTGGCACAATATATCTGATTTAAAATTTTGGGATTGCGAAGGTGCGAAATTATATGCGGTAAATTCCATTCCAACTACGATTTTGATAGATAAAAACGGAACAATTATAGGAAGAAATTTGGAACTGAAAAAAATACAAGATTTACTTAATCAAACAGTTACAAAATAAAAAAATAATTTTTTTTGAAAAAAAATGGAGTTTTTTCTTTTTTTTATAAGAATAAAAGCAGTATATTTGCAGTCCTTTTTGGAGTAAAAGAAAAAACAATAAAATATTATTATTAATTTATAAACTTATTAAAAATGACTAAAGCAGACGTTGTAAACGAAATTGCTACTAAAACCGGTATTGATAAGGCTACCGTGTTAGCAACTGTTGAAGCTTTTATGGAAACAATAAAAGTATCTTTGGCAAAAAAAGAAAATGTGTATTTAAGAGGATTTGGTAGTTTTATAGTAAAAGAAAGAGCAGAAAAAACAGCTCGTAACATTTCTAAAAACACTACAATTATCATTCCGGCACACAGTATTCCTTCATTCAAACCGGCAAAAACTTTTGTAAGTTCAGTAAAAAAATAATTCTTTAACTATTAAAAATCAAAGAAATGCCAAGCGGTAAAAAAAGAAAAAGACATAAAATGTCGACCCACAAAAGAAAAAAAAGACTGAGAAAAAATAGACATAAAAAGAAATAGTCTGTTGGACATTAGTTCTTAAAGTCCAAGGAAACAAACTTATAATCAANAACTTGGATTATTAAGTTTGTTTTTTGTTTTNTAAAAACATAAATCAATAAAAGGTGAATAGCGAATTAATTGTAGATGTAAAACCATCTGAAATTTCAATTGCGCTGCTCGAAGACAAACGCCTTGTAGAACTCCACCAAGAAGGACGCGAAGAACAATTCGCCGTTGGAAATATATACATCGGAAGGGTACGAAAAATGATGCCCGGTTTGAATGCAGCATTTGTAGATGTAGGACACGAAAAAGACGCTTTTCTCCACTATCTTGATTTAGGTAATAATTTCAATACGCTCACAAACTTTGTAACGCAGGTGCGCAGCGACCATAAAAAAGCGCCTGCAATGAACAAAGCAAAACAATTTCCGGAAATTGACAAAAACGGTTCCATTAACGACCTGTTGAAACAAGGACAAGAAATTTTGGTGCAAATAGCCAAAGAGCCCATTTCAACAAAAGGTCCGAGATTAACAGCCGAAATTTCCATTGCCGGACGTTTTTTAGTTCTAATCCCGTTTGCCGATAAAGTTTCGGTATCCCAAAAAATAAAAACGGAAGAAGAACGAATCAGATTGAAGCAACTCATACAAAGTATAAAGCCAAAAGGGTTTGGTGTCATTGTACGCACGGTTGCGGAAGAAAAAAAAGTAGCGGAACTGGATAATGAACTGAAAATTTTAGTAAAGCGTTGGGAAGAAACCTTACTCAAAATTCAGAAAGCAAAACCAATTTCGCTTATCACAGAAGAATTAGGTCGCACTGTTGGAATAATCAGAGATATTTTCAATTCAAATTTCAAACAAATTTACATTAACGACCAAAAAGTNTTTAATGAAGTTAGAGAATACATTGAGTTGATTGCTCCCGATAAAAAAGACATTGTAAAATTGTACAATTCCGAACTTTCTATTTTTGACAGTTTCGGAATAACAAAACAAATAAAATCATCCTTCGGGAAAACAGTATCGTTTAAGAAAGGAGCTTATCTAATTATAGAACATACGGAAGCTATGCACGTGATAGACGTGAACAGCGGAAATCGTTCAAAAGCCGGAAGCGGTCAGGAAAATAATGCACACGAGGTAAATATGGCGGCGGCAGATGAAATTGCCCGCCAGTTAAGACTTCGGGATATGGGCGGCATTATTGTAATAGACTTTATTGATATGCATGAAGGTGAAAACCGTCAAAAAGTTTTTGATAAAATGCGTGAATCAATGGCGAACGACAGAGCCAAACACAATATCCTTCCCTTAAGTAAGTTTGGTTTGATGCAAATGACGCGTCAAAGAGTGCGTCCGGTAATTGACATTGATGTAGAAGAAACTTGCCCTACCTGCTATGGAAAAGGCAAAGCAAAACCATCAATTTTATTTGACGATCAGCTGGAAAGCAAAATTGATTTTTTGGTAAATAAGTTGAAAATCAAAAATTTTATACTGAAAATTCATCCGTATGTATATGCTTATATCTCAAAAGGATTTATTTCACAAAAAATGAAATGGAAATTTAAATTTGGAATGGGCTGTAATGTTGTTCCTTCTCAACAATTGGGCTTTTTACAATATAAATTTTACGATAAAAATGGCGAAGAAATTGACCTGCAAGAAGAAGTGGAAAAAATCGTATAATACACTTTAACAAAAAACTACCGGAATTTTCGGTAGTTTTTTTTGTGTTATTTACGGCGCTTTTATTCTTTATCCTGTTTTTTTATTCAGCTTGTTTTGTATTATTCTGATGTACTCGTTTTAAGCATTTGTATTGTATATGTAAATTTAGTGTCTTCAGACCATACTAAATATTTGTCCAATGGTCTGGGACCGCAACTGGCTGAACCTACGCCCAATGTTTTTGTTGAAAGTATAAATACCGTTGAATTACTTGTCGGCAAATCAATTTTATATTCAATCGGGTACATTTGTTCGTCTGTATGCGGTAGCACCGAAAATTGCATCAGATTTTTATCGGAGTGCACAAATAAAGATAAACCGTCTTTCGAATTTAATTTTACCCATCTTACATCCTCATGGTTGCCTCTATCCATCGGTTTTTCATATTCATACTGATCGTTTACATTCAATGTATACAATCCAATATCAGCCGATGTTTTACGGTCGGAGTAATTTTCCCAAGGACCTCGACCGAAATAAGTTGCTTCATCCAGTTTTTTACTTAAAAGGAATCTTACTCCGATACGCGCAAGGTTAATTTTTGCTCCGCTAAACTGAATTGTATTATCAACCTTTACAGAGCCATCGCCTTTAATCAAATATTCCGAAGTATGATATGCGGAAAAACCTTCTTTTCCTTCAGCTTTTACAGTAGAGATGATTTTTACTGATGATTGGTCAATTGATTCTATTTTGAAATCAACCGGAGAAAATTTTAAATTATTTAATCCGTAACGTTCCCAATTTTCATATCCCCACATATCATCATTGCGGTGAGGGGCGCGCCATAATATAAGTTTGGGCGAACCATCCGCAACCAGTATATTTTCATTATTTTTATTTAATTCAGTTAAAAAGCCTGTTTGTTTATCAAATACAATGTTAAATCCTTTCCCTACAATCTTCACCAATTTGGAATCTTGTATTGTTTTAACATTTTGTGTTACTGTAGCCGTTTCAATAGAAGGCGTAGTAATAGCTAATTTAAATTGTTCTGATGCAACCTCGAAACCCTTATCCGCCCATAGCGTTTTTTCTTTTTGCAGATATGAAATTCTTAAAAAATATTCAGCGCCGGCTTTAATTTTTTTTATCTTAAATGGAACTGGAATGTTCAATTCTTTTTTGGAATTTATATGAGGTAATTTTAATGTTCCTTTGTCTATTATTTTTCCGTTTTCTGTCAATGTCCATAAGGCTTTAAATCCATCTAATGAAATAAACTGAAATTTGTTTTTTATTTTGATTATACCGGAAACAGAATCTATTAAATCAGTGCTAATCCATTGAAAAGCTTTTTTCATCTCAGGGTAATGCGGTTTTACATGGGCGCCTTCTGTGGAACGGTCATACGAAACCACGCCTTTATGGATAAAATAATGATCATTGGGATACTCGCCAAATCCTCCGCCATAAGCCAAAATAGGATGATTAGGATTACGTTTGTTCCACAAAGCCTGATCTTGGTATTCCCAAATAGCTCCACCCACAATTTCAGGATTATCATCAAAAATTCGTGAACTTTCGGATAATGATCCCATAGAATTGAACATAGCATGCGCAAACTCGCAGATATAAAAAGGCTTGGTTAGTTCTTTGTTTTTGGCAACAGCCTCAAAATCCTCGGGTTTACCATACATTTTTCCATCAAGATCAGCCGGATTTCTCGATCCCATTCCAAAACGTTCGTAATGTACGGGGCGACTTGAATCTATAGCTTTAACCGTGTGCAGTGCCGCGATAAAATTGGAACCGACACCTCCGCATTCATTTCCGAGAGACCAGATAATAACCGATGGATGATTTTTGAAATTTTCCACGTTCGCCACATTGCGGTCAATAATGGCAGCTTTCATTTTAGGCTCTTCATCAAAATGTCCGTCATAGCCATGACATTCNACATTTGCTTCGGCAACTAACCAAATTCCCCATTCATCACATAATTCGTACCAACGCGGATCATCGGAATAATGACATGTNCTTACATGATTGCAGTTTCCTTGTTTGATGACTTCAAGGTCGCGAATCATTTGTTTTTCCGTAATAGCATGACCCACGTCCGACCAATGTTCGTGACGATTCACACCTTTCAACTTTACAGGTACACCGTTTACCGTAAAAATTCTTCCTTTAATTTCTATTTTTCTGAAGCCAATTTTAGAAGACAAAATTTCACCATCAGATCCCGTCAAAACAACAGTATAAAGATTTGGGGTTTCTGCAGTCCATTTCACAGGATTATTTACAGGAAATTTTATAGATAATTGTTCTTCTTCTTTTGAACTCAGATTCTTACCTTCAACACTTGAACTTGCAATTTTTTTTCCTCTCTTGTCATATAAAGTTGCGGTAAACTTTTGAGGTTTAGCTGTTATATCGCTGTAATTTTTTATTTTTGTTACTACTTCAACAGTAGCATTTTTATATTCATTGTCCAAATCTTGTTTTACAAAGAAATCACGGATATGAACTTGCGGGGCACTCCACAATGTTACATTGCGGAAGATTCCATGTAAACGCCACATATCCTGATCTTCAAGCCATGTTCCGGAACTGTATTGATACACTTCAACAGCCAAAGTATTGTTGCCGTGTTTTATATATTTGGTTAAATCAAATTCGGCGGCATTTCGGCTATTTATGCTATAACCGACTTTTTCTCCGTTAACCCAAATAAAGAAAGCGCAATCAACTCCATCAAATGTTATAAATATGCGGCGACCTTTCCAATTGTCAGGAATTTCAAAATTTCTCCGGTAACTACCAACAGGGTTTTTTTCTGTAAAAGCGGTATATTGTTTATCCGGTTCGCTCATTACATTTGGAAAGTCTTTTTTAATAGTGTATCCTATATTTCTGTAAAATGGTGTTCCATATCCTTGTACTTCCCAATTGGAAGGAACTGGAATTTCTTTCCAATTTGAAACATCATAATCGGGTTTATAAAAATCTTTGGGACGTTTTTCGGGGCTTGGCACCCAGTTGAATTTCCATTTGCCATTTAAATCCAATGCATAGGAAGATGCCCTTCGATTGGCGATTAAAGCTTCGCGCAAATTGGCATAAGGCATCAAGGTTGCATGATAAGGTTCTTTGTTAATTCCCAGACATTCTGGATTTTCAATTTCTGAAGGATAATCAATACCCGGTTTCAAAGTTTGAGAGAACGCATTTGGAGATAAAAGAAATGTTAATAACGTAAATAAAATAGCAACCTTAATGAATCTCATGTATTTGTTTTTTATAGTGTATTATTTATTAGATGGAATTTTTGATGATTAAAACAATCATTTTTTTGCTTGTTTAATGATTATTTTAATTGTGTCTGTTTTATATCTATGCATTAATAATTGTTTGCATTTCCTATCAAAAGAAGCTTATCTTATTTTTAAATATCATCGTCGTCTTCATAGTAATGGGTGTTCTTATCGTATTCTTTTTTCTTTTTTAATTGAGCATATCCATAACCATATCCATAACCATATCCGTATCCATAATTGCTGTATCTTCCATAATAGGATGATTTTTGTGAATCCACATCATTAATTACTAAATATAGGTTTTTAATATTGTCTGCTTTTAATTGGGCATTCAATTTTTTAAAGAATGATTTATTTGTTTTTTCACTTCTCACTACAAAAATATTTGCATCCATCAAAGGGGCAAGGGAATAAGCATCGGCAACTAATCCAATAGGACTTGTATCTACGATTACATAATCATATCTGCTCTCCAGTTCTTTAAACATTTCCCTGAGTTTATCAGAACGAATAAGCTCACCCGGATTAGGTGGAACGGTACCGGCTAATAAAATATCAAAATTAATTCCGTCTTTTTTTAATATAAGCTTATCCAGTGGTTTTTCACCGATAAGATAATTTGTAACCCCATCTTTTTCTGATATGGACAACCTCTCGTTTATACTTGGTTTACGAATATCCATATCCACTAAAATAGTTTTTAGTCCGGACATCGCATATACCGACGCTAAATTAGTGCAGAAATATGTTTTTCCATCGCCGGATTCTGCAGATGTTGTGAGTATGGATATATTTGTTTTGCGCTGAACAATAAATTCTATTCTTGTTCTAATTACTCGAAACATTTCAGTAAAAGAAGAACGCGGACGATGTGCAGCAAGCATTGGATCTTTGTTTTGAGTGTGTCTAACTGCTCCAATCAGTGAAAATGGACTATTTTTTTCTACATCTTTTGCATTTCTAATGGTGTTATTTAATAATTCGGTAAGCAATACAATTAAAAATGGTATTAAGAAACCAATAAGACCGTAGGTCATATAATTTTTTGAAATTACTTTTCCGTTAGTTACTCCCATTATCCTTGCTTTGTCCAATATGTTATTATCGGGGCTGTTAGATGCTTTTTGAATGGCGGCTTCAGCTCTTTTTTGAAGAAAGAAAGTGTAATAATTGTCATCCACTCTGTATTTTCTTTCAAGAGTAACCATTTCCATTTCTTTTTGTGGGAGGGCGGTAATTTGCTGTTTAACGGCATAAAGTTTTTTGTTTAAGTCCTCTTTGTCTAAAGCTAATGAAGTTTTCATATTTTTCAGAACCTCATTAATAGAGGTTCTTAATGCTTCAACTTCCCGATTGTATTTTGAATATAAAGGATTTTTCTCCGTAGTTTCGTTACGTAATGTAACGGCATCGTTAAATTGTTGAACAAGAGTCATTAACATTGGCTCGTTTAATCCTAAACTGGCAGGAGCAACAATAGCGCCTGCTTCTAAATTTGTTTTAAGATAATCGGTAAGATAATTAAAATAGGATTCTCTTAGTTGTAATTCATTTTGTTTTTCGTCATAAGCGGTAGCTTTTCCAAGCACTTCAGTAGAATGACTTGACATATCTACTATTTGATTTGATTGCCTAAATTGGGTCATAGCTCCTTCCGATGCCTCTAATGATTTTTTTACATCACTTAACTGCTCATCAATAAATCTCATTGTTTTATTGGCGGCATCATTTTTACGCTCCAAGTTTTCAGCTAAAAATAATTCTGAAAGTTTGTTTAGAAAATCAATATCACGTTGAGGCGTAGGACTTACCAATGAAACCGCTAATACAGAAGAACCGTCCGATACGTAATTTACATTTAATCTTGACATAAAATCACCAATCAAAGACTCCCTGGTTCTAAAAATAAAATATGTATCATATTCCTGGCGGTTTTGATTTGTAGGTGCTATCGTTAGAAAAAATAAATTATGTTGAATAGGCTGATTTAAATATCCTTTTATTTTTATGTTTAAACTGTTTTCATCAGTAATAATATAGCTGCCGTCGGTTTTTACGTTTACTTTAAAAAGAATACCATAGGCATTAGGAGACACAAAATCAGCAATTATCGCAATGGGGCTTTCATTGTATTTATTTCTTGTTTTGAATCTGCCTTTAGAAATATAATCGATATTTAGCGAAGGCATACTATCCACAACTCTACTAATAAAATCGTAAGATGTGAGAATATATCTTTGATTTTCCAAACTTCTATATCCGGATTGAACACCAAACCCTTGCATAAGTACTTGCGAACCGGAATTGTTACGAGACGACTCTTCAATCATTAATGTTCCGGTACTTTGATAACTTGGAATCCAAGAACGGTTTTTTAAATATGCTGCTCCTAATGCTAACGCAATAAATATGACGAACAAATACCAGTAGTGAAGAAATAAAAATGCCCATTCTTTGATATCAAAACTTGATTCTTCCTCTTCAGTAAATTGTTGGGGATATTGGGTGTTGTATGGGTTTTCTTCCATCGCGTGTTTGATTTTGGATTAATAAAAAATCTAATTGCTTTTAATTGGTTTTGTTAAGATAAAAAACGGTTATAAATAATGAAATAGAAGATGTTATTAATCCCAAAAAAGAAGAATAATTATTTACTTTGTAGAAACTTGAAACGTTTCGCTGCACGTAAATAATATCGTTAGGATAAACATAATAATATTTGGAATCAATTACTGATTTAGGGCGTATGTCAAATTCTAAAATTTCCGGTTTCGATGAGGTTTCTCGTATAATTCTTATGTGTTTCCTGTCTCCACTTAAAAGAATTTCACCTGCTTGCGCCAAAGCCTGATAAATAGTGAGTTTTTCCCGATAGGCAGGAAATACTCCGGTACCAATATCACCAATAACCGTATAGGTTTTGTTTGCGAGTGTTAATTTAACTTCAGCATCGGGTATAATTTCTCTAAACTTGTTTTTTATCTTTTCTTCCGCTTCGTCTAATGTAAATCCTGCTACTTTTATTGTATCCACAAAAGGTAAATCAACTATACTATCAGGATAAACCCTGTAAGAAATTGCTTTATTTGAACTACCGCTGTTTCCACCCATTCCAATTAAATTTACAAAATCTTCATCCGATGACAAAACCCTGAACAACAATTCGTCGTTTGGTTGAATTTTATAATCGGTGAAATTTGTTTTTTCATATACAGGCAATGATTTTGAATCTTGTAATAAAGCGGTATCGTGCGTAGTATAGCACGAGTTGAATGTAAAAGTGAAAAGTAGAAGCAAACAAAAATATAAAATTCCGGTTTTAATTATTGATATGTATTTGTGGTGTTTCATAATTTTAATTCGCTTTTGTAGCAGCCAAATTGTAGATGAAAAGTCCGAATGAAATAGTAGAAAAAAGCGTAGCAAGAGCCGAACCGAAAGAAGTTACTGAAAAGAAACGTTCTTTCACATCTTGAATATAAATAACGTCATTTGATTGAATATAATAAAACTCAGAATTAATAATATCTTTACTTCTTATGTCAAAGGTTTTCACTTGCGTTGTTCCATTTGTTTCTCTTATTATTTTGATTTTACTTCGGTCGCCATACGTATTAATATCGCCAGCCATAGCAAGCGCTTGGAAGATGGTCATTTTTTCTTTTACAATGGGATATTTATTGTTGGCTTGACTGCCAATAATACTAAAATAACGTTCAACAATGTGGATATTTACAGCAAACTTATCAATAAAAAGGGGAGCAAGCTTATTCTCTATTATTTTTTTCGCTTCTCTGAGCGTTTTTCCAAATAAATATATACTTCCTACTGCCGGAAATTGTATGGTTCCATCTTCGCTTACAAGATAGGTGTATAAATCAACATTGTCCTGGTTTTGATTTGATGAAATTGTTACTCCTTGCGATGCGCCGTTGAAAAGTGTATTCATTTTTTTATCGCTCGAAAGAATACGAATATATAATCTGTCTCCTTTGGTTATTTCATATTCTTTATAACCAACAGAATCATTATATTGAGGGATTTTGTATGAAGATTCTTGCAAATAATTAATTTTTTTTGATGTAATACAAGAAGTGAGAAATCCTGATAATATCAATATTAACAAAAAGATTTTATATGGAAATGCGTTTTGGCTCATCAATTTATATTTTTTTACAAAGATATTGATTTCTGATTATAATCCGGAAATCTTAAACATATTTTTGTTTTATATCCGCAGAAAATAGATAGCATCAAAATAAAATGTTATTTTTGCTTGTTGTTTTTTTAGAGACAGATGTGATTTACGTCAAAATAAAGCCAAAGATAAAAAATAATTATTGTTTATATTCGTTAATTATAAAATAATTTCTGTTGAATGAATGATGAAATAAATAAAGCATTAGAAATTTTACGCTCCGGAGGAGTTATTCTTTATCCAACCGATACAATATGGGGAATTGGTTGCGATGCTACCAACAAGAAAGCAGTAGAAAAAATATATCAAATTAAAAAACGTGCCGAAACCAAATCGATGTTGGTTTTACTTGATTCGCCGGCAAAACTTAATGCTTACGTTGAAGAGATCCCCGATATGGCTTGGGATTTGATAGAACTGACAACAAAACCACTAACCATTATATATCCCAATGCAAGAAATTTGGCTGAAAACCTGATTGGAGAAGACAGAAGCATAGGAATACGTATTACGACCGAAGAATTCTCCAAAAAGCTATGCGAACGTTTTCGTAAGCCAATTGTTTCAACTTCGGCAAATATAAGTGGAGAGAAATCGCCTGCATTTTTTGATGATATTTCAGATGAAATAAAATTCGCCGTAGATTATATTGTAGATTATCGCAGAAATGATAAAACTCTATCTAAACCAAGTTCCATCATAAAACTTGGAATAGGAAATCTGGTGGAAATTATACGAGAATAGATATGAACAAACGTTTACTCTTATCAAGATATGTTTTATTTGATGTAATAGCAGCCGTTATTGTATGGATTTTGTTTATGGTGTTTCGTAAAACCGTAAACGATGCGAAAGTTTTGGGAGATGTGTCAATTTTTGTCCCCAATTATGATTTTTATTCCAGTCTCTTTTTATTTCCGCTTGCTTGTTTATTTATTTATTATTTATCAGGATATTATATTAATCCTATCAAAGACTCTAAATTTACAGAGTTTTTTACCACTTTTCTATCTTCTTTAGTTGTTTCCATAAGTATCTTTTTTGTGTTAATGATAAATGATATCGTGGCTTCCTATGTGTATTATTATTATTCATTACTGGTTTTATTTGGATTGTTATTCTCAATTACATATTTTTTCAGAGTGATAATAAGTGCAAACATTCGCCGGAATTTCAGGAAAAAGAAAATGACAATAAATACACTGATTATTGGAACGGGTAATAATGCGAAAAAAATAGCCGGAGATATGAGGAAAAACTCCAAGTATAATACGTTAATAGGATTTATACAAGAGAACAATAAAGAAAACGAAATTTCAAAAGATAATATACTTGGTTCTATTAAGGAAATATCAAAAATTATTGATAATGAGAGCATTAAAGAAGTGATTGTAGCTCTGGATGAAACAAGTGAAGAAAAAATATTTAATATTATCAATAATTTGTTCCGCTTTGATGTGGATATTCAATTTACGCCGCGTTTGTACGAAATTCTTACCGGTAGCCGTGTACAAATAAACAAATACGGGATCAATCCTTTAGTAAGTGTCAGTAAACCCTCTATGTCAGATTGGGAGTTAAGTGTCAAAAGGTTTTTTGATATTGTTTTGTCAACATTGGCTTTAATTTTTTCTTCCCCGGTTTTAGCCTATTTTAGTATATCAATAAAAAGAAATTCCAAAGGTTCAATCTTTTACAAACAAGAACGCATTGGTTATCACGGCAAAAAGTTCAATATCTACAAACTGCGCACTATGTATACCAATTCTGAAAATGGAAGACCTCGTTTAAGCAGTTCCGACGATGATAGGATTACTTCTGTTGGCAGGACTTTACGTAAATTTCGTTTCGATGAAATTCCGCAATTTTGGAATATTATTAAAGGCGATATGAGTTTAGTCGGTCCGCGTCCCGAGCGACAGTATTTTATTGACAAAATAATAAAAGAAGCTCCGTATTATTGTCTTTTGTATAAAATCCGTCCCGGATTAACATCTTGGGGACCAATTAAAATCGGCTATTCCGATACAATTGAAAAAATGATAGAGCGCCTAAATTACGATATTGTTTATATGGAAAATATGTCGCTATTCAACGATTTAAAGATTCTTCTGTTTACACTGGAAATTATTATTAGAGGAAAAGGAGTTTAACTTCCGTGTTTAACTTTCTGTTTTCTGCAAAAAATATTACCTTTGCCTTTTCATATTAGAATTTTTAAAAATGGATAATAGCGTTTGGTATTCGAAAGTAATTGCGTGGCGTGAGAATCATATTGCCGAAAAGCATTTTATACTTATACTGAGTTTTGTAATAGGACTTTTTGGCGCACTTGTTGCTTCTTTGCTTAAATCTACCATTCATCTTATTCAAGACTTACTTACCAGTCATTTTAGTTTAGATAAAGTTAATTATTGGTATTTGGTTTTTCCATTTATCGGCATTACTCTTTCACATTTATTTGTAAAATACGTGGTAAAAGATAATATCAGTCACGGAATTACACGTATTCTGTACGCTATTTCACAGCGAAAATCCATCATTAAACTTCATAATGTTTGGACCTCAATGGTTGGAAGCGCCCTTACCATTGGTTTTGGTGGTTCGGTTGGAGCTGAAGCGCCTATTGTTCTTACAGGTTCTGCAATTGGTTCCAACTTGGGGAAATTTTTTAAGCTGAATCAAAAAACGCTGATGCTTTTGGTAGGTTGCGGAGCAGCAGGAGCTATAGGAGGAATTTTTAAAGCACCTATTGCAGGATTGGTTTTTACGCTTGAAGTGTTGATGCTGGATATGACAATGACTTCCATTCTTCCTTTGTTAATATCTTCCATTACAGCCACATCATTGGCGTATTTGCTTTCGGGCGATGCTTTCATGTTTAAATTTACCACGTATGTTCCTTTTCAGGTAGACAGAATTCCTTATATTATATTACTGGGAGTTGTTTGTGGTTTTGTTTCGCTTTATTTTACGCGCGGAATGAATTATTTAGAAAATCAGTTTAGAAAAATAAATTCTCCGGTACAAAAATTAATTTTAGGAGGAGCCGTATTAGGCATACTTATTTTCTTTTTTCCACCGCTTTACGGTGAGGGTTACGATACCATCAATGTATTGTTGAATGGAGATGCTCATTCTGTACTTGATCGTAGTTTCTTTTTAAATTTCGGAAGCAGTATTTGGGTATTGGTAATTTATCTTTTGTTGATTATCATTTTCAAAATTTTTGCTTCAGCCGCTACAAATAGTCCCGGTGGCGTTGGCGGAATTTTTGCTCCCACACTTTTTATGGGAAGCATTACAGGATTTATAGTAAGCACAGTATTAAAACACTTTGGCTTTGATGCTCCCACAGAAAATTTTGCATTGGCAGGAATGGCGGGATTAATGTCAGGAGTGATGCATGCGCCACTTACAGGCATTTTCCTTATAGCGGAACTTACCGGAGGTTATAATCTGTTTATGACGTTGATGATTGTTTCGGTAATTTCTTACCTGACAATTATTATTTTTGAGCCGCACAGTTTGTATGCGATGCGTTTGGCACAAAAAGGAGAATTGCTAACCCATCATAAAGACCGTGCTGTTTTAACGCTATTGAAAATGGAAAATGTAATTGAAACAGATTTGACGGAACTTACCCCAACAATGACTCTTGGTACACTTGTAAGAATAATTTCGCGCTCAAGACGAAATGTTTTTCCGGTTGTAGATATCGATACACAGCGTTTATTAGGTATTGTATTGCTCGATGAAGTAAGGAATATTATGTTTCGCCCCGAATTGTACAGTCGATTTACGGTACAAAAACTAATGGTATCACCCCCTGCTGTAATTAACATAAATATGCCAATGGAGAAAGTAATGCAGCTATTTGAAGATAGCGGAGCATGGAATTTACCTGTTGTAGATGATCAAAAACGATATTTGGGTTTTGTATCAAAATCGAAGATTTTTAACTCATACAGACACGTATTAGTGCATTTTTCAGATGAATGATTTTTGAAACCGAAGTCTGAAGCAATTATTTCCAACAACTCCAAACATTCAAACATCAAACTACCAAACATAATAATTTATGTCTAAACAAAAAACCACATACACCGAAGCAGTTACGGAATTGGAAAAAATTCTTGCCGACTTGGAGAATAACGCTGAAGTTGATATGGAGCAAATTTCAGGAAAAGTAAAACGTGCTGCGGAGTTACTTAATATCTGCAAAAAACAACTTCACGAAATAGACGCTGAATTGGAAAAAATGCTGGATGAATTGGATTGAAAGTCTTTCAGATGAAATACACCATTCAGTTAACAATGCTGTGAAAATCATTTTTCTTTTTAAAAATCTTTTGAAATATAAGGAAGACAATAGCAGAAACAGTAATTCCAAAGAAATTCTCATCTAACCCAAGAGGCAATTTTACGTTTAATAAAATCAAAGTCAATGTTGTTCCCCCGCCTGAAATCATAGATGCCAAAGCTGCTGTGGAAGAAGGTTTTTTTATAAAAATAGTTCCCAATACAGGGATGAATAAGCCCGAAACCATAAAAGCATAAGAATAAAGCATTAATTCCAGTACATTTTGCATAATGGTAGCCAGAAAAATGGCTAATACTCCAATAATCAATGTGGCTAATTGAGAATACAAAATACTTTTGGATTTTTTATTTTGAGTTAATTTAGCAATATCAGTAATGAAATTGCCCGAAGCAGCCATTAAACAGCTATCGGCGGTAGACATAATAGCTGAAAAGTACGAAGATATAAGCAATCCCATTAAACCTACCGGAAAAATATGCGTAAGTAAAAGCGGAAGAGCAATTTCTTCATCAATATTCATCCCGGGTGCGTATCCAATAGTGGTAAACATTCCCTGTTCATAAGCTACTCTACCCAATAAACCTAATACTACTCCCATAAAAGCCATTACAGGCCATTCAAATAGACCGGCTAATAACCATGCTTTTTTAGCTGTTTTCACATCCTTAGATGCGTATATTCGTTGATAAAGAGTCATCCCGACAAACCAAATAGGAAAAATAGTAATAAACCAATTGAAGAATTGTATAAAAGAAATATTATTTAACGATAGAAATTTGCCGGGCAAATAAGTTTGTATGGCTTCCCAACCACCAACTTTATAATAACCCAGCGGGATACCAATTACAATCAGTCCTACCATAAGTATTATCCACTGAACGGTATCAGTGTAAATTACAGCTTTCAGCCCACCTAATACGGTATATCCGATTACAATAACGCCCATTATAAGCACTGCTTGATTAATAGTAATAGCAGAAAAAGTAGCTGCAGCTAATTTAGCTCCGGCAAGTACTTGCGAACTTGTAAAACCAATGTAACCTATTAACGAAATAATTCCGGCAATAATTGCCACTTTTCCATTATAATGATGACGAAGTACTTCCGGAAAACTTAAAAAATTATGTTTTTTTGCTAAAGGATAAATTTTTGGAATAAGAATAACTGCGCTGACCCAAGCTCCTATTAATCCTGTAAAAAGCATCCAACTCCCTGAAATCCCGATAAGAAAACCCAATCCTCCCAATCCGATTGAAAATCCACCGCCGACATCGGTTGCAACAACAGATAATCCGATGTGTATTGAACTCATTTTACGACTTCCTACATAGTAATCATCATGCGATTTGTTTTTTCTTAAAAAATAAAATCCAACTCCCAACATAGCAATCATATATAGGGAAAAAATAATAATGTCTAAGATGTGTACTTGCATTTTTAATTCAGAATTGGAGATGAGAAATAGTTGTTTCTTAAAAGTGAAACACGATGAGGGTTTAATTGATTTTAATTTTAACTAACTTTAAAATTAATAAAGAAAAGAAAGATGCCGTTTTTATGAAATATACGACGTGAGTTGATATGAAACAAATTTCAGGAGAAATAAAACGTGTTGCGGAGTTACTTAATATTTGCAAAAAACAACTTCACGAAATAGACGCTGAATTGGAAAAAATGCTGGATGAATTGGACTGATTTCAATTACTTTTTTCTGCCAAAAACTCGTTCCTCTTTCCGGTAAAAATCTCATACTTGCAATACAAACAATCCAACGCGCCATTAAGAAGCGGTATTTTCTTTGAAGGTTTTAGCCCTATTTTGTTTAGAGCTTTTTCATCGGAACTGATCACCCAAGCTGTATTTCCTGCAAATTTATGCTTCAGTATTCTTCCCAATGCAGAATAAATTTCATATAAATCGGAAGGATTGATGCGCTCGCCGTAAGGAGGATTTGTTATCATCAAACAAGGTTGTGTCGGCATTTCCGTTTGTTGTACTGATTGTACTTTCAATTCAATATATTTATTTAGCCCTGCGCTTTTGATGTTTTCAGCAGCAATATTTATTGCTTTAGGCGAAATATCAGAACCATAAATTTTATATTTAAAAGTACGTTCGCAACTATCATCGTTGTATATTTCATCAAAAAGTTCCTCGTCGAAATCGCTCCATTTTTCAAAAGCAAATTCTTTACGGAAAATTCCGGGCGGAATATTCAATGCAATCAATCCTGCTTCAATTAAAAGTGTACCTGAACCGCACATCGGGTCAATAAAATCGGTTTCGCCGTTCCAGCCGCTCATTAATATCATTCCGGCTGCCAATGCTTCATTGATAGGAGCTTCGGTATTGGCTTTTTTATAACCTCTTTTATGCAGAGATTCTCCGGAACTGTCTAACGAAAGCGTACAAGTATGATGTGCTACGTGGATATTAAACATCAGTTGTGGATTTTCCAGCCGTACTGAAGGACGTTTTTTGTACTTTTCGGAAAAATAATCGGCAATGGCATCTTTAACACGGTACGCAACGTATTTTGAGTGATGAAAATCTTCGGAAAAAACGGTAGAATCGATTGAGAAAGTAGTATTTATATTCATAAAATTCTCCCAATCAAATTTTTTGAGAATATCATACACCTCATCGGCGTGTTTTGCTTTGAAGGTGAAAACAGGTTTCAGAATACGTGAAGCCGTTCGCAGATGCATATTGGCTTTGTAAAGCATTCGTTGATCACCTGTAAAACTTACCGCACGACGCTGTATTTGGATATTATTTGCACCCAAAGCAACCAATTCAGAGGCAAGGACTTCTTCCAAACCTTTGAATGTTTTGGCAATCATCTCAAATTCTGTCATTTACCGATGGTTTTATTATCGATTTTTACACCGTATTTTTTCTCGTATTTTTCCCTGCATTTTTTACAACCATATTTACTGTTACAATCTTTGCAAGGTTTAAATGGCGGTATTGCTCTTTTTTCAGAGATGCCAAGAAACGAATATTTCTTTTCCTCTATATCTTTATGCTTTTTTTCTTTTTTTTTTGATTTATGTTTTTCTTTTTCAAGCTCTTCGTTCCGTTTTTTCTGCGAAAGTATTGCGCCTGCTGGAACATCTGTATCTACCCATAAGTTACCTCCGATAATGGCGCCGTCGCCTACTTTTATATTTCCTAAAATAGTGGAATTTGAATAAATTATGACGTTATTTCCAATTTTAGGATGTCGGTCAATTCCTTTTATAGGGTTTCCTTTCTCATCTAACGGAAAACTTTTTGCGCCAAGTGTTACTCCTTGATACATACGTACATTATCGCCAATAATAGAAGTTTCGCCAATTACTACGCCTGTTCCATGATCAATCATAAAATATTTTCCGATGGTTGCGCCGGGATGGATGTCAATTCCGGTTTCGGAATGTGCTAATTCCGTAATTACACGCGGAATAATCGGCACCTCCAATTTCAACAAAGCGTGGGCAATACGATAATTGGTAATGGCTTTAATTGTAGGATAACAAAAAATAACTTCGCCGTAACTTTTTGCGGCAGGGTCTCCATTATAAACAGCAATTATGTCGGTATGCAAAACGTCTCTGAGTTCGGGAAGTTGCGCAATAAATTCGTTGGACATTTTAACGGCTTTTTCTTCCAATTTCGGACATTTATAGTCCTGATTTTCATTTGTAAAACAGATGCCCGATTTGATTTGTTGAACAAGCAGTTGATGTAATTGATAGATGTTTTTTTCGATGTGTTCACTTACATTTTCAGGATTTACGTTTGCATCGCCAAAATATCCGGGATAAAAAATTGCCCGAAGAGTTTTTACAATTTCCTTTATTACATCAGTAGAAGGCATCGGGTGATTTTCTTCTTGTTGACGGCAAAAATATCTGAGACTTTCGTAATCGGAAAGTTGCGTAATGCTATTTTGTAATGTATTCATATATTCTTAAATCGTTTTTTTATCGCTTTTAATGCGTTTTGAAATCTTTTTTCATTCAATCCATTAATAATTGAATATGGAATGTTCAGATTTTCTATTTCTTGTTTGTACCAATTGAAAAAATAATCCCTGTCATTTCCATGTTCGCGAACAGGATCGGGTTGCCAAGCAATATCGGGTTCAAGCAAAAGGTAAAAATCAATAAATTTTTCCTTCAATCTTTCGGTTACAAAATCAGGAACTTGTTTGTATTTGTATTCCAACCAAACTTTGGTAATAATTAAATCTGTATCGAAAAAAACGATTTTATGTTGATAATTGTTCTGGTCGTAACGTTTTTCAATCTCAATTTGTTGTTTTGCTATTTTGCACACATCGTCAAAAGTGTAATCTCGCCTCAAATTTTCTACATATTCGCGCGCCAGTTCTGGTTCCCAAACAGTGTGAAAATGTTTGGCTAACCTTTCCGTAAGTTCTGTTTTTCCTGTAGATTCAGGCCCGATGATGGCAATTTTTAGCATTGATTATTTAGCTGTTGAGAAATTGAGTAAATTAATATATATTTGTAGAAAATTATTCAAATACTTGTTCCGTATGTAAATTTTCCGCAAAGTTACAATATTTATTCTGCTTTTTATTTCTTTATTTCAACTTACTATGTTGCGTTGAGATATTTAAATATTGTTTGGAATAAATAAAGTAGAATTTGCAAAAAAAATTATGAGTTTTTTCCTTATTCTATAAGTTCTTAAAATAGAAATAAATAATACATCGTTTTAATTGCATAAATTTTATGGAATTTAGAACGTGAGAACTGGTTAAAAAGATTGTTATGAGGCGAATTACTGTGTTTTCTTTACTCATTATTTTTGCTTTGAATACGTCGGTTTGCTATTCAAAAAATAAAAAAATAGCTTCGTTTCCTTTTGAAATGCTGGGAAGTTATGTTGTGGTAAATGTAAAAATAAACAACTCTTCTCCGCTGAAATTGATTTTGGATTCCGGGATTAAAAACACTTTGATTACAGAACTTTTTGAAGACGATAACATTGAACTTAATTACACCGATACGGTTGAAATGCAAGGTCTTGGAGACCAACATGAATTAAAAGCGCTGCGCAGTAAAGAAAATGTGATTAAGGTAGGAAAATTGCTATTAAAAAAATCTACCGTTTATTTTTTGCCTGACAATATTTTTAATCTTTCTATGATTTTGGGTCAGAAAGTGAATGGAATTTTGGGCTCGGATATTTTCAGAAACTATGTAGTGGACATAAATTACGGTTTATTAAAAGTAAATATCTTTGCCCCTGAAAGTTATGAAGCTCCTTCAAAATATGAATGGCTCCCGATGGAAGTTTCGGCGCAAAACAAAATGTTTATTTATGTAGATGTAAAAGAAGAAAACAGCGAAGATTATAAAAGAGTGAAAGTATTGTTAGATACGGGTGCAGAAGCATCTGCATGGTTTCAAACAGTACGCAACGAAAACAGAGTAAAAATACCGGAAAAGCATATTTATGGAGTGATTGGCGAAGGATTAAACGGGGAAATTCTCGGTAATTTCAGCAGGTTGAAAGAACTTTGCATCGGTTCTTATTGTATTCCCAATCCTATTGTGGCTTTTCCCGATTCAATAAGTATTATGGATGCAGTTCAACTTGCAGGGCGCGACGGAAGCGTTGGAAGTCAGATTTTGAAACGCTTTAATATGATTTTTGATTATCAAAACAAACGATTTTATTTCGTAAAAAATCATTTTTTTAGAGATCCTTTCCAATACAATGTTTCAGGTTTGGAACTTGTGCAAGACGTGTTGTTTTTTCCTGTTTTCAGAATAAGTAAAGTATGGAAAAATTCTAAAGCAGAAAAAGCAGGTATAAAACCCGGAGATATTATTTTTGAGGTAGATAATGAAAAGACTTATTTTAAAAGTCTTTCCGAAATTAAAAAGATTTTCTCAACACCTTCGAGACGACCTTTGAAATTACTTATAAAACGTGACGATGATTTTATGACCGTAATGCTGGATATGAAAGACGAGTTGTGATTTTTGTGAAGACGGAAGGCGGAAAATATTTTTAAAAAAAATTTCTAAACCAACTAGAACTCAAAACTATCTTTCCATTGACTTTTTCCACTGGAAATATCCAACAATTGCCATAATCGTGTAAATTACAAAAAGTACAGCGGTAGGATAAAGTTGTTTGTAAACAAATAACCCTACGGCAATTCCATCTGCAGCAATCCAAAGTAGCCAGTTTTCAATTTTCTTTTTTGCCAGCATCCATGTGGCAACTACGCTTAATGCGCCCACAATGGAATCCATAATGGGAATAGGAGAGTCGGTAAAATATTTCAGAATAATATAATATACCAGATAAATTACAAAAATTGTGGGAATGTAAAGTCCGTATTGTTGTTTACTGATAGTGGTAACGGGCAGAATGTGTGTTTTTACATCGGCGTTTTTCTTCCAATTTATCCAACCATAAACACTTACTACTAAATAATAAACTTGCAAACTCATATCAGCATAGAATTTGCTTGAAAAAAACACGATAACGTATAAAGTGGAACAGAGAAATCCGAAAATCCAAAGCCCGATTTTTTCTTTAATCGAAAGATAAAGATAAACTAAACTTAATACAGCGCCTAATAGTTCTACCCAATTTGTAATTACGTAGTCAAAAATTAAAGTCATATACTTACTTTTTTACCGATGCATTGGAATAAATATTAGCCCCTATATATCTTTATCGTATTGTTACGATTATAATTTCGGTTTTTCCACTTCTTGTTTAGGAAGCACGCACGAAATAATGTTTATTTATAAATTAGATCCGAAACCTGTACAGCGTGGGGGTGCGATTGAATAATTTATCAATTTTATTCTTTTTTCAGGATATTTTCATAAGCATTTGGAGTTTTCAATATCTCCAACGCTTTCTGAAGTGATTCATTTTCAGCGTCAATTACCCTGTAAAACTCATTGGTTTGCCATATATCTCCTGCGATGATTGCTTTTATTTGTTGTTTTATCAGCCGTTTTGAGTGTTCAAATTGCGTTGTATCCACTTTGAGTTTTTCTTTTTCCGCTTCTTTAATCAAATTGTTTAAGATTTCTTCATTTACTTCAAAGTTGCTATTGTATTTTTCAAATGTGGGATAAGCTGCTTTTAATGCTTCTCTGTTGTTGTTTAAATACTGAAGCGAAACCCGGTTTACAATTCCTTTGGCAACCAAACTGCGGTGAAAATCGCTGTATTCTGTTGTATCGATTGGAACAAATACATCGGGCATAATTCCGCCACCGCCATACACAGTACGATTCAGAATTTTTGTAGTATATTTCAAAGAATCAGGAAAATGAATGCTGTCTTTGTTCATTAATTCGCCGTTGGAATATCTGTTAAGAACATCTTTGTAGTATTTTTCGGTGCCATCTTTATACGGTCTTTGAATGCATCGTCCGCTTGGAGTATAGTAGCGAGCTACCGTGAGACGCAATGCAGAACCGTCTGCAAGATTTAATTCTCTTTGAACCAAACCTTTACCAAATGTGCGGCGACCAACAATAACAGCTCTATCCCAATCTTGCAAAGCGCCGCTTACAATTTCGCTTGCCGAAGCGGAATATTCATCTACCAACACGATTAATCTTCCTTTCTCAAAATCTCCTTTTGAACTGGCGTCTGCGTCTGTTCTTGGCTGGTGTAAACCTTGGGTGTAAACAATGAGTTTATTATCGTCTAAAAATTCATCAGCCAATCCGATAGCGGTAATAAGATAACCGCCTCCGTTTCCTTGCAAACTGAGTATTAAGTCTTTCATTCCTTGTTTTTTCAGTTTTTTAAACGCCTCTTTAAATTCATCGGTAGTGGTACTTCCAAAACTGTTGACTTTTATATAACCGATATTTTTATCAGCCATATAAGAAGCATCTACGCTGTAAATGGGAATTTTATCCCGGACGATTTTAAATTCCAACAATTCTTTTTCGCTGTTTCGTTTTACTTTTATGGTTACTTCCGTGCCTCTTTTTCCCCGCAAGCGTTTAAATACATCGGAATTTTGAAATTTTACTCCGGCAACCAGTTCATTATCAATATAAATAATTTTGTCGCCGGGTAAAACACCCACTTTTTCCGCCGGACAACCCGAAATGGTTTGTACTACATTAATGGTATCTTCTAATATTTGAAATTGCACTCCGATACCTTCAAAGCTGCCTTCGAGCGGTTCGTGCATACGTTGAACTTCATCTGCGGGAGTATATGTGGAATGCGGGTCGAGGTCTTTTAGCATTCCTTTAATAGATGCTTCTACTATTTTTTTATCGTTAATGGTATCTACATACAAATTACTGATAGCCGTAATGGTTTGCATCAGTTTTCTTTGTTGGGTAACAGAAATTTCTTGTGAAAATAAAGAGTTGATTGATAATAAAATAGCGAGGGCGACAAACGTTTTTTTCATAAATGGCAAGTATATTTTAATTTTCAGAAACGGATTTTTTATCGAAAAATTTTAACAAAGATATAAATTATTATGGTTTCTACGGTAGGTTTATGTTTTTACAATACTTGAAAATGAGTTTTAACAATTTAACAGATGGTTTCCGGCATTCAATTGTTCCGGCAAACAATTTTTAATTCGGGCTATAGATTGATATATTTCAGCGATGGAAATTTTGCTTTCATCTGTTTCGATAAAAAGATGTTCCACCGGTGTAATTTTTACACTTTCAGCATTGAATTTTTCTCCAAAAGAAATATCAAAACCGGCATTCAGCGCTTGTTGCGCAAGTTGCGGCTTGCTTCTGAACCCGTGTATAATCCATCGCCGGGTAGGCTTAAGCTCTTTCCGAAGTTCGAAAAGTTCATTGAAATATCCGACACAATGTATGATAAGCGGTTTTTGTAGTTGTTCCGAAATAGAAATCTGTTCTTTAAAGTAAAATAATTGTTTTTCGTACGTTGTTTGGATGTTTTTATCCAAACCGCATTCCCCAATGAGTTTCACGTGTTTATCCGAAGCGAGTATTTTCAGCTTTTCCAATTTGCTTTCCGGAGAATTTTCTAACTCATATGGATGAATTCCCAACGAGTAATAAATGTTTCTCTTTTCCGTCAAATTTCCAAACTCATCCAAAGAAATGTTGTGAACGGAAATTATTCCTTTGTCAATATCTTTATTATGTGTGTGGATATCAACCAATTTCATACTTTCCGGGCAATTGATATGTTTTTTCTCTCATCCAAGCAGCCCATTCTATGGGTGTTTTTGATTTGTCAAATGTCTCCCACAAAACAGGTTCACCAATGTAAAATGTGTATTGATTCCCTTTTTGCTTGAAAATTTCAGAGGCAAGGAGTAGCATTTCAAAGTTTTGTTTTGAATGAATCAATTCTCTGATTTTTTGCAACGTATAGAAAAATCGTGAATTTTGAGCATTGAAATAAAGCGGAACAACATCTCTTTGATATTGAATTGATTTCTGGATAAAATTTTTGTGCCACACCAAATCTTGCAATCCGTTTTTGCGCATACGTGAAGTGGCTCCGGCAGGAAATGTAATTAAATGATTATCAGACTCGAAAAACTCTTGAACTGTTTCAGCATTGCTGCGGCTTTGCGAACTGTATTTGTATATTGGAAGAAACATTTCTCTTACCGGTTTAAGTTCGTTTAGAAATTCATTTGCATAGAATTTTATTTTTTCTCCGTATATATTGCCCAATACGTGACCCATAGTTACCGCATCCAAAGCTCCTAACGGATGATTGCTTGAAAAAATCATCGGTTTATCGTTTTTCTTCAGGTTTTCCTTTCCAAAAACGGTTACACTTAAATTCAAGTAGTCAATAACTCCGTGCATAAATTCAAGATTCATTTTACCGGACAAAGCGGAAAACATATTGTTAAAATCATCTACGTGAGCTATTTTCTTCAATAGCAAATATACCGGACGAGGAAGTTTTTTATTAGGCAATCTTTCCCTTATTACTTCTTCAAAATCAATGTAATGCGTGTTTTCTATCATATTTCATCTGTTTTTTCTGTTACAAAGTTAATATTTATTTTAGTTTTTGTTTAAAAACGACTAATTTTGTAACAAAGAATCCAAGAAATTAAAGAATGAAAAAAGCAGTTGTTATAGGCGCTACATCAGGCATAGGTAAAGGGCTGTCGCGTATTTTGGTGAAAAATAATTATAAAGTGGGAATTGCAGGAAGAAGAACAAATTTGTTGGAAGAGCTTGCTGCAGAAAATCCCGGTTTATATTTGACTAAAACATTGGATGTTACTCTTACGGATACTATAGTTCAAACATTGGAAGAATTAGTCTCAGAGTTGGGAGGGCTTGATTTATTGGTAATAAGTTCAGGTGTAATAAAATATAACATCGATTTGGATTTTGCAGTGGAAAAAATGACCATCGATACAAATGTGAAAGGATTTACGCGCATAGCAGATTGGGGTTTTAATTTTTTCAAGAACCAGGGATACGGTCATTTAGTGGGAATAACTTCTGTGGCAGGATTTCGCGGGTGGAGAAACAATCCGTCTTACAACGCAAGTAAATCTTATCAAATGAATTATTTGGAGGGTTTAAGGAGTCTTTCCAATTATTTAAAACTTCCTATTACAGTAACCGATGTACGTCCGGGTTATGTAGATACGGCTATGGTGGGGAAAAGTTATGTTTTTTGGGTATCGACGGTAGAAAAAGTAGCCAGCCAAATTTATAAAGGCATACATAAGAAAAGAAAAGTGGTGTATGTTTCCCAGCGTTGGAGATTTGGCGCCTGGCTGTATAAAAGACTGCCCAATAAAGTGGTGGAAAACGTATAATATTTATTCCCGTCTGCTTATTATAAATTTTATATGATTGTAACTTGTTGGGTGTTGTCGGGTGTGATTTCTTGGCAAGCCAAGCGAACAAGTTCGAGCGGCAATCACACCCTTTATTATTATTAGGAATTGTATTCAGTAAAAAACAAAAATAATTACATATATTTGTGCAATAAATATTTGTTGTTCGGATTAAAAATCCCCTCGTTCATCGTAGTGTGTCAGTTAGCGGTTACAATGTTTGGCGTAGCTTGTAGCTACGTCAAGCTAAAAACAAAGCTCTGTTTTGTATAATGCAGGAGCATTATTTTTAACACGACGTAGTCTGGAGACTACGCCGAACGGAGCTGGTTGGGTGTGATTTGTAATCACACCCAATTGTATTATAAGGAATTGTATTCCGATATTTAAATAATTCAATTAAAAAAATTACATTTGCAAAATGAACATTCAAAACCGCATATTAGGAGAAGTTTATTTTGTTACAGATACTGTTGTAGATTGGGTAGAGATACCTGCCCGACGCAGGCGGGTTTTCACACGCTACTTATTTATCGGATTAAAAATCCTGATAATAATTTAAGCTGTGATTACAAATCACAGCAACCAGTGCGAAACTTATTACAATTAAAGTGCAAATCCGAAAGGACGAGGTATGTTACAAATACTGATGGAAGTGGTACTAATGCAGGAAGAGGTTTAATTCATTTTAATTTTTTCTTATCCCAAGAAAGATATAGAATGCCTAACTACGTTTCACCGACATTTCAAGTAACATCAAAAGATATGCTAAAATTTTTAAGAATTAAAGGAAGGGTTAAATAATGAAAAAAACAATTATTATATTTATTGTGCTTTTATCATCGTGCAGTAGCAGATATTATGATATAGATTATAAAGGTGAAAAGAATTACAAGTCATTTTATATTGTTGATACCATAACTATAAGTAATCCCATAAAGGTTTTTTCAAAAAAATACGGTGGTCCGTTTGTTTTCTCAAAAAACAAATTAAAAGATTACAATCAGAAATGGAGTTTTTTTATGGAACCTGATGTATTTATTTGTGGATTCGATTTGTATTATGTTTTAGATTATCAAAGTTTTAAAAAATATAAGTATCCTGATTATGGAGGCTGTGACGAGAAAGAATCTGATATAAAAGTTAGAGATTTAGAAATTTATGAATATCCTAAAAATACCAAATTTATTTTGGGTTTAATTAATGGAAATTATTATCACATCAAACATCGCTCAGAACGATATTTTAGGATTCCTATAAAAAATCTGAAATCAATTTATATTAAAATAGTTTATCCATTATGTGAATAAAACCAGGCTGGCGCAGCTCCGTCCTAACTGATATATAAAATAAATGAACTGGTAGCTGGGATTTTATTAATCCCACCTTCTTGTAATATTCAGATTTCACTCTACCCCTCGTGTGTTCACGAGGGGTAAGTTGGCGAAACGTTTGTAACGTAGTATTTAATTTGATTTGCAAGGCATTCTGTACAACGCACTCAATATTACCCCAGCGGTTTACCTTGGGCAGACGGCTTAAACCCTGAAGCTCAAAACAAAAAATACAACGGCAAAGAGTTTGTAGAGGCGCACGGGTTAGATGAGTACGATTCTCAAGCACGATGGTATTACCCTGCCATTATGCGCACCACCACGCTTGATCCATTGGCAGAAAAGTATTACAGCATTAGCCCGTATGCGTGGTGTGGGAATAATCCGGTGAATGCGGTAGATCCAAATGGAATGGAATTTACAGACGAAGCTTGGAAATATGTAAAAAAACTTATGGCAGAAGTGCAGAGACAACAAGATGCAAATAATAAAAAAATAGGAGATAAGCAGGCGATGTTAGATAAAGGAGGATTATCTGCAAAGCAAGTAAAATCGCTTGAAAAACAAATAAATAATTTAAAAAATTCCAACTCAGATTTAGAGCAAGTTAGAGGAGAAACAGCAACTTTGGCGGCTTCAAGTCAGATGTATGATATGGAAGTTGATAATTCATTATCTGTCTCTGACCAACTCGGAAATAAAACATTAACAGGGAAAACAGAATGGCAAAATGGAACGGTGTTAATGTCAATACCGAATAGTTACAACCTTAGTTTTATTGCACATGAATTGAAACACGGATACCAATTTGAAACAGGCAATTTTAGTTTTGGCTCTGCAGGCTTACCATTCTATGATAAATATGATGAACTGGAAGCGTATCAGCGGGGAGCTATGTTTGGGGGAGAAAGATATAATGATATATATTCTTTACCACCAATCTATAAAGGTTTGCAAGATGGTCCTTCAAATGCACAAAATATACTTAATGCAACATCTTTTTTAAAGTATCAAAGTCCTTTTTATCAAAATGAAGTAACTATGTTTGCACATAGAGTTTACGCATTACAAAGATTGTCTACACAACATAACGCTATTTTTAGAATTGAAGGTCATACCTATAAACCGTAAAAAAATGAAAACAATTTATCGAATAATAATTTTTACAATAGTTTTTTTCATATCTACAAATTGTAGCTTTTATAACAAATCAATCTCTGGATATTATAATAGCTCTATGTGTATTCTTATTGATTATATTTATATTAAAGATGACTCTACATACTCAATTAAATCACAAGGATTAATAAATGAAGGTGTATGGGAAATAAGAGGAGATACTATCATTTTAATGGATAATTGGAAGAAAAGTAATTTAAAGAAAAAAAATGAATTATTGTTAAATAAAAATGACATATCAATCTTTGGAGAAAAATATGTAAATCTACAAAATGAAATGTTTATAGAGGTTAATCAACCCATAAGATTTATTATAAGGAAAAATAAGTTTATAGGAGTTGATACAGCAAAATATAATTATAATAAAGATTGTATTTTTAAAAAAGTAAGTAAATAACCTTCCGTTCGTCCTAACTGATATATAAAATAAATGAACTGGTAGCTGGGACCCCGTCCTAACGGATATGTAAAATAAATGAGCTGGTTGGGTGTGATTGTAAATCACACCCAATTGTATTATGAGGAAACAAGGTTCGACGTAAGTCAATTGTATTCCGATATTTAAATAATTCAATTAAA